>DASCPP010000079.1:0-19053 GCA_036012565.1 Flavobacteriales bacterium | reverse complement strand
AGCTAATCAGACTGGTAAATTGTTATCTCCAAGAAAGATTATGATGAATACGCGTGAAAGGTTAAAAGAAGTTGGAAGAAATATTGATAGAAATGGTAAAGATTATTCGGATAATAAATCTTTACTAAATGATTATATCTCAACAGAAGAATTATGGGCTTGTACTACTTGTAATGCTTGTACACAGGCTTGTCCTTTAAATATTGATCCTCTTTCAATTATAGTGGATTTAAGAAGACATTTAGTAATGGAAGAGTCAGCTGCCCCACAAGAGCTAAATATGATGTTTAATAATATAGAAAATAATGGAGCTCCTTGGCAATTCTCAGCAGCTGATAGATTAAAATGGAAAGATGAATAAATTAGTAGAAAAGATAGTAGATGGAGAGCATATCTCTCCTGTATTACCAGATGAGATTAAAAATTACCTAATAGATATTGATGGTACTATTTGTGATGATATACCAAATGAAGAACCAGAAAGAATGGTGACAGCAAAATCGTATCCTGATGCTTTAGAAACTTTAAATAAATGGTATGAACAGGGACATTATATTACCTTTTTTACATCCAGAGTGGAAGAACATAGAGAGGTTACAGAAGTATGGCTGAAAGAAAATGGATTTAAGTACCATGGACTTTTGATGGGAAAACCAAGAGGAGGAAATTATCATTGGGTGGATAATCATATTGTAAGGGCAACTCGATTTGATGGAAAGTTTACCGATTTAGTAGATAAAGAAGTTAAAATCCAAGTTTTTAAATCTTAATCAGATGAACGAATTGCAGGTAAAAACTATGGCCGAGTTTATGGAAGAAGGAAAAGAAGCTGATATTCTTTTCTGGGTAGGAAGTGCCGGAAGTTTTGATGATAGAGCTAAGAAAATTACGAGAGCATTCGTTAAGATAATGAATAAATCAGGAGTTAATTTTGGAGTATTAGGTACGGAAGAATCATCATCAGGTGATGCAGCAAAAAGAGCAGGAAATGAATTCTTGTTTCAAATGCAAGCTATGATGAATATTGAGGTGATGAACGTATACAATGTAAAAAGAATTGTTACAACCTGCCCTCATTCTTATAATACGATAAAGAACGAATACCCATATTTAGGTGGGAATTATACTGTACAACATCATACAGAGTTTATCTCAAGCTTAATTACTGAAGGTAAATTAACTATTACAGGAGATTTGAAAGGGAAGGAGGTTGTTTATCATGATCCCTGTTATTTAGGAAGAGCTAATGGGGTGTATGATAGCCCGAGGTCTTTAATAAGATCCTTAGGGGTTGATCTAGTAGAAATGAAGCGATCTAAGAAGCGGTCTTTTTGTTGTGGAGCAGGAGGATCTCAGATGTTTAAAGATGCCGAGAGAGGTGATAAAGAAATCAATATTGATAGGACTGAAGAAGCTCTTGAATTAAAACCAGATATTATTGCTACTGGATGTCCGTTTTGTAATACAATGATGACTGATGGAGTAAAATCAGTAAATGAAGGATCTGCGGAGGTATTAGATATTGCAGAGTTAATAGCAGATAATATATAATGTTAGTTGATTTTAATATTATTTCAGATGAATCTCGTTTGTGGATATATGGCTCTGAATCTAAATTAACTGATTATCAGCAAGAGGTTATCCTAGAAAAAATCTTAGAATACCTTAAAACTTGGGATTATCACAATAACCCTTTAACTGCAGCAGTAACAATAAAAGAAGATCATTTTATTGTTATAGCATTGGATGATTCTGAATTTGGAGTAGGAGGCTGTTCTATTGATTCTTTACAAAGAATTATTCAAGAATTAGAAAAAGATCTTTCTATTTCTTTATTAAATAGGTTAAATATTTTTTGCAGAATAGATGGTATTATTAGATGTATGCCTACTTTTAAATTAGCAGAGTTTGCAAATAAAGAAACTTTATTTTACGACCTTACAATACAAAAAAAGAGTGAGCTTTCTAATTGGTTAAAACCAGTAGAAGAGGGCTGGTGTGCTACTATTATTCAATAACTATCTTTTTCTCTACAGTTCCATCATTATGTAGAAAGTGGTAGCTTTTTCATTTTTTATCTACTTGCTTCTTGTATTTTTATTAGTTTGACAAGCAGCTGTTCTAATTGATCAAGTTGCAACATATTTTCTCCATCTGATTTTGCATTTTTAGGATTTGGATGTGTTTCTAAAAAGATCCCATCAACCCCAGTTGCAACTCCTGCATTGGCTATTGTTTCTATCATTTCTGGTTTGCCACCTGTTATACCATTATTTTGGTTCGGTGTTTGCAGGGAATGTGTAATATCCAAAATAACAGGAACGCCAAAGCTTTGCATAGTAGGGATTCCTCTAAAGTCCACAACCATATCTTGGTATCCAAACATGGTCCCTCTATCGGTAAGCATCACAGCATTATTACCACTATCTTTTACCTTATTTACAGCATGTATCATGCTTTCAGCAGAAAGGAATTGCCCTTTTTTAATATTTATCAATTTTCCTGTTTTTGCAGCTGCAACTAATAATTCAGTTTGTCTGCACAAAAAAGCTGGGATCTGCAATACATCAACATACTTTGCAGCAATAGCAGCTTCTTCAGCAGTATGTATGTCCGTTACTGTAGGGATATTAAATCGTTCTCCCACTTTTTTTAGGATTTCCAAAGCTTCCATATCGCCAATTCCAGTAAAAGAATCTAAGCGGCTTCTGTTTGCTTTTCTATAACTTCCTTTAAAGATAAATGGAATCTCTAATTTGTTGGTTATCGCAAAGATTTTTTCTGCAATCTCCATTGCCATTGATTCTTCTTCAATAACGCAAGGTCCTGCCATCAAAAAGAAATTACCACTCCTTTGGTGTTGTATTTTATTGATTTTTGCTAACATGATTTTAAAATTTTACAGCAATCTGTAAATAAACATTCAAACATTGACTATCACTACCTTTAAAAATACTTTCAATATGATTGCTACCTATGCTTATAGGTATCTTCTTACCAAATTTAGCAGAAAGCCCTAAGCTTAATTTTTGATAATATCCACCAATAGATAATTGGGGAGCAATTAATGCGTATTTATTTTCTGTAAAAGCTTTTATGTAAAAATAAGGGCTATAACCAGACTCATAGAATCCCTGAAGAATCTTTTCTCCTGAAATAAGCATATTATCTTGAAATGGTTGCCATTTTAAGTTCAAGCCTAGAATATATTTACTAAAATATAAATCATTTAGCGGTGCCTCCATTTTAAGGCCAAAATTAGCTGGGATATATGATTTGACAGTTCCTTTTCTTCCTTTAATATAAATATCTTCCAAATATTTATCGGACTCTGCTTCTAGAATGGAATCGTTAAAGTCTAATAGATTTTCAATTTCAAATCCGTTGAAAGAAAAGGAGGTGTCCGTATTATATTTTAAAGCGCTCTCCTTCCAATTGATATATCCTAGATCGCTAAGATATAGGGTGTATTTCTTATTTTTATTTTCAAGGTTGATTGCAAAATCAAAAGCAAATCCAGTTCCATTATTTTCAAAATATTTGAAATTAGCAGTATCGGTAGCAAAGGCACTTATATCGTAAGAAAGATTATTGCTACTACCAAAGGGTGCAGTATAGAAAGAAGCATTGTTAGATATAAAAGAAAGATGATGATTTCCATTTAGATAGGAAACTGCTGTGCTAATTGTTAAGTTATTCTCTTGAATCTGAAATATTTTTTTATAACCCATCTTTATTTGTTGAAATCTATCTAAAGTAAAATTAGTTTTATCAAAATGCAAAGTGTCTCCTTGGTAATTATAATTTCCAAAAAGAGCAACCTTCATGAAGTCTTTAGAAAATAACATTTTTGCTAAGTTTCTATCTGCAATAGAAAAGTAAAACGAATTGTCGCCAAAATTTCTATGAAAACTAAGTGTGTTGCAAACTTCAGTAAATAGAGTGTTGTTTTTATCTAATTTAGAAATCCAGCTATTTTTTTGACTTTCATTAATGTAACCACCAAATAGCATTTTATTTGCAAGATCCATATTTAAGCTATTTGATTCCACATTGATTGTACTGCTCAGAATTAAAGTGTCTTGAGTTAAATTAGTATCTGTTGCTTTTGTAATAAAAGGACAAATTAATAGTAGTAAACTATAAATTAATTTTCTCAATTTCCTATGGTTTTTCTAAGTTTTGCACTCATTGTAATATCCATTTTATAATCAGAATAAATTTTTACAAAACTATTATTGGGTTGTGTATTAAAAGAAGCAATTGTTATAACTTTCCGTATTTTTTCGCTACTGTTATAATTAGCTGTAAGGGTGGAAGCTGTACTCTGGGTCACTAGATTATCCTCATCCGTTTTTGCAGACAGTAATATAGCATTATTAAAAAGGGTATCGATAAGGTTATCCATTTCATCATAAAGCATCACATTTAAAGTTGCGTCAAATGGGATTCCATTCTTAATGGTTAAAAATAGTTTATCGATTTCCACCTCATCATTTTGGTTCACTTCAACTTCATTTGTATCTACTAATGTTAAGTTATTTGCAATGATTGACAAAGGAATTTCCAAATTTAAAGTCGCATCAATGGTGTGTGCTGGATATAGAAAATCAGGAATATTTCCAGGGCCAAACGGATTTACATAGAGGGTCATTTTTGATTTTAATTTATTGGGCAGTATTTCAAGCATACTCTCGGCATCTAATTCTATGTCAGTAATTGAAGGAACAATTGGAATTGCACCAGTTATTTCGGTAGCTCTTGTAATGTCATGGAATTGAGATAAGAAATTAAATCCAGCCGAAACAGTAGTATTCGTACTGGAATTGTAAGTGCTTAATTGATCAAATTTGATTTGCAAATTAGCACCCAAATAATTTCTAATATTAAAAGCAAGTCTTGCAGATTCTAGATCCAAATCTCCAGAAAGAATTTTGTTAAAGACATTGGTCTTTCTCTCTTCTGGCCCAACCTTAATGGTATCTTGTCCTAGATATCCTCTTGCATATTCTGGTATAATATCCATATCTGTATACGAGAAGAAACTATCAGTTTGATTAAGATGAACCAATACGCCACTTGAATCAATAAATGCAAAAAATTCTGTATATATTGTATTGATGGTATCTCCACCACTTCTTCCTTGCTTTCCTTTTAAATCAAGAATATAACCATCAAGATTATATTTATAGCTAGTATATTCACCATTATTTGATGGCGGAACAATATTTAATGAAGAGAATGTATTTCCTCCTAATGTTAAAGAAGGAATATTATAATAGATTCTTCCTGTGTCAGGCAATGTGCTTGTAGAATTAACTGTGACTGCCCCTTCTTTGATTTTAATTTCTGTTATACGGGCGCTTCCTAGGTTAAAAGGGTGTTCTTTAATAATTTCTGCAACTTGTTGAGTAGGAAAGAAGGCAGTAGCATCAGTAAGGGTAATATCTATGATTTCTATCGTGAGGAAAATAGCATCCCAATGATTTATTATAACAGGAGCAGAGCTTGCTAATACATCAACATTATTTATAATAGCAACTAAATTTTTATTAATAGACATTCCTCCTAAGAAAACACTGTCATGTACAGTTGAGCCATAGGGTATTAATGGAAAATTGAAAGATGCAATTGTATTATTGTTGTTAGCATCAATCAAACTTATATCTACATTTGCTAAGTCAGTCTTAAATCCATTATATATATGTATAACAAGATAACCTTTATGAAAAGTCATGCTTTCGAAATGTTCACTTGCATCTATTGGAATATTTTTACCTTGTATTAAACCAGGCATGCCTGGTATATTCATTGTATCCAAATGAGGGAATGCAATTCTTCCTAAAGGCCCTAAGAGTTCTCCAAGTCGAGATTTTTCTGTAATACTAATATCCTTAAAAGTCATGGAATCCAGTACAACTTTCGTGACACCAAGAGTATCTTTAATATCTATTAAAGTATCTAAATTTATATCTGTAAACTTTTCTTGAAAGACTAAAGTGATAAAGCCATCTTCATCTTCATTGATTGTAATAGTACTATCAGAGAGCATATCGATATCATCAATACTCATCTGGGAATGAATTAATGGTACTAATAAATCAACATCCCAAGTCGGTCTTTCTAATTCATGTTTGCAAGCAGAAAACAGGAAAATACATATAAAAAAGAAGATATTATTTTTCATATGACAAATATAAATTAATAATTGTATTTTCCTTTCCATATATTTTTTAATCCTTCACGGTAGGCTTTTTCTCTAGCGTTATTTAAAGGTTTGTAAAAGGTCATTCCACTTATTTCATCTGGTAAGAACTCCTGAGTATCATTGGGTTTGTCGTGCGAATATAGATAATCTTCTCCATAGCCTAATTCATTCATAAGTTTGCTAGGGGCATTTCTTAAATGTAATGGAACAGAGAGATTTCCACTTTTTCTTACTTCTTCCTGGCCCTGATTTATTGCCATATAAGCCGAATTACTTTTTGGTGAACAGGCTAAATAAATAACAGCTTGTGAAAGCGTAATTCTTGCTTCAGGGAAACCAATTATATTTACTGCCTGAAAGCAATTGTTGGCAATGACTAAAGCGGTAGGATTGGCGTTCCCAATATCTTCTGATGCTAAAATAAGAAGTCTTCTAGCAATAAACTTTACATCTTCTCCTCCTTCAATCATCCTTGTTAGCCAATAGATAGCAGCATTAGGGTCGCTTCCTCTTATTGATTTGATAAAGGCAGAAATAATATCATAATGTTGTTCTCCATTTTTGTCGTACTGCACAATATTCTGCTGTGCTTTTTGAACTACAATCTTGTTAGTAATTATAATTTCATCTTCATTTATTGAACTAACTACTAGCTCCAAAATATTTAATAATTTCCGAGCATCTCCTCCTGATATTTGCATTAAAGCAGCTGTTTCCTTTAATTTGATGTTTAGTTTGCTTAATACTTCATCCTCTCGTAATGCTCTTTCCAATAATGTTTGTAAATCCTCTTTGGATAAGGATTCTAATACATAAACTTGAGAGCGAGAAAGTAGGGCAGAGATTACTTCAAAGGATGGGTTTTCAGTAGTTGCGCCAATGAGGGTAATTACTCCTTTTTCAACAGCTCCTAATAATGAATCCTGTTGGGCTTTGCTAAACCTATGTATCTCATCAATAAATAGGATAGGAATATCTTTACCGAATAACCCTAAGGATGATGCTTTATGAATGACTTCACGCACATCCTTCACCCCTGAGTTTATAGCCGATAAAGTGTAAAATGGTCGGTCTAATTCTTGAGCTATTAAATTGGATAAAGTTGTTTTCCCTACTCCTGGAGGACCCCAAAAAATCATAGATGGGATAAGTTTATTATCTATTGCAGTTTTAAGAGTACCTTTTTCTCCAATAAGATGTTTCTGCCCAATAACTTTTGCTAATTTTTTTGGTCTTATGCGCTCTGCTAGGGGGATGTTTTGCATAGGATAACTACAAATTATTAAACAATACTTTTAATCAATCTTAACTTATGTGTGTGGGTTCCTATTTCAGTATTAAAGATACCTTTTTGGTCTATTCTATCAATTCTGACTTTACCAGAAGCATGAATGATATGGTTGTTCTCCAAAATAATTCCTACATGCGTGATTTTACCTTCATTATTGTCAAAAAAGGCCAAATTTCCAGCTTCACTTTTCTCCACAAAACTAAGAGTTGTCCCTACTTCTGCTTGCTGATACGCATCTCTGGGTAAATCAACTCCTTGCAGACGGTATACCATTTGTGTGAAACCAGAACAGTCAATCCCTAAAGGAGAACGGCCACCCCATAAATAAGGTGCATTTAAATACATTAATGCATTCTCTATTAACTTTTCTTTTTTAACAAATCCAGTAGTAGTAAGGCCATCAAACTGATACATTTCATTGTTCAGTAGTGCATGCCCACTTTTATAAAAAGGCAAAATACTTCCAATGACTATTGGTTGAGGTTGTTCCTTAGTAATGATATCCAAAACATCAGTAGTAATTGTAGAAACATCTTTCTCCAATTGCTTGTAGTCTTCCTCCGAAATTTCTATCCATTGCTTGTTGGAAATCCAGCCCTCATAGTTGTCATGCGATAGGCGAATTTTACTCCATTTTTTACGACTTTCTAATATCTTAAAATGCTCCCCAAAAAGAATTTGGTTTACCATTTCTACATGGTCAGCAGCCTCATCCCGCATAGGAACAATTGATAGATTGGAAATTCCGTATTTCATTATATTAATTCAATAATCATGGCAGAGGCGCCACCACCACCATTGCAAATTCCAGCAGCACCAACTTTACCACCATTTTGTTTCAATACATTGATAAGCGTTACAATAATTCTGGATCCAGAACTACCAAGTGGATGGCCGATAGAAACTGCTCCACCATTTACATTTACTTTACTTGCATCCAGATCTAAAATTTTCATATTTGCTAAACCAACTACTGAAAATGCTTCATTCAATTCAAAATAATCAACATCAGTTGTAGCTAGTCCTACTTTCTCTAAGGCAATAGGCAATGCTTTTGCTGGAGCAGTAGTAAACCATTCTGGTTCATGTGCAGCATCAGCATAACTTACAATTTTAGCTAAAGGAGTTAGGTTTAGTTCTGCTGCTTTTTCTGCACTCATCAAAATTAATGCAGAGGCGCCATCATTTAAGGTAGAAGCATTGGCAGCTGTTATTGTTCCTTCTTTATCAAATACAGGGCGTAAGGTTGAGATTTTATCCATTTTTACATTTTTGTACTCTTCATCTTCAGTAATTACTAAAGCATCTCCTCTTCTTTGCGGGACTTCAACAGCTACTATTTCATCAGTAAATCTTCCGGTAGTCCATGAATTTGCACTTCTATTGTAGGATTCAATTGCAAAAGCATCTTGCTCTTCTCTTGTGAAGTTCATTTCGGTTGCACATTTTTCAGCACAAACCCCCATATGAACTTTATTATAAATATCAGTTAATCCATCTTTTACAAGTCCGTCAACTAATTTCATATCACCTAATTTCTGTCCTGTTCTTCCCTTTGTAAAATAATGAGGAACGCTTGACATATTTTCCATTCCACCAGCAATAACAACATCATTATCACCACACTTAATGGATTGTGCAGCCAACATAATTGCTTTCATTCCTGAAGAACACACTTTGTTGATAGTCGTACAAGGGACATACTGTGAAATGCCTGCAAACATGGCCGCTTGCTTAGCAGGAGCTTGCCCTATATTAGCTTGCAAAACATTTCCCATGTATATTTCATTCACGATATTTGAGTTAATTCCTGCTTTTTCAATAGCACCTTTTATGGCTGCTGCTCCTAATTTTGTAGCTGACACTGATGATAAACATCCTCCAAAACTTCCCATTGGTGTACGCACTGCCGATACAATTACTACTTCTTTCATTATTTGTTTTTTTATGATTTTAAATTTGGTGCGAATTTATGTAAATTATACTTATTTTCGCTACTGATATTAATACATCTATGAAAAAGGTTTTTTCTTCTATTCGTGACAATCATGACACCATTTTTAAAGCACTTCTGTTTTTTATTACTCTTTTTATTATTGTTTATTCTTTTCCTAGGCAAATAAATTTTGAATACGAATATTCCAAAGGGAAACCTTGGCTTCAAGAAACGATTATTACTTCTTTCGATTTTCCAATTCTAAAAACACAGGAACAATTACAAAAAGAAAGGGAAGAGATAATAAATGACAATTTACCAATATTTAGTTTTGATGAGAATATTTTCCAGCAGAAAGGAGTAGAGTTTGTGCAGAATTTTGAACAGAAATGGTCAGAAGATAGAAAAATAAAAAAAGACAAAGGATTTACTTTTTTTAATCTTTTTGGACTAAAAAAGCAAGCAAACCAAAGTAGAAAATATAGCGTAGCAAACTATGGTTTAAGCATTTTAGATTATCTTTATACCAATGGAATAGTACAGCTTTCTGATGAATTTCAGTGGAAAGAGGAAGGTTCTCAAGTGCTATTGCAAAAAGAAAATGTTGCGGAAAAACAAGAATTAGATAATCTTTTCACCATTAATTCTGCTGTGGATTACATCAACTCTTTAAGCAAACTTTCATTACAAGAATCTGATTTTATTGTACCATTACTTTTGGAAGCGCTTAGCCAAAATGTGTTTTATGATAAGCAAGCATCAGAAAAAATGTTATCTTATGAGCTGGATAATATTGTAAGTACCAGGGGAATGCTGCAAAAAGGGCAAATTATAATTCAGAAAGGAGAATTGGTAAATGAGGATAAATACCAAATATTATCTTCCTACCAAAGGGAATTTGAAAATCAGCATTGGAGTAAAGCATCTGTTAGCTTTGTTTTGCTTGGGCAAGTATTATTAGTCTTTGTTGCTTTTTTAATTTTCTTCTTGTTTCTACAACAATACCGACCTGAAATTTTGCAAGACAGCACAAAAGTAACACTCATTTTACTGCTCATTGTAAGTATGATTGTGCTTACTTCTTTTACCTTAAAATGGAATGCCAATTTCTTGTATTTGATTCCCTTTTGTATTTCACCTATTTTACTCAAAGCATTTTTTGATACACGTTTGGCATTATTCACTCACCTTATTACTATTCTGATTATTGGTTTTATTGTGCCTAATGGTTTTGAGTTTGTTTATCTGCAACTCATTGCTGGGATTGTTTCTATCTTAACTGTATTACAAATGTATAAAAGGGCTCATTTGTTTGTTTCAGCCATAAAAATTGTTGGCATATATTGGCTTACTTATTTTGCATTGGAAATAACCCATGAAGGAAGTATCGTTCATATTAATTTGGTACAGTTTTTGTATTTTGCAGGAAGTGGTGTGCTTAGCCTATTTGCTTACCCACTTATTTTTGTTTTTGAGAAAGTGTTTTCACTAGTTTCGTATGTTTCTCTTTTGGAATTATCCGATACCAATAGTCCACTTTTAAGGAAATTGGCGAATGAGGCGCCAGGCACTTTTCAGCATAGCTTGCAAGTAGCGAACTTGGCTGAGGAAGGTATTATTGAAATAAATGGGAACGCATTACTTGTAAGGGTAGGAGCGCTTTACCATGATATTGGTAAATTAAAAACCCCCATGTATTTTATTGAAAACCAAAGTGCTGGCTTTAACCCTCATAATGAACTATCATTTGATGAGAGTGCGGATATTATTATTAGCCATGTGAAAAATGGAATTGAGATAGCAAAAGAAAACAAATTACCAGAGGAGCTGATTGATTTTATAAGAACCCACCATGGCACAAGTACTGTGCATTATTTTTACAAGCAATATATTACCACTTTCCCTGATGAGGAAGTAGATAAAAAAGATTTTACCTATCCTGGACCAAAGCCATTCTCAAAAGAAACTGCTGTGCTGATGATGGCAGATTCGGTAGAGGCAGCAGCAAGGAGTTTAAAACAACCCAATGCAGATAATATTAATGATTTGGTAGAAGATATAATAAGCAATCAAATAGATAGTGGGCAGTTTGTAAATGCAGATATTACCCTAAAAGATATTACCCAAATAAAGAAACTCTATAAAAAGAAATTGGTGAATATCTATCATGCAAGGGTGGAGTATTAACTCTTCAATCTTGGGTCTAAAGCATCCCTTAACGATTCAGCAATCATATTATAAATAGTAATAGTTATAAAGATTGCCATACCTGGGTAGATAATTAACCACCATGCTTCAAGGTTTTGCCTTCCTAAATTGAGCAGGGAACCCCAAGTTACAATATCATCCGGAACCCCAATACCAAGAAAAGAGAGGCTAGCTTCAATAAGAATTGCAGAAGCAATACCAAAAGCAATACTCACAAAAACTGGTGCTAAGGAATTAGGAAGAGCATGTTTAAAAATAGTTCTTACACTAGAGAAACCAAGTGATTGAGCTGCTTGAACATATTCCAAGGAACGAATTCTTAGTAACTCTGCTCTAGTAAAACGAGCAATTCTAGTCCATCCTGTTACACCAATTATAATCATTACAATCCATATACTCCTTTCTACAATAGCAGTAATAGTAATAATTAATATTAATCTTGGTATAGAATTTAATAATTCAATACCTCTAGACACGAATGTGTCAATAGGTATGTATATTTCTTTTTTCAAAATGCTAAAGTAGAACATCCTACTAACTAACCTGAATAGAATAATTAGACCAATTATTATTGCAAAGCTAATAAGTAACTGTCCCATTCCTGCTATAAAATTTTCTGAGAAACCATCAGCAATAGCATACTTTCTTTGCCCAAAGCCATAAAATAATCCCATAAAAACTCCAAATAATGTAAAGTAATACTTTATTCTTGGCATTTTAAGTGTATTATCTCCAAAGAAACCGGCCAGAGCACCCAATATAATTCCAATAATACTAGCTATACCCATTGAAACTAACCCAACCATTAGTGATATTCTTGTTCCATGTATCAACCCTGAAGCTAAATCTCTACCAATACCATCTGTACCTAACCAATGTCGAAATTTATTTGGAGGTTCAATAATTATACCATCAGGATTCTTATATCTTTGTTTACCTGATGGAGAAGCATAATCTCGGTTGTATCTATCTAGAGTTCTTGGAGAATAAGGGATTAAAGGCCAAACAACCTTATCTAATTTTAATTGTCTCCAATCTGTAATATCATATTGTAAAATCTCCAATTTTCCATTTACTGGATCTTGTATAGAATCTGTACGATTATCACTACTGAATGCCGGATATAAAGTATAACCTTTATAGGATGCATACAAAGGTCTGTCATTTGCAATATAAGGAGCTAGCAATGCAATAATGATAAGTAACCCAAGTAGATAAAGAGAAACAAGAGCAATTTTATTCTTCTTGAATTGATTCCAAGCATATTTTTTAAAAGAAAAATTCTGATCTGTATTTTGTTTCTTCATAATTTTATGAGTATGATATTCTAGGATCAACAATAGCATAAAGTATATCTACAATCAGATAACCTAACATAGTCAAAAATCCAGTAATTGTAAATACTGTAATTATCATTGGATAATCATAGTTAAGAATAGAATTATATACTTCAACTCCCATTCCTGGTATTGAAAAGATAACCTCTATAATAACAGAACCACCAATAGCAACTGGGAAAATAGAAGCAAATACAGTAAGTATTGGAAGTAATGAATTTCTTAGTGCATGTTTTAGTATTACTTTCCTCTCTCCTAATCCTTTTGCCCTTGCAGTTCTTATGTAATCTTGCGATACTACTTCTATCATACCAATTCGCATAATACGGCTTAAAAATGCAAAAGATCCATAGGTATAGGTTATGATAGGTAAAATTAAATATGGCATCCTATGTTTGGTTTTCATCCAAAAACTCCAATCAGGATCAAATGATGTTGGATCTTGTATTCCAGAAACTGGGAACCAAGATAAATTATCTGGATTTGCAAAATAGAGTAACAAAAGTGTACCAATAAAGAAAGAAGGCATAGAATATAAAGTAAATAAAACAAGGGATGTCCCTCTATCAATGGCTGAATCTTTTTTATATGCAGAAAATATGCCAATTGGTATGCTGATTAAATAAGCTAAAATAATTGACATAATTGAAAGAGAAAAGGATATCCATACCTTTTGCCAAATTTTTGTTGAAATAGGTTGACCGTCAATGTAAGAGATTCCAAAATCACCTCTTAATAATCCTTTCCGTCTATTTCTTTCAATTGAACCATCAGGATGTTTAATTGTATTTATTAGATTTTCTATTTGATTAATATTCTGGTTGTATATTGCTGTATATAATGAATCAGCTGATTCATATGAATTAGCATCAAAGGTTCTTAATAAGCGAGAAGAACTTATCCCAGTAGTATCGTTAGAAAATTTTGCTAACTCAGAACAAACATTGTTAAAATGAGTGTAGTCACCTGAGTTTAAATACTCTTTATGATTGTCTGCTGATCTTGACTTGCACATTTCAGCAAATACTTGAGGTATTTCACTTTTTGTCTTAAAAATACTTTTAAACTTAATAATAGTTTTAAATGGGTAATAGCTCATATTGCCAAATAACCAAAGGTGATATTGATTGTTGCCACCATACCACTTTGCAGAAGGGATATAGTTCTTCCATTTTGTAGACTCGCTAATAAGCTTCTCTCTACTATTACCTACACTATAAAATTGATTAGATATTTGATTTAAGAAATCATTCTCTTGGATTAGAGATGCCATTTTATTAAATTTGAAATCTAAAATATCAGATTTACTAGTTTCTAACAAGCTGCCAATCTCAAATCCAAATTGATTAGATGTCTCATTTATAGCATTAATTGATTTTGTTGTATCTCTTTTCCAAATATCTTTTGTGTTTAATTTCTGATGCGCTTTTTGCAATTTTAGTAAAGCATGATAATATTCTGATACTACCTTCCAGTTTCCGCATTGATGCGTCAAAGCTTTTAGATTTGCTTGATGATATTTATCTTGTACCTTATATAAGGTGTCAGAACTTGCTATATCTCCAATACTAAAGTAAAATATTGGAAGGTCTAAGCCTAATTTCCTTCTTAATTCCTCTTTTATCTTTTTTGATGCACCTGATTGCTGTTCTACTGACCCTTCATTTCCAGCTGCTTTCGATAATCTTTCAACAGGATCTCCAGGTGCATTAATACTAATAATAAATGATAATAGCGAGATAGCTATTAGCATAGGGATAAAAGTAAGTATTCTTTTTGCGGTGTATTTTAACATTCTATTCTATAATATTAGGTGCTAAATTTACATTTGCAAATTCAGGTTTTAGTTTCAGGTTTTGTATCATTACACCAGGTCTTTCAAAATAGGTTTGTATATTATCAAAACGCTTATGTATTGCAATTTTATTTTTACTAGCATATAAAAAGACATAAGGTTGATCGTTGTAAATTTTAGCTTGTAGTTTCCAAAGAGCTTCTGTGTGTTTTGCCGAGTCTAGTGAAGTATTAGCCTCTTCAATTAAAGCATCACTCTGAGCATCTCCAAATCCGCAGAAATTAGAGCCTTTGGTAGCCCATGAAGAGGTATGCCATAACTGCATAGGATTAGAATAGGATGCACTGCCACCCCAACCACCGAGCATAGCTTCAAAATTATGATCCATTGCATTTTTATAAAATAAAGTAAAGTCCATTGGAGTAGGTTCTGCAAATAAACCTGCCTTATACATACTTTCTTTTATCATAAGTACAATCTCTTTAGTAATGGGAGAGCTCATGTAGCTTAATTTGAAACTAAATGGTGTTTTAACACCATTTATAACCTTATCTCTAATATTATCACCGTCTGTATCTACCCAACCAGCTTCAGTTAATAGCTCTTTTGCTTTTTCAATATCAAAAGGAATAAGTTTTAATGTATCATTATATGTGCTTTTCAAGGTAGATATCTGAGCTACTTGTCTATCTGCTTTCCCATGTACCATAACTTCAATAATCTCATCAATAGGAGTAAGGTAAGCCATAGCCCTACGAACTTTTTGATCTACAAAGAATGGCTTGTATTTGATTCCATCAGGTTTCATATTTAATCCAATGTAGTTATAGGAATATCTATTTTTAAATTCAGAATGGTAATTATTATTAAAATACTCTCTTTCCTGAAGCTTCATAAGATTTATTGTTCCTATTCTAGTTGTTACATCAATCTCTTGACTCTTTAAAGCTAGATATGTAGAAGCGTCCTCCTTTATGACTTTAAAAATAATCTTATCAGGAAACGAATTGCTATATATAGATTTATCATTTACTCCCCACCAATTTTCTTTTCTTTCTATTGCAATATACTGACTCGCTTCCCATTCAGTTACTTGGTAAGCCCCAAGCCCTTGTAATTGTTGAGGCTGGTAGCTATTATCCGAGTGATTGTATTTATTAAACCAGTCTGACAATGCTTCAGTTTCTTCAAACTTTGGAGCATGAATTTGATCAAATGTTAAGTTATCTAATACATTGTTAGGATCCCAATAATTTTGTTGTTGGATATAAAGCTCAGAAAATATATCTGCATTAGTATAGTTCACTTTATGTGCATGCATTGTGAATTTTAATGGATTCTCTGGATAAAGTTCGATAGACTTTATCACAGAACTATAGTTAGATCTAATTTGAGCATTATTTGTTAAAGGACATAGCATTATTTTAGTTGAGAACAATACATCTTTAGCAGTTAAAGCAGTGCCGTCATCCCAGTTAATCCCTTTACGCAACTCATAAGTATATGCTAGACCATTATTTGATACTATCGCAAGACTTTTTGCTAATTGAGGAATGTATTCTAAACTTTCCATATCAAGTTTTACAATAGTCTTTTGTGTGTATTGGAAAATATAGCTTCTCATTACTGAATTATCATTGTAAGGATGAAGTCCGTCAGGTTGAGAAAGGATATGTGCTAATACTACATTTTTTGAAAGATCTCTTTCTTTAACACAACCATAAAGTGAAAGGAAGATTAGCAGAAGGAAGATAGATTTTTTTAGCATTGTATTTTTCGTAGGGTGCAAATATAGTATTCCCATGATTCTATTCGAATTAAAAATAAAGAAAAAACAATTTGAAATTATAAATATAAAATGTTGCTAGGAATAAAGGATTAGTATAAATTTGCCGACCTTAAAATTAGTTTGCTAATTTTTAGAAAGGAGAGGTGCCAGAGTGGTCGAATGGGGCTCCCTGCTAAGGAGTTGTGCCTTTACGGGTACCGGGGGTTCGAATCCCTTCCTCTCCGCTTGTTAAGTTGGTAAATGTTTTTATTTTTGCTGACTTTTTCGGGGTATAGCGTAGCCCGGTTATCGCGCCTGCTTTGGGAGCAGGAGGTCGCAGGTTCGAATCCTGCTACCCCGACTGAAAAAACACAAAACCCACTCAAATTAGTGGGTTTCTTTTTGGTGGACCTCTTGGTCCTTTTTTCGAACTTTTTTATAAAATTATTGAGTATACGCTTCCTCTTCCGACTAAATTTCCTTAATGTTTGTGTAAAATAAGAACTACTTTTTGTATACCCATTCTCTCAGATTTACCAGCAGTTAGTAAGATTAATGAAAAGCTTTTTATCATATTTTGTAATCTAATGGATAAAAAACATATTTAGATATGATATATATCATATTTTGTTTTTTAATTCAATTGTATGTTTACGTTTCAAAGTTTAAGAAATATATAAATGAATAAATTAGAGAACCTACCTAGTAAATCATAGGAGGTATTTTTTCATTTAAATTTTAAAATAAAATATTATTATGGCGTACAATTTAAAAGATTTAAAGATTCAAAAATTATCAGTTATTGGTGCAGGACAGATTGGACCTGATATATGTTTGCATTTCGCAAAAGTTTTCTGGAAAAATGATGTTCAACTTGTATTAATAGATATATCCCAGCAGGCATTAGATATAGCACAGGCAAAGGTTGAGAAGAAAATAGAAAGAGGTAGAGAATCTGGAGCATTCAAATCACAGATGGCGGATAC
Organism: Flavobacteriales bacterium; assembly: GCA_036012565.1. GTDB lineage: Bacteria > Bacteroidota > Bacteroidia > Flavobacteriales > BACL11 > DUAL01. Next base: position 1,524 of record DASCPP010000079.1, on the reverse strand, counting down.
TATGAAAAACAGTATTTTGTATACAACTGATTACAGTAATGTATTTGGATCAAATATTGTTTTAGAGGCTGCAACAGAAGATGGTAATATCAAAGATATGATATTTAAACAAGTAGAGGAATTAACTGATGAGAGCTGCCTATTTTTATCAAATTCTTCACATATGCAGCCAGAAGTTATTTTTAGAAATATTGCAAATAAAAAAAGATGTCTTGTTACTCATTATTTCTTTCCTGCAGAAAGAAATCCAATAGTAGAAGTGGTTCCTGGAAAAGATACTGATCCGAGAATTACAGAAACATTAATGAGTTTTTATGAATTTATTGGAAAAATACCTATTGAGGTTCAGAGTTCTTATGGATATGCTATTGACCCTATTTTTGAAGGACTTTGTGAATTAGCTATTCTTTGTTTAGAAAAAGGATATGGTTCAATCAAAGAAATAGATAAAATGGCACAGAAAACTTTAAGACAAGGAGTTGGTCCATTTACTGCATTAAATCTAACTGGGGGAAATCCGATAACAAATCATGGTTTGGAGGAGATGAGAGAAACACATATTTCTTGGTTCAAATCTCCAAAAGTATTACAGGATGCTGTTGCTAATAATACAAAATGGGATACTGCAAAAAGAGATGAACAGGTTGATGTTAATCCGGTGAAAGCTGAAGTATTAAGAAAACAATTTCTTGGTGGATATTTTGCTCTTGCCTCATATATTATTGATCTAGGTATTGTTAGTGTAGACGATCTTGATATGGCAACTGAAATTTCCTTGGTAATCTCTGCTCCATTTACATTGATGAATAAAATAGGTATTGATACATCACACTCATTGGTTAAAGAGTGGTGTGAAGAGCATACTGATTTTCCATTTCCAGATTCACTTAATAAAGCTAAAGCAAGTGGTGGATGGGAGATATCTAGAATAGTAGCTAAGAAAAGAGATAACATCTCAGTTCTTACTATCAGAAGACCAAAAGTATTAAATGCATTAAATCTTGATGTTTTAAATGAACTCAAAGCTGAAATTGAAAATGCAGAAATGAATGCTGAAATTGATGGAATTGTTATAACTGGATTTGGAACTAAGGCCTTTGTTTCAGGAGCAGATATTAATATGCTTGCAGCATTAACAACTCCTGATGAAGGTTATGAAAATTCACATACATTTCAGCAATTAGTAAATTCTATACAAAATTGTTCTAAACCAACAGTTTGTGCATTAAATGGTTTTGCTTTTGGTGGAGGAAATGAACTTGCAATAACATGTACAGCGAGAATTGCAAAAAAAGGATTGCCAATAGTTGCTTGTCAACCTGAAGCAAACTTAGGATTTATACCTGGATCTGGAGGAACTCAACGATTACCTAGATTAGTTGGTGTTGATGTAGCTGCAGAAATCTTACGAACTGCAAGACCTGTTTCAGGAGAGGAAGCGTTAAAAATAGGGCTAATTGATAAAGAAGCGGAAGGAGATTTGGTTGATGAAGCAGTAGATTTTGCCAAACAGATAGTTAATGG
>DASCPP010000078.1:0-7565 GCA_036012565.1 Flavobacteriales bacterium | reverse complement strand
CCTAATTGATAATTTCCCTCTTTGGGTAAATATGCACCGGACGCCAGATTTGGCAACCGCTCTACTTCCTAAATGGAAAGAAAAATTGAAAAAAATTGTAGAACAAGCAGTAAATGAAGATGTAAGCAGCTTAACGGGTGCACCATCATGGATGCTGATTTTACTAAACGAAATTCTGGAGAAAACTGGAGCCAATAATATTTTGGAAGTGTGGCCAAATCTTGAACTTTATATGCATGGCGGTATGAATTTTTCTCCATACAAAAAGCAATTCCAAAAAATTATTCCAAACCCAAAAATGAATTATATGGAGTGCTATACTGCTTCAGAAGGTTATTTTGCCATTCAGGACCAAACCCATACTGATGAGATGTTACTTATGTTAGATTATGGCATTTTCTATGAGTTTATTGCTATGGAAGATTTTAAACATGGAAATAGAAAAACAATAAGATTAGATCAGGTAAAACTAAATACAACTTACGCTTTGGTGATAACAACAAATGCTGGGCTTTGGCGATACTTAATTGGAGATACTATTTGTTTTACAAATCTTTCACCATTCAGAATAAAAATTATTGGTAGAACAAAAAGTTTCATCAATGCTTTTGGAGAGGAGTTGGTAGTTGAAAATGCTGAAAGTGCTTTAAGGCATGCTTGCAAAAAAACCAAAACCACAATTAGAGAATTTACAGTAGCGCCACTTTATATAAATCAGAAAACTTCAGGAGCGCATCAATGGCTGATTGAGTTTGAAAAACAACCAAAGGATTTAGATATGTTCACTGATGAAATGGACAGCTTTTTGCAAAATATTAATTCTGATTATCAGGCAAAACGAACCAATGATTTGATTTTACAAATGCCAAAAGTAGAAAGCTTAAAAAGTGGTGCTTTTTATAGGTGGCTGGGGAAAAAAGGAAAATTAGGAGGACAAAACAAAGTGCCAAGACTTTCTAATAATCGAGAAATTGTAGAAGAAATATTAAAAATGAATTAGCGGAATATTTCGCATTTGCAAAAAACTTATTAACGATTATCAAAATACACTAATCTTACATTCCTATATTAATTTTCTTTTTCTATTTTAGTCAAAATTTAAAATATGCATGTAGCAATTGCCGGAAATATTGGCTCAGGAAAAACAACCCTTACTACAAAGCTTTCTAAACATTATAAATGGGAAGCCCATTATGAAGATGTAGAAAACAACCCTTATTTAAATGATTTTTACAAAGACATGCAAAGGTGGTCCTTCAATTTGCAGGTTTATTTCTTGAATAGTCGCTTTAGGCAAGTGTTGAGTATAAAAGCAAGTGGGAAAGATTTTATTCAGGACAGAACCATCTATGAGGATGCATTTATTTTTGCACCAAACCTGCATGCAATGGGACTGATGAGCATGCGAGATTTTGATAATTATCAGCAGCTTTTTGGCTTGATGGATTCCTTTATTCAAGGTCCAGATTTGCTTATTTATTTAAGAGCATCTACTACTACTTTGGTAAGCCAGATTCAAAAAAGAGGAAGAGATTATGAAAGCAGTATTCGCCTGGATTATCTTACTCGACTTAACGAACGCTATGAAGCGTGGATATCAGAATATGCAAAAGGGAAACTACTTATAATAGATGTGGATGAAATTAACTTTTCGGAAGAAAAAGAAGATTTAGGAAAGGTAATTACCAAAATTGATGCCGAAATTCACGGACTTTTCAAAACAGCTTAGAAAAACTTCTTATTAAAAAAGCATAAAAGAGCTCTTTTATATCAATATTGAATTAATTTAATTTGATTACAAGATTCATGGTTTGTTCGAACCCAAGAAATCTTAATTAATAAAAAACTACTCAATGAGTGGTTTTTTTAGTGGATATTACCTGCCTTCTTCTTTGTTATCTTTTTGTGCTTATTATTAATTCACCTTCTGGTAATGATGATGTAATCGTGGACAATTCTATAATTATTATTCCCTCAAACGCCTTCTTTTCAGCTTCCCTACTATGATCATTATAATATAAACTTGCAGTATAATCATTATCACCTATTTTTATGGTTCCTTTTTGTAATATCCTATATTTATTTACATACTTGCCCTGTCTGCATTCTTCATTAGAATTAAAAATTAATTGATTATCTCCAATCAATTTTTTTATTTCTTCACATAATTTTTCATCACCAGGGGTGGGACCCATATTAGCAAGATTAGGTAGGATAATTTTTGTAATATTTAGCATCTCATATTCAGGTGTATACTCAAAGTGTTCAGCATAGCTACTAAATAGTGATTTTTTTGTTTTAATTATTTTACCATTTTTATTTAGATCTGAAGCAGATATCTGATCCTCAGTTAATGTATTCGCGTTTTTATCATTTTCATTGTTTCCGCAACTAATTATTGAGAAAACAAAGAGAAGAACACCTAAAATGTTGATTAAATTTTTCATAATATTTATTTATTGTTCAGTGTCTTCTTATAAAGATGAAGCAATTACAAGAGCTACAACTGAAATTAATTTTAGTAGTATATTTAATGAAGGACCGGATGTATCTTTAAATGGATCGCCAACTGTATCACCAACAACTGATGCTTTATGAGCTTCAGTTCCTTTACCTCCTTTTTCTTCAATCATTTTTTTAGCGTTATCCCAGGCTCCTCCTGCATTCGACTGAAAGATTGCCATAAGCACACCACAAGTAGTAACCCCAGCAAGAAGACCTCCAAGCATTTCTGCTCCACCACCAAAACCTATAGCAACAGGGACAATAATTGCAAGTAAACCTGGCATTACCATTTCTTTAATAGATGCTTTTGTAGAAATATCAACACATTTATCGTATTCTGCAACTCCATCAGCAGCATCAAATATAGCTCTGTCTTCTGGAGTAGCTTTACTCATGTCAGAATCATATTTTCTCATCACCTCTAAAGCTGCTTTTAGTGCAGGGATTTCTTTAAATTGTCTTCTTACCTCTTCAATCATTGCCATTGCAGCTCTACCTACAGCATTCATTGCCATTGCAGAAAACACAAATGGAAGCATTGCTCCAATTAATAAACCAGCCATTACAACTGGGTTAGCAACATCAATTGTAGAAATTCCTGCGGTTTTCATAAATGCAGCGAATAAAGCAAGTGCTGTAAGTGCAGCAGATGCAATTGCAAATCCTTTACCAATAGCTGCTGTAGTATTACCAACAGCATCTAATTTATCAGTTCTTTCTCTTACCTCAGAAGGAAGTTCTGCCATCTCAGCAATACCTCCAGCATTATCAGAAATTGGTCCATAAGCATCAATAGCCAATTGTATTCCTGTGTTGGCAAGCATACCAACTGCAGCAATTGCAATTCCGTACATACCTGCAAAATAGTGAGACACGATAATAGCTGTAGAAATTAATAAAATAGGAATAGCTGTTGACATCATTCCAACACCTAAACCAGCAATAATAGTTGTAGCCGATCCTGTTTCAGATTGCTCTACAATAGAATTTACAGCTTTTGTACCAGTACCTGTGTACATCTCTGTCGATTTACCTACTAATAGTCCAGCAACTAAACCAGCGATAGTTGCATAAAAAACACCCATAGCAGTATAAGTAGTTTCACCATCAACAAATGTTTCTGGTAACATTGCATTGATAATGTACCAAGAAGCTCCAATCATAAGTACTGCTGATCCGAACTCTCCAATATTTAAAGCTTTATGAGGAGATCCTCCATCTTTTACCTTTACAAAAAATGTTCCAATAATTGACATTACAATTCCAGCAGCAGCTAGTACTAATGGTAAATAAACAGCTCCCATTCCACCATGAAATGTGACTCCAGTTAAAGTAGCTCCAAGTACCATAGTTGCAATAATTGAACCAACATAGGATTCAAAAAGATCGGCTCCCATTCCGGCAACATCACCTACATTATCACCTACATTATCAGCAATTGTTGCTGGGTTTAATGGATGATCTTCTGGAATTCCTGCTTCTACTTTACCAACTAAGTCAGCTCCAACATCAGCAGCCTTGGTATAAATACCTCCCCCGACTCTTGCAAATAATGCAATGGAAGAAGCTCCTAATGAGAATCCAGCTAATACATTTAATACTACTTCAGTAGTTTCAAACATTCCTTGGTACCAGAATAATAAAGAACTTAATCCTAAAACTCCTAATCCTACAACTCCAAGTCCCATTACAGCTCCTCCAGAAAAGGCTACTTCCAATGCTTTTCCAAGTGATGTTCTGGCAGCTTCTGTAGTTCTAACATTTGCTTTTGTTGCAACTTTCATTCCGATAAATCCTGCAAGTGCAGAACAAATAGCTCCTACAACAAAAGATAATGCAACCATTCCGCTTGAAATATGGAGACCATCTTTCATGTCATTTTCACCTTTAAAATATAAAAGGATTGCAACAGTAAATACAAATACTGATAATACTTTGTATTCTGCTTTTAAGAATGACATAGCTCCATCCGCAATATTCTTTGCTATTCTTTTCATTTTATCATCTCCTGCGTCTTGTTTTGTAACCCAAGCATTTTTCCAGAATACAAAGCCCAATGCTAAGATTCCAAATAGAGGTAAGAACTTTACAATAATTTCCATTTTTTTCTAGATTTAATTAATATTTCTTTATCTGTATTTTGGGGTGCAAAAGTAATATTTTAATTGAAAAAGAGAAATAAATAATAACTTTCTATTACGTTCTCTAAAAAATAAAAATCCCCTTCTTATTATTCTGCTTATTTTCATTAAATTTGCACACCTTAACTAACATTACATTATAAAAGAAAGCATGAATATAGTAGTATGTATTAGTAGTGTGCCTGACACTACTTCCAAAACTAGTTTTTCGGAAAATGGCAGTAAATTTGATAGCAGTGGAATACAATTTGTTATCAATCCTTATGATGAATTTGGCTTAACAAAAGCCATGATGCTAAAAGAAAAAACAGGGGGACAAGTAATAGTAATCACAGTGGGAGACGCATCAGTCGAGCCGGTAATGAGAAAAGCCCTTGCCATTGGTGCTGATTCCGCTATAAGAATAAATGCAATACCAACAGATAGTTATTTTACTGCTAATGCAATTTGCTCTTACTTAAAAGAAACTCCAGCAGATTTAATAATTGCAGGTAGAGAATCCATTGATTATAATGGAGGAGCTGTTGGCGGAATGATTGCCGAAATATTAAATCTCCCTTTTGTAAATGCTTGTAATGGATTAAAAATGGATGGAAATACTGCAAAATTAAGTAGAGAGATTGATGGTGGAAAAGAAAATCTCTCGGCAAACTTGCCCCTTGTTATTGGTGGACAAAAAGGATTAGTAGAAGATAGCGATTTAAGAATTCCGAATATGAGAGGTATTATGCAAGCACGCTCAAAGCCTTTACAGGTAATTGAACCATCCTCAGAGGTAAGTTTAACATCATCAGAAAGTTTTGAAAAACCAGCAGAAAAAAGTGCTTGTAAATTAGTAGATACCGGAAATGAAGCGGAGCTAGTTAGCTTACTTCACAATCAGGCAAAAGTTATTTAATAAAATATGTCAGTATTAGTATATACAGAAAGTTGGGAAGGAAATTTTAGAAAAAGTACTTTTGAGGCGGTATCCTACGCAAGTGAAACTGCAAAACTATTAGGAACAGATGTAGTTGCATTGTCTTTTGGAGAAGTGACGGATGATGAACTAGCAAAACTTGGAAATTATGGTGCTAGCAAAGTACTTTCAGTAAGTGGTATAAGTAAAGGGGATAGTCAGACAACTGCAAATCTTTTTTCGGAACATGCCACAGATGCAAGCATCATTATTTTTGCAAGCACATATACTTCAAAAATGATTGCTCCACGCTTGGCAATAAAACTAAAAGCTGGAATAAGCTCTAATGTAATTTCTCTTCCATCTAACACTTCTCCTTTGCAAGTAAGCAGGAAAGCTTTCTCAGGGAAAGCCATTGAAAAAACAATCATAAATACAGAAAAAGCTATTCTTAGCTTGGCGCCAAATGCATTCGGATTAGTGGAATGTGGAGGAAATTGTAACATTGAAAAAATAAGCGGAGTAGGAAGTGGAAACATTACTATTGAAGGAGAAGAAATAGCGACTGGCAAAATCAGCTTGGCAGAAGCAGAAATAATTGTTTCAGCTGGTAGAGGATTGAAAGGACCAGAAAACTGGGGAATGGTAGAAGAATTAGCAGAACTTTTAGGAGCTGCAACCGCATGTTCAAAACCAGTTGCTGATATTGGCTGGCGACCTCATGGAGAACATGTTGGACAAACAGGAAAAGCAGTCGCTCCTAATTTATACATTGCTATCGGAATATCTGGTGCAATTCAACATTTAGCGGGCGTAAACTCCTCTAAAGTAATGGTTGTAATAAATACTGATCCAGAGGCTCCATTTTTTAAAGCAGCTGATTATGGAATTGTAGGAGATGCCTTTGAAGTTGTTCCAAAAATGATAGAAGAAATTAAGAAGTTTAAAAACTAAAATTTGAAGTTAATTCAACTGGATATTGCTGCACTCAAAACGAGTGATTCGCAAAACAATGCATATGTTCTGCTGTTGAATGAAATGGAGGGGAAACGGCAATTACCAATTGTGATAGGTTGGTGTGAGGCCCGTTCTATCGCCTTAGCTCTGGAAGATTCTGATCCTCCTGAAAGACCACTTACACACGATTTGTTTTTAAGCATAAGCGATAATTTCGATATCACTATCAGCAAAGTTGTAATCCACACCTTAAATGAAGGTATTTTTCATGCCTCCTTTTTCTGCAAATCAAAAGGTAAAAAGGAAGTGGAAATTGACGCTAGAACTTCTGATGCGGTTGCACTTGCTGTTCGCTTTAAGTGCCCTATTTTCACTTACGAACAGGTACTGAGCAAAGCCGGTATCATATTGGATAAAACATTAGAAGATAATATTGCTTTTGAGCAGGAGGAGTCGGATGCCCCAAAAGAAAAGGGATTGAAAGATTTTACTTTAAGCAAGCTTCAAACAATGCTAAAAAAGGCTATTGAAACGGAGGCCTATGAAAAAGCATCTGCAATAAGGGATGAAATAAATAAACGCAAAGGGAAATAAAATGAGAAAAGCTTACCTATTTCTTATTTTCTGTTCCCTCTCCATTTTCTCTTTTTCGCAAGACATTGTAGGTAGGTGGGATTTCGATTATATTCTGCTTGACACAATTGAAACTGGAGAAAACTTAAAGCCAATTTCAGAAGGTGATGCAATGCAAATTAATGAGGATGGTAGTTTTCATTATGAAATTTCTGAAGCTGAATTAATTGCTGATGGCAACTGGAGTCTTGAAGGAAAGACTCTTTCTTTTCATTATACTTTACCGAAAGAAATGACAAGAATTTATCAGACATCTTCTAATGAGAATTCTTTAGTATTAAATGAAAATGGTATTAATTATGCTTTTAAAAAAGCGGTGATTACACCAACAACAGTTGCGACATCAGGAATAAGTTTTTCTTCTATTTCTAGAGGGATTTTAGGACTTATTTCCCTTTTATTAATCGCCTTTTTATTTAGCAGAAACAGAA
>DASCPP010000077.1:0-9798 GCA_036012565.1 Flavobacteriales bacterium | reverse complement strand
TATTTGATGGACCTGATACGAATTCACCTTTAATTGGAGGGCCATTTTCAGGTATTAATTTACCTTTACCAGTTAGCTCTAATGGATGTGTTACTATTAATTTTATCAGTGATAACAATGTAGCTTTAGAAGGTTTTGATCTATACTGGGAAGCAATTATTTCTCCACCTATAAATCCAATAATAAGTTTGCCAAATCCACCATCATGTAGTACTAATGTATTATTAATTGAATTAGATCAGAATATTCATTGCGATTCTGTAGCAACTGCTCTAATAAATGTAGGTGGACAACTTAATCAGATAGTAAATGCTACTGCTATCAATTGTGTAAACGATTCTACCAATACCATTGAATTAAACCTTCCCCCAGGATTAAATGAAAGTGGCCTATCGGTCCTTATTTCGAACTTTTGTTGAAGATATAATTAAGATATTAAACTCTTAATTTTCTCCAAATTATCTTCCAATACTTTTTTATTATCCTCTCCTAAATTCCTGTCAATATCTTGGAATTGAAACATCATAGTTTCTAAATCATATTCCGATAGTAGAGTTTCAACACTAATAAACAACTCTTCATTTTCAGCTGCAATATGGTCTCTTAAATCCTCACAATAATCACTAAGTTTTGAAAAAGAATCTTTTAAATCAGTGTCTAAACTTTCCTCAATTTCAGATAAGTAATCTCTGAAATCATCATGATTCTCTAACATCTCAGCAATTATATTCATTCTCATTACCTCATTTTCCTCAGATATTTTCGGAAATAATACTTGTTCCTCTTTATGATGATGGTATTTGTTAGCATAATTTCTGAAAAAGTAAATTATTTTCTCGCAAAAATCTTTCCATTTTTTAGGGTTTTTATTTAGTAAGTGTTCTGATTTCTCTACCATCTCAACTGCTGATAAAATTATCTTATGCTCATCATATAACACCTTAGTATATTCCATTATATTATATTTTTCAAACCATTCCTGATAAAAACTCCAATCATTTGTTTTCGGTATTCTCTTGAATATAAATCATTTTTTATAATTCTACATTTTTTAGTGGATTTTATAATTATATCCTCAACAGGAACTGATTTTTCAAAATCCAAAACGACAGGTTTAGAATCTACTCCACCTAATACAACTCTGATATTATTTCCTGTTACTGATATTGAACAACTTAAAGATGTAAACTCCAGTGTTTTTCTTTCTCTTAATTTTTCAAATGATGTTTTTGGATTGCCTTTAGGAATAATTATCTCTTTAACTATAGATTCTTTTGAAAAAGTATGTGGATTAATTCCATCACCACTATAAATTTCTTCTAATGGAATAATTATATCTTTATCTTCTTTAGCGATACAAATTGAAGATTTTAAACTAATTAAAACTGGAGCAATATCAGAAACCATTTTTGCAAAACAATTTCTTTTTCCTCCTGATGCGATACAGATATCCCCATCACATTTTAAGCAATTTCCAATCGCTTCTCTCCACCATTCGGATTGGTTGTAATACATACATCTGTTATCACATAATAGGTTTCCTCCAATTGTTGCTGAGTTTCTAATTAGAGGAGAGGCAATGCTTTTAATCGCTTTATTAAGTGAAGGAAACAAAGAAATTAATTCATTATTTTTCTCTAATTCTGAAAGAGTGATTGCGCTACCAATTATTACAATATCTTCATTAAGTTGAAGCTTTTTCATCTCTGAAATATCCGATAAATCAATTAGGGTTTTTGAAGTGTTATTTTTCTGATATTTATTTACCATTAAATCAGTACCTCCAGAAATATAGGAAAAATCAGAATGCAACTGACTAAAATGAATTGCCTCTTCACAGTTTTTTGCTTTTAGATATTTATTCGCCATTTTCTTTTTCTTTGATTTTTCTCAGAATATCTTCAGATCTTATAGGGAGAGATGTAATTCTGATTCCAACTGCATCATAAATTGCATTTGCAATTGCTGGTAAAACAGGGTGAATTGCACCTTCTCCACATTCTTTTGCTCCAAACGGCCCTTCAGGGTCAATACTCTCAATTATATTTGTATGAATAGGAGGAGTATCAACAGATGTAGGAATCTTATAATCTAAAAAATTTGCATTGAGCAACATTCCATTATAATATTTCATTTGTTCACTCATTGCTTGCCCTAATCCCATATGCCAACTACCTTCTAGTTGTCCTTCAACTGCAAGAGGATTGATTGCTTTTCCAGCATCATGAGCTCCCCAAATATTTATTAATTTCACTTCTCCTGTGTTCGTATTTACATCAATTTCTGCTACTACTGACCCAAATGAATAGGAGGGACTAAGTCCTGCTCCAGCACCTTTAAAATCACCACCCAATTTAGGAGAATTATAATATCCTGAAGAGCTAATTGCACCTACCTTATCTGTCAGAAATACTATTGCCTCTTTCCAGTTTAAATCAATAGTTTTATCATTTGAAAACACTCTTTCTTTTGATAGGTTAATCTCAGATTTCGGAATATCATGAGCTTTACTAATGGTGTTTAATAATTTATTTTTCATGTTTTCGGCAGCCATTTTTGCGGCATTTCCTGCCATAAATGTAACTCTACTTGAGTAAGAGCCAAGATCTATTGGTGTAAGTAATGTGTCAGCTGCCACTACAAAAATGTTATCCATACTAAGTCCTAAAACTTCAGCAACAATTATTGCTAACATAGTATCACTTCCTTGTCCAATATCACTTGCTCCAGAGGTAATTAAAACCCTGCCATCCATATCTACTTTTAAATGAACAACCGATTGAGGATATTCATTCCAATGAATTGGAAGTGCAGAGCCACTAATATAAAAACCTCCCGCAACACCTAATCCTTTTCCCTTTTCTAACTTACCATACCTTTTGTCCCAATCAGACTGATTCATGATTGTTTCAAGGCATTTTCTACTTCCATTAGAAGTAATTCTATATTGCCCGATAGTAATTGAATTTTCGGAAATTAGATTATCTAATCTTAGTTTGCAAGGATCAATATTTGCTTTATGTGCCAACTCATCCAATAATGTTTCTACAGCAAAACGAGAATTTACAGCACCATGACCTCTCATTGCACCACTTTGTGGCTTATTTGTATAAACTCTTCTGGTTCTGAAACCAAAATTATCAATTTCATAAGGAGCTTGAAGTAAAACCCCATTATAATAAGATGTAACCACACCAAAGCTTCCATAAGCTCCACCATCAATTACAATATCTGCATCTAAAACAGAGATTTTATTATATTTATTTAATCCCATTTTTACGCCTAACTTTGTAGGATGACGACCATGATTTGTTAGGAAAACTTCTTCTCTATTTAACTTAACACGAATTGTTCTACCTAACTTCTTTGCTAAATGTGATATTATTATCTCATGAGGAAAAGGATCAGATTTTCCTCCGAAACCACCTCCCAAATAAGGTTTAATTACCCTAATTCTACTCATAGGAACTTCTAAAACCTTTGCTAAAGACTTATGTAAATAATGAGGAACTTGAGTTGCAGTTTTTATAGTTAATCCGTTCTCATCCCACTTTGCAATTGCTGCATGAGGCTCGGTAAAACCATGATTAATTCCTTCAAACTCAAACTGTCTTTCAACTTTAAGATGAGAATTTTCAAAACCAGATTCTTGGTCACCAAATCGTAATTCTGCTTTTTTATGAATGTTATTGTTAAACCTTGAATGAGAATGTATTTGCTCGTTTTTGCCAACATCCAAAGTTGAATCCATCATTTCCAGATACTCCTTTAATGGTTCGTATTCTACTTTTATAAAGTCTATTGCATTTTCTGCAATTCTTTCTGATTCGGCAACTATCGCCACTACAATTTCGCCAATATATCTGGTTTTATCAACAGCAAGTGCAGTTTCATCTTCAGATATTGGTAAAACTCCAAATTTGTTTGGAAGCTCTTTTCCAATAACAACATCTACAACACCTTCAATTTCTAATGCCTTTTTAAAGTCAATAGATTTTATTTTAGCGTGTGCAAAAGGACTTCTTAAAAACTTACAATGTAATGCGTTTTTCTCAGGAATATCATCAGTATAATCAGCTTCACCTTTTACTTTTTTTGTCGCCTCAATATAAGGTCTGCCTTCCCCTATCATTTTAAATTTATCAGAAGTATCTACCGATTTTTCATCTGCATATTCCTTAATTGCATAAATTATCTTTTTATAACCAGTACATCTACATAAATTTCCTGAAAGTCCTTCTTCAATTTCTTCTCTTGATGGTTTTGGGTTTTCTTTCAGAAAATCCATAGTTGACATAATCATACCAGGAGTACAAAATCCACATTGAATAGCGCCTTTTTCTACAAATTTTTGTTGCAAAGGATGTAATTCTCCTTGGTTTGCAACATCCTCTATGGTTGAAATTCTTTTTCCAACACACTTTAAAACAGGAGTAATACATGACTGGACAGCTACACCATTTACATGAACTGTACAAGCTCCACAACTCCCTTGTTCGCACCCAACTTTTGTTCCTGTGAGCTCAATTTTATTTCGCAAAATATATGCAAGAGTGTCATGCTCATCAACTAAAAGTTGATGTTTTCTACCGTTTACCCATAACTCAATTTGTGTCATCTTACTTTCCTTGATATTTTACTCTTTTACCAATTGATGTCAATCCTAATAATGCATCTTCTGTATTGAAAACAGTTCTTAATTCAGCAGTATAACTTCAGATCCTTCTTGTGAGAATTTTTGTGCTAATGCTGACCCCATTCCGTTATTCCTGATCCTACAACTCCAACTTTATTAATTTTCATCGTTATATTTAATTATTTTTCCAATTCGGGTTTCTTTTTTCTAAAAAGGAATTGATTCCTTCATTTGCATCATGAGTTTCCATTAAATCATTTACATACAAATCCTCTAATTTTGGGAGAAACTTATTCATTATATGATTAAAAAATGTTCGAGATGTTTTTGTTGCATACCTTAAAGAAGAAGCACTTTTTGGTAAGATATATTTCTTAATCCAAAGATTAAGCTCTTCATCCATTGTTTCTTTATCTTCAAAAACTTCTGCGACAATCCCCATTTCTTTTGCTTTTATAGCTGATACAGATTCTCCTGTAATAAGTAATTCTTCAGCTCTTGCATTTCCAATTTTAAGAGGGAGTAATAAAGATGCTGGAGGAGGAAAAACTCCTAAAACAACTTCAGGTTGTCCCATAAAAGAAGTTTTGTCAGCAAACATAGTATTGCAAATAAGTGCTAACTCTAATCCTCCACCTAAACATTGTCCTGAAATTTTTGCAACAGTAGGGATGGATAAATTCATAATCTTATAAAATATTCCATGAAATGAATTTAACATCTCAGACGCATTCTCTTTTGTGTGTTCTTCAACACTAGCTCCAAACGAAAAATGTTTTCCTGCTCCTTCAAAAGAGATAAGTTTTAAATCCTTGTTTTCAGCAAATTTATCTAATAACTGATGTAAATCCTTCATCATTATAGAGTCTAGAACATTTCCTTTTCCATCATCTAAAATAATTCTGGCAACAGAGTTGTCAAACAGGTATTCAATTTTTATTTTACTCATTTTTATTTTTTATATTGTGGAGAAATTGCTTTATGCATATCATCATTCCACTCCGTTCCTTTTGCAAGCATTTGTCTTAATTTTACAAATTCAACTTCTCTATCATTTTTAGGACCATCATTAAAGGCCTTAAATCCAGCTTTTGCCTCAGTCATCATATTTAATGCTAACCAATCTCTGTTACTTTCCTTATTTTGATCCCAATGTTCTAATTTTTTCTTTCTAATTGAGTTAATTGTTTTACTCAAACAATTTGGAAATGTCATCATTAATTTAGTACACATCTTTTCTACTGCAGCATCTAATAAAGATAAGTCCATCTCTCCAGATTTAACTATCCGTTTAGCTTCAGAAAGTGAATCTCCTTTTTTTGGCATACCATAAATAATTTCACCTGTTTTTTTACTCACCCATCTATCCGTTCTAACTAGAGGATTATTTACAAATTTCCCATCTACTTTAAGAGCGGGAACAATATCAGTAAGCAATCCGTGTCTATGAGCTTCATGTGCACTCCAAGGGTCGCATACAGTACAAGAGAACATTGCTAACTCCACACCAACAAAAAGGTGTAGAAAATCTGTAGATCCACCATCAGGTGCAGAGCCATGTTTTGGTCCTGCTTGTCCAAAACGAGCCATATCCTGAGCAATAGAAAAATCACAAGCCATTCCTATTTCTTGACCTCCACCAATTCTCATTCCATTTATTCTATTTATTACAGGCTTATCGCTCATTAAAATTGCTGAAACCATATCATTAAATAGCCTCATATATTGTTTGTATTCTTGAGGGTTCCCTGCATAATACTCTGCATACTCTTTGGTATTTCCTCCCGTACAAAACGCTTTATCTCCAACTGCTGTAAAAACAATAGCAACTACTGATCTGTCGTTTGATGCTTCTCTGAAAGCTAATACAATTTCCTTTACAGCATCAGTAGTGTAAGAGTTATATTGTAATGGATTATTTAATGAAATCCATGCATTGTAAAGTCCTTCAATTTTGTTTCCGTCAAAGTCCTTTGCAGGTTTTCTTTCAAATAAGATTTCTGTGTAGTTATGCTCTACTAAGTTATGATTGTTTAACATGATTTTTAATTTTTATAGTTAATAATTTACGGTACTAAAACAGACCTTTTGTTATATTTATGATTTAAAGTATTTTTAAAAACTTCATTTATTTCTGATAATGGAAAAGTTTCTACAAACTGATCTACTCTTAATTTATCTTGTGCAACTAATTCAACTACCTCAGGATAAAGTTCTGGTTTACATCCCCAAGTTCCGATTATTTTTGCATCAAAAGCCATTAAGTTACTCAATCGTACATTTAATTTATCCATTGTAAAACCAACAATTGAAAGTGTAGATGTAAAAGTAATTAGCCCAAAAGCTAATTCCTGACCTGGAGTTGCCCCTGACATTTCAAATATTTTCCAACCATATCTAGAAACTCCTAAATCCTTTGCAATCTCTCTAACTTTTGATTTTATTTCTCTAAAGTCTAAACCTTTAGTATTAAGAGTTGCATCAATTCCATTTTCTTTTGCAATTTCAAGTTTATTATCATCAATATCTAATGCTAAAACTTTTGCTCTTTTAATTTTTGCAATCTGAGCTCCATATATTCCTACACCACCGACACCAATTACAATAGCTAAATCACCTTCTTTTAATTCTGATTTATCAATAACCTGATATGGAGTTGAAATTGCATCTGCAATTACAGAAAGCTGAGGAAGTGTATATTTCTCTAAAATCTTATCAGGAACAGGACATAGATATTTATAAGGAACAACAATATGAGATGCAAAACCACCTTCAAAATCGTTACCTGGCATAAGTTGTTTTTGGCAAATATTACTTCTTCCGTTTTTGCAAAGTTCACAATCACCACAAGGTAATACTGCTGGAATAATTACATTCTTTCCCATCCATTCTTGAGAACCATCAATAACAGTTCCACTAATTTCATGACCTAAAGTTAGAGGTAATTCTTGATTAGTTTTTACTCCATAATGCCAAAAACTAATATCAGTGTGACAAACTCCACATCCAGCAATTTTAATTAATGCTTCACCATCTTTTACTTTTGGAATGGATGATTCTGCTAACTCAAAGTCAGCATCTTTCTCAACCATCTTCCACTGTATCATTTTTTCTTCCATAGTTTTAAATATCTGTATTTTCAAATAATATTACTGTTCCTTGCCCTCCACCAATACATGCGGATGCTACACCATATCTAACTCCTCTTCTTTTCATTTCTCTAGAAATAGTTAAAGAAATTCTTGTTCCTGTTGCTGCAAGGGGGTGACCCAGTGCGATTGCTCCTCCATTTACATTTGCAATACTCCTATCAAATCCTAACTCTTTTTCGCAACCTAAATATTGAGCACCAAATGCCTCATTTATCTCAACCAGACCTATATCCTCCATTGATAAATTTGCCATTTCTAATCCTATTTTTATTGCTGGCACAGGTCCTAATCCCATATATCTTGGATCAATACCACAAGTTGCAGATGCGACAATTCTACTTAATGGTTTAATATTTTTTTCTTCACAAAACTCCTTATTTGCAACTACAACTGCTGCTGCTCCATCTACAATTCCTGATGAATTTGCTGCAGTCTGAACTCCATCTTTAGCAAATACTGTTGGTAGTTTTGCCATCTTTTCTAAATCTGCAGGACGAACATTTTCATCAGTAATAAAATCAACTACTTTCCTAGGCAATCTTACTTTTCTTGGTTTTAATCCTTCTGCCTCAAAAACTGTTGAGTTTAAAGGAACTATCTCATCATCAAAAACCCCACCCTCTTTTGCTTTAATATATCTGTCAATCGATTGTTTTGCAAATTCATTTACTTCTTGTTTTGTAATGCCGTGCTTTTTAGCAATATTCTCGGCTGTTACTCCCATTGGGACCGCTGCAGTGTCATTAAGTGCTTCCCACAACATATCCAAAAATTCAATTCTTCCCAAAGCGTAACCATTTCTATTTCCAAAACTTACGGTTGGTGAAAGTGTCATATTTTCAGTTCCACCGCACAAAGTTGCTTTTGCTTTTCCTAGTGCGATTTGCTCAGCACCTGTGATAATAGTCTCAAAACCAGAACCACAAATCCTTTGCACCATAAGTGCAGGTACTCCCTCAGGAACTCCAGAGTATAACGCAATATGTCTTGGTAAAAAGTAAGAATCTGCTGAACTCTGACCGATATTTGCCATAATAACTTGATCAATATCATTTGCATCAACTCCTGATTTTTCCAATGCACCTTTTGATGCAAAAATTCCTAAATCAGTAGGAGAAACGCCTCCTAAACTTCCACTTAATCTTCCGAATGCTGTTCGTGCGCCTCCAACTAAATACAAATCATCATATGTAATTCCTACACCTTTTCCTTTATCGTGATATGCTTTCATTTTAAATTTTATTTGTTTTTATTTTTTGCTTCTATTGCCGCACCAAATGCGTTTATCATTTGAGGGTCTTCTGGGACAATTATTTCTTTTTGGAACATTTCTTCCATAATATTTCTTAAAAATGGATGAAATTCAGCAACACCACCGATTAAGAAAATTGGAACAGATTTATCCATTCTAAGTTTTGCAATTCTGTTGACTATTGAAATATAAATCCCTCTTGCTAAATCTTTTTCAGGCATTTTATCAAATATCCATTTCATAATCTCAGTTTTTGCAAAAACTGTACAGAAACTATTTAACTCCTTATTCATTTCAGATTGAGATGCTAACTCACTCATTTTATATAAGTTTAACTCTGCTCTTTCGGCAATTTCAATAATAAAAGTACCTGTTCCTGCTGCACATTTCGTGTTCATATAAAAGTCCTCCACTTTCCCATCTTTACTACTTTTAATTACTTTTATATCCTCACCACCGATGTCAATTATTGTTTTTTCTTTAGGGAAAAGTGCATTAACCCCAATTGAAGAACAATATATCTCGGTTTTAGTGATATTTGCTCTATCAAAATGTTTTCTTCCGTAACCAGTAGCACAAACATTTTCAACATTGAATTTCTCATCAATATCATTTAGAATGTTTTTTAAAATAGTTTTATCTCTATTTAAAGTTTTTGCAACTTCTGAGAAAACAACTTTCTCATTATTATCAATTACAATAAGCTTTGTAAAAGAAGAGCCAATATCTACACCTAAAAAATATGAGTTATTTGTTAT
>DASCPP010000076.1:0-3904 GCA_036012565.1 Flavobacteriales bacterium | reverse complement strand
GTGATTCCTCAATTATTTGCAGTGCCAAATCCTTCACAGAATCGACCAAAGCACCAAATTCTTTATCGTTATTTTCTGGTCTTTTCTCATCTAAACGGTTTACTTTTGCTTTAAAATATGGTTCTGTTTGCACAAATCCCTCTATCTCAAATCTTTTCCTACCTTGAATAATTGCTGTAATATTTCCATCAGGCATCCTTAACATTTTAAGAATGTGTGCAACCGTTCCTATTTTGTTCAAATCTTCTTTTTCGGGAGTTTCAATATTTGGATCTTTTTGCGCCAAAACACCAATTGTTCTATTGCCTTTATATGTATCCTTTACCAGTTTGATAGAACGATCTCTACCAATAGTAATCGGGATAATAACCCCCGGAAAAAGAACAGTATTTCTAAGTGGTAGAATCGGCAAAGTTTTTGGGGTTTTTTCTTTATCTATTTTATCCTCATCTTCTTGGCTAAGAAGGGGGAAAAAATCCGATTCTTCTTCAATGAGTTCTGATAGGGATAGGGGTTTAAATCTTAATTCGTCTTTGTTCATAATTTTTGTTTTGACAATATGTCAGTGTAATACTTTATTTTGCTATTTATATACTATTGCAAAGGGTGTGCCAAAGGATTTCTTTTTTAGGAAATGGCAAAGATTAGGCCTTTCTGTAAGTTTTAGTTAGTTCGAAAATATGGGATAGAATGTTTTCTTCCTGTTCATCAAAACTTTTGTTTCTTCTTTGCATCACTATTTCAGCAACTTCAAATGCTTTCTCAGTTTTGTAAGTAGAAAAACCAGCAGACCCTCCCCAACTAAAAGAAGGAATAAAATTTCTTGGGAAACCCGCTCCAAAAATATTAGCACATACACCTACCACTGTTCCGGTGTTAAACATACTATTTATTCCGCATTTACTATGGTCACCCATAATAAGTCCACAAAATTGCAAACCAGTATTAACAAATTTCTGTGTTATATAATTCCAAAGTTTTACTTCTGCATAATTATTTTTAAGGTTTGAATTATTGCTGTCAGCACCGAGATTGCACCATTCTCCAATTACTGAATTACCTAAGAAACCATCATGTCCTTTATTGCTATACCCCATAAAAACAACATTATTTACCTCTCCTCCTACTTTACAGAAAGGTCCTAAAGTGGTATTGCTATAAATTTTTGATCCCATTTTTAAAACTGAATCATTACACATAGCAAAAGGACCTCTTACCATAGACCCTTCCATAATTTCTGTATCTTTTCCAATATAGATTGGGCCTTTCTTACAATTCAAGAAAGCAGACTCTACTTTTGCTCCTTCCTCAATAAAAAGCGGATAGCCTCCAACTTTTACACTTAATTTATCTAGTTCTTGTGATTTCCTTCCTTTTGTGATTCTTTCAAAATCATTTTTAATTTCCTCTCCGTTTTGGCTAAAAATCTCCCAAATGTGATAGAGGAGAGTAAAATTACGTTTTGACTCTTTTTCCTGAAGAGATCCCATATCAAATTTTTCAGAAATAAAAGCAATAGGCGTATCGCCTTTTACTAAAACTTCTCCTTTTTGTAAAGCATTTATCTCATCAACAATATCTTGATTAGGCAGAACTTGTGCGTTAATCCAAAGATTTTCGGCAGTCAGAGTTATTGGAAATTTAGCAGATAAATAATCTTCTGTTTTTACGCTCACGGAAGAAAAATGATGCTCCCATTTTTCTTTAATCGTTACAATTCCGATTCTTAAATCGGCAATAGGGCGCGTATAAGTTAAAGGTAAAAATGCTTCTCTGTTATGATCAAAAAGTATGGTGTTCATCTTAAAAAAATAAAATACAAATGTAAAGAAAAACCCCACACTTTTGGTGCAGGGTTTTTTAATTATTAAAAAAGCGACTTATTTCTTTAAGTGCTTGTATCTGCTTTTAAATTTATCAATTCTACCAGCTGTATCTACCAATTTCATTTTTCCTGTATAAAACGGATGTGAAGCAGAAGAAATCTCCATTTTTATTAGTGGGTATTCTTTTCCGTCTTCCCATTTTATGTTTTCCTTTGCTGGAGCGCAAGAACGCGTTAAAAAAGCAAAATCGTTAGAAGTATCTTTAAACACAACTAATCTGTAATCCTCTGGGTGTATTCCTTTTCTCATTTCTGTCAAAAATTATTTGGGCTGCAAAATTAAAAAGTTTTGATGAAAAACATAATTAAATTTCTTTTTTTTTGTTTGATAAGATAAATGAAATCTGAATTAACTAATTATCTTTGCGCAAATGAAAAGAAATCAAATATTTAGTATCGCTTTTTTATTGCTAATTTGCTTATTTTCTTGCAAAAAAGAGCCCGTATTTTCAGGGGAAAAAGCTACTTTACATTTTTCGAACGATACGATACTTTTTGATACGGTTTTTACAACTGTTGGCTCTATCACGCATCATTTGAAGGTGTATAACAAAAATGATTTTGATGTAAAAACCAACATTAAAATTACAGGAGAGGACAGCAAGTTTTACGCCATGAATGTAGATGGAATTTCTGGAAGTGAAGCAAAAAATGTAGAAATTCCAGCAAACGACAGTATTTTTATTTTCGTGGAAGTAAAGATTGATCCAAATGATCAAGACCTTCAATTCATTGTAGAAGCAAATATTGAGTTTAATACAGGAGAAAAAATACAAAAAGTGGATTTGGTAGCATACGGCCAATACGCTAAATTCCATACTGCAAATACTTATGGAGAAATTATAGATGGAGAGGATACTTTACAGTTTTGGTACCATGCTTTGAGTTGCAATGAGATTTGGAATAATGACACTCCTCATGTAATTTATGGCTATGTGATTGTTGATCCTGGCTGTCAACTAATAATTAATACAGGCACTCAAGTTTATTTGCATAAAAATTCAGGAATTCTGGTGGGCAATCCATTCTCTGAATCTGTAGGAGGCACAATAAAAGTAAAGGGAACATTAGGTGATAAAGTAGTTTTTCAAGGCGATAGATTAGATTCTTGGTATGATGATTCTCCAGGGCAATGGGACAGAATTTGGCTAATGCCAGGAAGTGTGAATAATGAATTTGATTACGCTATTGTAAAAGAAGGAACAATTGGAATCCATGCCGATACGGTAGCAAACAATAGCCCAACAGCTATAATAAACAATTGCATTGTTGAGAATATGTCAGCTATAGGTATTTTGGGGCAAGGAGCAAATTTGCAAGTAAATAATTCAGTAGTTAACAATTGCGGACAATATACTGTGGTTTGCAATATCGGTGGAGAATACGAATTTACCCATTGCACTTTTGCAAATTTCTGGAATTTAAATACTAGGAATACCCACTCAGTTCTGCTAAGTAATTATTATGAAGATATAAATGGAATAATTCATATTAGGGATTTAAAGAAAGCCAATTTTGTGAATTGCATTATTGATGGAAGTTTGACTACCGAAATTGAGTTCAAAGAAGATATTAATGGGATATTTAATTATTCTTTTGATCACTGCCTTATTAAAATTGATCCAAATGAAAACACCAATACATCTAACTACATTAATGTAATTAAGAATGAAAATGCAGGATTTGTGGATAAGAGCAAAAGGGATTTTCATTTAGAAAGCTCTTCTCCTTGTATTGATGCTGGAAAGTTTACTTTCCTTTCAAATGATATTGAAGAAAACGCTAGGAAAGATCCTGATTTGGGAGCTTATGAGTTTGTGGATTAACCCTCTCTCAAAAAGTCAATGGTATCTACCCTATCTGCATAATCCCAAAGTTTGGGCTGCTGTGTTTGTCCAAACGGGATGTCATTTTTGGAGACAACACATTGCAGCTGCTGCTTATTTTCTGAAATAAAATCTTCTACCTTTTCTAAATCGGAATAATACTCATAATACAACATGGCAAGTGGCGATTGTA
>DASCPP010000075.1:0-8585 GCA_036012565.1 Flavobacteriales bacterium | reverse complement strand
CAAAGTTCTTAGTATCTCCTGTTTATCATAAACTGTTGGAAAAACAAAACCATTAAAATTGGTAGCTAATGTCCTATTTTCATTTTCTATTTGCCCTGAAATTGTCACTTCCCCCAAAGCAGAAATTGTATCGGAAATTGCTGTTGTACTTACATTCAAATCAGGATAAGCCAAGCAAAGTGCAGGATCACCCAAAAGGGTAAAATTACGATTATTAAGGGCTGTTCCACTTGCTACTTTTGTTTGCCGGAACAAATCACCTAATCTTGGTAATTCTCCATTTTCTTTTTCAAAAAGTACTTTTACAAATTGTTTATTTAGTTGATAATTCGGACTTGCATACACCAAGCGTGTGGTGGAAAGAAGTGCAATAGCACCTCCATTTTTGTTGAGAAAAGCATATTCTCCTGCGGAAGTTCTTGCAGGGTCATCAAAACGAGAAAACTCACAAGTTGCTGTAACAAATAAAGATAAATTATTTTTGTTTTCCCATTTGTTAATTTGTCCAACTTCTAAAATTCTCTCTTTTGTCCAACCCAATTCCCCTCCATGACCGGAATAATTAATCAATAAAGTTCCTTTTTCCACACTTTCGGTAATTGCTTTTTGTGCATCAGGCGATCTTGGTCCGCCAGGGGTAGCTTCTTGTGTGAAAGCATCCAAATAAATCTTTTTAATGTTGATCTTTTTATAATTATCATCAATAATATTCGCCAAACTATCGGCCTGCCACATGTGGGTATTTCCATCATCTGCATCTCCATCATCCGCAATAAAAGTCACTTTATTTCGCCAATCGCCAATCGCCATTTTCCCATTATAATTTTTGACTTTGTCTACCATATCATTGGCCTCTGTTAGGGTTTTCACAGGAAATCTTCCAATACCAATATCCACTAGATCGTTAGCAAAATTCCCTTCCGAATCATCCAAAAGTCCGAAATAATCATCCGTTACATAACTTTGCGTTGGGGAAACGGAATTGTTGGACTGAAAAGAAGGAACAAAATTAGTATTACTCAAAATTCTACTTAGTGGATCATAAGAAGCATCCCCAAATAAAAGAAGGTATTTTAATTTATTATTTGGTTTTTTGTAAAACATGCGTAAAAAATCACGAATAGCAGTAATATCTTGGCTCCCAGATGAAAACTCATTATAAATTTCTTGAGGAGTGACAACAATAGTTTTTATCCCATCTTTTTGATCATGGTACTGGGCTAAATCATTAGCTGCTGATAAAAAATCGGGATGTGATACGATTACATATTCAACATCAACCTCACTTCCATGCAAATTCTGATTACTAATTTTCCCAATAAGTTCAGTAGAATAATAAGAATTTCCATTAAAAGCCAAATACTCTTTTAAAGAATCAGTTGGCGCAATAAAGCTCGTTTGATTGGACGAAAAATCTGTATTTCTTTCTCTTACATTTACAGGGTTTGACACATCCCAAATACTAATACTAGAAGTAGCATTGCTTATTATAAATTTTGCATTGACACTATCGGCAACCGACTGTATATCTCTAAAAAGCATTTGATTCCCACTCATTTTTAGTTGCCTTCTTGCATTAAGCTCCAAATAATTTAGCCAACCCACAGAAGTATTTTGAGGTTGATTATAAGAAACGGAAATTTCCATATTTGCATTTCCGGTAAATGTGGTGGCGTTTGAGGAAAGTTTAGCATAATCTGCCGTATAATAGGGATCAACTTGCGCTACCGAAATGCTTTGTAAAGTTGTAGAGTTTGCTTTTATTATAAAATTGGAAGAAGAAAATGAGCGAGCCGCAACTGCAGTTTTAACATAAACAGGAGTAGATTGTACCAAATTAGGAAATGAAAAATTAAAACTATAGGAGCTTGTTAAATCGAATTTTTCGCCATACCACTGAGCTCCCGATTTTATAAAATTCTCTAAATCCTGCTCATGAAAAGCATAATCATCAAATTCAGTTACACTTACATCAAAGTTTTGGGTATTTGTGCTTGCAATTCTTTTTCCTCCACCTTCTAAATCGGTAGTAATAAAATAATATGTTTTTCGGCTAAATAGATTCTTCTGATGATGATACCTGCTATCGGTTTCATTATAGTTCCATCTGTCAGGAGATTGTCCATAAAAAAGAATGTAATCTCCACTCTCAAAAATGCCATTGCTATTATTGTCAACCACTTTTATTACATTCTCTTGCAGCCAATCATGCCTGAAATCACTGTTTAATTTTGGCAACATTCCGCCTCCATTGCCAAAAATACGGATATCAGAACAAGATAAATTGCTTGTATTTATACCTAAATCAGATAAATTTGAGTAGCTAATTTTATAAATTCCATCTTGTTGTACAGCAATTTTATACCAATTGCCACTGGCTAATACAGAATTGGTATTTTCTTCTGACTTACTAGATATAGAAAAACTAAAAAGAAGTGTATAAAAAAGAAGTATTTTCATGCTTGCAAAGTTAGTATTAAATAAAATCTATTTGTATTTTTTTTAAAAATAACTAACTTATTAACGAGTATTTGTTCTTATTTATTACATCAATTTTTTTTGGTTTAAATACGATAACAAATAAAATTTATATCTTTGTAAAATTGAAATTTGGAACGATTGAATAAAAACAAAGGAAAATGATGAGAAAAATTATGAAAATATTAGCTATATTCAGTTTTTTACTGGTATTCTCAACTACTTCAAATGCACAAGATCCTGCATTTAGTCAGTTTTATGCCAACCCACTTTATTTGAATCCTGCTTTTGCTGGAGCTTCACCAGGTGGTTGCCCAAGAACGACTTTGAATTACAGAGACCAATGGCCGGGAATAGGAAGAACTTATGTCACTTATTCTGTTGCTTACGATCAACACGTTAACTCATTAGGTGGAGGATTAGGTGTTATTGTTTCCCAAGATAGAAGTGGAGCTGGGGATTTAAATACTACACATGCGTCTCTTTTATACTCATATCATCTAGAAGTGACAAGAAAATTCTCAATAAAAGCTGGTTTTGAAGCTTCTTATCGCATGATAAGTTTGGATTGGGACGATTTAACTTTTGGTGATATGATTCATCCAAAATATGGATTTATTTACGACACACAAGAAAATAAAGATGGAAACAATCCTACAGGCGTTAGTTTCCCAGATTTTTCTACAGGATTTATTGGCTATTCTGAGAATTTATTCTTTGGCCTTTCCGCTCATCATTTAACACAGCCTAACCAAGGATTTATTAGTGAAAGCCAGTTACCAACAAAACTTACAGCGCATATTGGAGGAAACATTCCTCTTAGTAAATATAAAAATTCTGTAACTACAATTTCACCAAATTTCCTTTACCAGAAACAACAAGATTTCCAACAATTCAATTATGGAGTGTATGTAAATAGAGGTCCAATGGTAGGCGGGCTTTGGGCAAGACATAGTGTTAAAAATGTAGATTCATTCATCTTGATGGTTGGGCTTACCCAAGATGCTTTCAAATTTGGTTATAGTTATGATATCACATTAAGCAATTTAAAAAATAGTAATACTTTGGGTGCACACGAACTCTCCTTTACTTTATTTCTGCCTTGCAGAAGTAAAAGTAAATCGTTCAATACAATAAGTTGCCCATCCTTTTAGTTATTAATATCATCTTTAAAAAAACAAAAAAATGATAAAATCAAGCAAATTAATTTTAGTAGTAAGTTGTCTGTTTATTCTAGGGTCATGTTCTAGTACTAGCAACAAATCTTCAAACTCAAAAAGTTCGTCCACCACTGGCTGGGATTACAATAATTCCAAGAATGGGGGATTTGAAACCAATTCAAAATACGCAGAACAAGCTACTGGCCCAGGACTTATGTTTGTAGAGGGAGGGTCTTTTACCATGGGAAGAACAGAGCAAGATGTGTTTTCGGATTGGAATAATGTTCCTAAAACAGTAACTGTATCTTCCTTTTACTTGGATGAAACAGAAGTAAGAAATGTAGACTATTTAGAATACCTGTATTGGATTAATAGAGTCTATGGACAAAGCTATCCAGAAGTGTATAAAAAGGCATTACCTGATACTTTAGTTTGGAGAGATAGATTGGGCTATAACGAACCTTATGTAGAATCCTATTTAAGACATCCTGCTTACAGAAATTACCCAGTAGTGGGTGTGAGTTGGTCGCAAGCAAACGATTTTTGTGTTTGGAGAACAGACAGAGTAAACGAAAGGATACTTATTGATGAAGGGATCTTGAAAGAAGATAATGAGCAGATTGATGAGAATTCTTTTAACACAGATGCTTATTTAGCAGGACAGTATGAAGGAATAGTAAAAAGAAACTTGAAAAACCTTAATCCATCACTTGGAGAAGAAACAAGATTAGTAAGAATGGAAGATGGTATTTTATTACCGAGATATCGACTGCCAACTGAAGCAGAATGGGAATTTGCAGCTTTAGGATATGTAGGCAACACTGATATGGAGAATACAGATGAAAGGAAACTATATCCTTGGAATGGTTCATCTGTAAGAAATGGAGACAAAAAAAATCAAGGTGAAATAATGGCAAACTTCAAAAAAGGAAGAGGAGATAATATGGGTGTTGCTGGAAACCTGAACGATAATGCTGATATTACTGGCCCTGTTCGTTCTTTTTGGCCAAATGATTATGGCTTGTATAATATGGCAGGAAATGTTTCGGAATGGGTGATGGATGTTTATCGTCCTGTGATTGAACAAACTACTACAACCGACCACCGCCCTTTCAGAGGTAGTGTATTCAAAACTCAAAAAAGAGATGAGGATGGATTTATTGAAGAAAAGGATAGTTTGGGAAGAATCACAATGGTAAATGTGAATGTAGAAGATAATGTATATAGAAGAAATTACAAAAAATCTGACAACATCAATTATAATGATGGTGATATTGAATCTCAAATGGGAATTGATTGGAACAATTTTTTAAACGAACAATCTGAAGTAGATACTGCAAGTGTTAGAATTGATAAGTGGAATCAAGATGCTAAAAAGTACAAAGACAATAGAACAGGAAATTCTAGTGAAATGTACGATTACGGAAACACTACTTTGGTAACTGATAGAACTAGAATTTACAAAGGTGGGTCTTGGAAAGATAGAGCGTATTGGTTAGTTCCAGGCACAAGAAGATTCTTAGATCAGGACCAATCAACAGATGACATTGGTTTTAGATGTGCTATGGACAGAATGGGAGCTCCATCAAGTGATTTGAGGGAAAACCAGAGAAGAGGAACAGATTATAGCCAAAAGAAAATGGGAAGTAATAGAAGGTAAAACAGATTTTAGTATTAAGATATTAGACAATTAGATTAAAAGCCGAGCAATTGCTCGGCTTTTTTTATCTTTACAATTTCAAATAAAAATGCAAATTCAAAAATTATATGCTCTCTTTCAGAAACATCCCAGAATCTGTACAGATACAAGAAAAATTGTAAACGGAAGTATCTTCTTTGCTTTAAAAGGAAAAAATCTTAATGGAAATATCTTTGCCGAAAAAGCAATAGCTGATGGATGTGCTTTTGCAATAATTAACGAAAAGCAATTTGCTATAAATGATAAATTTATTCTAGTAGAGGATGTTTTACAATGCCTACAAGAACTTGCTAAATACCATAGAGAACAACTAAGAATCCCAGTAATAGCAATAACCGGCACAAACGGAAAAACAACAACAAAAGAGTTGATTAGTGCAGTATTAAGTAAAGAACTATATGTAGCTGCAACTAAGGGAAATTTAAACAATCATATTGGTGTTCCTTTAACATTGCTCAGCATAAAACAAGAGGATGAAATAGCCATTATTGAAATGGGGGCAAATCATGAAGGAGAGATTGCTTTTCTGTGCGATATTGCACAACCAAATTTTGGAGTAATCACCAATATAGGAAAAGCACATCTGGAGGGTTTTGGTAGTTTTGAAGGTGTAATTAGAGCAAAATCAGAATTGTATAATTATATCCAAAAAAATGTAGGTACATTATTTGTAAATAGTGAAGCGGAACTACTTTTAGAATTAGCAAATAATATTAGTAAAACTACTTATGGAAAAAATGGAGATTGTAAAGGTGATATCTCCGAAAACACTCCTTTTATTAGTATGATATTTCAGGATGAAGAAATTCAAAGCAAACTCATTGGCGACTATCAGTTTTACAACATTATGCTTGCTGTTTGTATTGGAAAACACTTTGGAGTTAGCATAAATAATATTAAACTAGCCATTGAAGATTATACCCCAACTAATAATCGTTCTCAGATTATAAAGACTAAAATTAACACTTTGATTTTGGACGCCTATAATGCAAATCCTTCAAGTATGAGTGCAATGTTATATTCTTTTTCAAAGCAAAATTACCAAAACAAACTTTGTATTTTGGGTGATATGCTCGAAATGGGAAAATCCTCTTTAGAAGAACATCAAGCAATTATTAATTTGGCTGAGGAACTAAAATTAGAATGTATTTTTATTGGAACAGAATTTGCTAAAGTTCATAAGCAAGCATACAATAACACAGATAAATTCTCAGAATCTTTAATAGAAAGACCTATTAAAAACAAAACAATTCTTTTGAAAGGATCTAGAGGAATTGCACTTGAAAAATTAGCTGAACTGCTTTAGTTTTCTTCTAAAGCGTCTCTGAACAATTTCCTAAATACAAAGAAACACACAGCTAAAAAACCACCTAAAAAACCACCTAAGATCCCTGCTGCTTTGGATATCTTTTCTTCTTCCAGAGGTAAGATGGGTTTGTCTATTATATTAATAATTGGCGTTTTATTTAGCAAAGTCATTTTAGAAATTTCTAAATTTTTTATTATTTCTAAATACATGGTATTTAACACCTCCACTTCTCGCATTAATTGTAGTTCTTTTAGCCTTCCTGAAGCTTTTATAATTCTTTGGTTTATATCCTTAATTTGAGCAAACTCTTGTTCGGCTTTCTTTAATTCTACAAAAACAGAATCAGCACGATCTTGTATGAAATCTAGTGTATTTCTTGCTTGTTTAGTTTGATGCTTAATATACATTTTGCTCATCTCATCAATTAAGACTTCTGTAAATTGTTTTGCAAAACGCTCATCAACCGAAATATAGGAAAGCGTAATAATATTTGTTTCTTCATCTTGAATTTCAACGGTTAATTTGTCTTCTGTAATATGTTGCCAAATATTTCCCAAAATACTATCGTGTTCTAAAGTATGCAGGTCATTATAATTTACTCCATTAAACTCATCCAACTTTTCCCAGCCCGCTCTAATTTTGTTAAATGTAAGATAATGTTCAACCATTAAATCTTTTTTTCCATTAATGCTTTCACTTCTTAAAAGTGTGGCCTCTACCACACCTCTAGATTTTAACAATTGCATGATGTTTTCCTGAGAAAAAGTAGAACTAGAAGCAGAACCTAAATCAAAACCAAACTGAGATGCAACTCCTGAAAGCGAGCCTAAAGATGGGTTGCCACTTGACGCATTTTCAACAACAAAAGTAAGATCTGCCTTATATTCTGTAGCAGAAATAAAAGAAATTAGAATACCAAAAACAAAAAATAAAAAGGAGAATAGAATGATCTTTACTTTTTTATTCCAAAGCTCAGTCTTATACTCTGATAATTTTATCAGAATATCTTTCAATTGTATTTCGTCATTATATCGCTCCATTATTCTGCATTTACTCTATCAATCAGTAACCATAGCGTCATAACTGCTGTTACTTTTAACATAGCATTCTCAATTTGTTTGTTCCAATCCACAGGAGTCTCATGAACTTTATTCTCTTTCACTACTTTATTAGAAACAATTATGGTAGATCCTTTTTTGATTCTTGGCGAAATGGTAAATAATCCAAAATTCATAGACTTTTTAGCTATTCCATTAGGATAAACTACAACAGTATTACTTCTTTTGTTTTCCTTAGTAAAGCCTCCCGCAAAATTGTTAACATAATAATTCGCTCTTTTTCGTTTAAAATGAGGTGCACTAATGGAATTCCCTTCCAGATTCATTAATTCACCTGTAATATGGACAACATCCATAGTTTTAGGGACATTAATACTATCGCCTTCTACTAAAACAATGTTATGTTTTGAAGTTTTGGAATCCAATGCTTTTTCTAAATCTAGATAAACCCCGTCATAAGCATATTGCCTTGAATCAGCAGTAAATACACCCTTATTTTCTTTATTATTTAACGGGTCATAAGTCTTATTTTGAAGGTCAGCAACATATATGTGAGCTGAAATAGGATCATTGAGTATTGATTCTTTTAGTTGATCGGAGATTTCAATTTCGACAAAGGAATTAGATTTTTTTGCTTTTATTTCAAATTTTCTGAACATCTTGACTCCATCCATATATGCATATTTCGTTAATCCACCAGCTCGTTTTATTAGAGAAGATACTTTTTCGTCCTTTCTAAGCAATGTATATTCTCCTGGATATTTCACTTCTCCATATAACATTACATTTCTTGCAGCTTCAAAACTAGGGTTTTCTCTAACAAATACTTGATCAAATGGCTGTAACATAAATTCTTGAGCACAAGAACTTAATATTAAGTT
>DASCPP010000074.1:0-4292 GCA_036012565.1 Flavobacteriales bacterium | reverse complement strand
TTTCAAAATCAAACTGAATATTTTCTGTTTCACTGGCACAAGATTTATCCATGGTCTCAGGACAACACTGTTTTTCTACCTCTATACTACAACAACTTACTTTTTCTTGTTTTGCCTGGCATACAACTTCTTTATCCATGCTACAAGATGGCACATCTGTTCCGAAATACAGTTGACCATTATCAGCACATTCCATTTTTGAAATACTCATCCCAATAGACAAAAACAAAACTATTATTGCCATCAGAAAAAGGGAGATATTTCTAAAAGTGTTTTTCATTTCATTTACAAAAATACAACATTATATATCAATCTAGACGATTTGGGTTCCAAAATCTTATGAATTAACAAATATTATATATATTTTACCACTTTAATTTTGATTTTTATGAGATACAACTTCCTGCCAACCGCCACCATTATAAACCTTATCACATCCTAAAGATTGTAAGAAAGCAGTAGCTTGCCCACTTCTTCCTCCTGAAAGACAGCACAAAACCAAGGGTTGCATTCCTTTCAGTTCTTCTGCTCTATCTACTACCTCACGCAAAGGAATATTAATAGATCCATTTACATTTCCTTCAGCAAATTCAACTTCCGTTCTTACATCTACAATTGTAGTTTTGCTATCATTTATTAAATCTTGTATATTCATTTTATTAGTTTATGATTTTCGGCTTTCCACCCCTTTATTCCACCAATTAAATTTTTAACTTCTGTAAATCCTAAATCATACATTATTTGCATGGCTTTTCCGCTTCTATTTCCAGAACGGCAATAAAGCAAAACAGGAGTTTCTAAATCTAATTCCTGAATTTCAACATAGAAATTCTCTGCTAAATAATCAATATTGATAGCTCCTTTAATATATCCATCAGCAAATTCTTCTGCTGTTCTTACATCTACAAGCAGATACCTTTCTGTTGCTATTTTCTTTTGAAATTTATCAATACTTATATCGTTTTGATTTTGCCAGATTGAGCAAGAAGAAAGCAATATAAATACTCCTGATATTGCTGTAAATAATTTATTCATATTTTCTCTTATTTATTTTTCTATTTCAGAATCATTCCTTTTAAAATAAGATACGGAATAATAATATATAAAATTGTATCTCTTATCAGGTAGAACATAAAAAAGTAAAATAAAACTTTCCACCCTCCTTCTTTCAACACACCCTTAAAGCCATCTTTTTTAAAGATACTAGCGTAATGATTTATAAATCTAATTTTGAATAACCCTTTTACAGACATATTTTATAGAATATTAAAATGAAAGAATTGTTTTCTTAATTATTGAAACACAGTCCATTAACTGCTCCTCTGTAATCACCAAGGGAGGAGAGAAACGAATGATTTCCCCATGAGTTGGTTTGGCTAACAAACCATTATCTCTTAACTTCAAACAAACATCCCATGCTTGTTTTCCGTCTTTTGGTTTTATGACAATTGCATTTAGGAGTCCTTTTCCTCTCACCAAAGTAATCATATCGTTATCAAAATTGGCTAATTCACTTCTTAATATTTTCCCTAAACGCTCTGCATTTTCTGATAATTTTTCATCTTTTACTACCTCCAATGCTGCAATGGCTACTTTATTTGCTAGCGGATTTCCACCAAAAGTAGAACCATGCTCTCCTGGGCGAATACACATCATTACCTGATTATCAGCCAATATTGCAGAAACTGGAAATACTCCTCCAGAAATTGCTTTACCAAGAATTAAAATATCAGCTTTTACATCATCATAATCACAAGCCAATAGCTTTCCTGTTCTAGCAATTCCTGTTTGCACCTCATCCGCAATAAACAATACATTAGCAGCTTTACAAAGCTCTTTTGCTCCTTTCAAATAACCTTCATCCGGAACAAAAACACCAGCTTCCCCCTGAATTGGCTCCACCATAAAACCAGCAATAGTTGGGTCTTTTAATTCATCCTTCAAAGCATCTAAGTCGTTATAAGGAATATTGATAAAACCTGGAGTATAAGGACCGAATTCATCTCTTGCTTCAGGATCATTACTAAATGAAATAATGGTGGTAGTTCTTCCATGAAAATTACCATCACAAACAATAATTTTTGCAGTTTCAGGAGCTAATCCTTTCTTCTGATAACTCCATTTTCTACACAATTTTAGTGCCGTTTCCACTGCCTCCGCACCCGTATTCATTGGCAGAACTCTATCAAAACCAAAATAATTGGTTACATATTTTTCATATCCTCCTAATGTATCATTATAAAAAGCACGGGAAGTAAGCGTTAAAACATCTGCTTGGTTTCTAAGCGCATCCACTATTTTAGGATGGCAATGACCCTGATTTACTGCAGAATAAGCTGACAGAAAATCATAATATTTTTTCCCTTCTACATCCCATACAAATACACCCTCCCCTTTGGTAAGTACTACTGGAAGTGGACGGTAATTGTGCGCTCCATATTTACCTTCTAACTCTATATAATTTTGTGAGACTTTCAATTCTTATTTTTGGGAACAAATATAAAAAAGAAACCCCACAAATTGTGAGGTCTCTTTCTTTTGTATTATGAAAAATAAACTTATTTTTCATCATCTTTTACTTCCTCAAAATCTACATCTGTTACGTCATCAGAAGTATTATTCTCAGAAGCTTCTGCTCCTTCCGGGGTTTCCCCAGCTTCTTGTGAGGATTTATACATTTCCTCAGAAGCAGCAGTCCAAGCAGTATTGATGGTTTCCATTGCAGAATCAATAGCATCTAAATCTTTACTTTCGTGCGCTTTTTTCAATTCTGCCAAAGCATCTTCAATTGGCTTCTTTTTATCATCTGATAATTTCTCTCCAAATTCTTTCAATTGCTTTTCTGTTTGAAAAATCATACCGTCAGCAGCATTAATCTTATCAGCTGTTTCTTTTACTTTGCTATCAGCATCTGCATTTGCTTCTGCTTCTTTTTTCATCTTTTCAATTTCCTCATCTGATAACCCAGATGATGCTTCAATCTTGATATTCTGCTCCTGTCCTGTTGCTTTATCCTTTGCCGATACATTTAGTATCCCGTTTGCATCAATATCAAAAGTTACTTCAATCTGAGGAATTCCTCTAGGTGCAGGAGGAATATCAGCTAGTTGAAATCTTCCAATGGATTTGTTATCAGCCGACATAGGTCTTTCTCCTTGTAGCACATGAATATCAACAGCAGGTTGGTTATCAGCAGCAGTTGAAAACACCTCCGACTTCTTGGTTGGTATAGTTGTATTAGCTTCAATCAATTTAGTCATCACACCACCCATAGTTTCAATTCCTAAAGATAATGGAGTAACGTCTAATAAAAGCACATCTTTTACATCACCTGTGAGCACACCGCCTTGAATAGCAGCACCAAGTGCAACCACCTCATCCGGATTAACTCCTTTTGATGGTTCTTTCTTGAAATAATCCTTTACTATCTTTTGTATTGCTGGGATTCTAGTTGAACCTCCAACCAAAATAACTTCATCAATATCAGATGGTTTCATTTCAGCATCTTTCATTGCCGTTTTGCATGGAGTTAGAGTTGCTTGAATTAACTTGTCTGCTAATTTCTCAAATTGAGCTTTAGATAAAGTTCTAACAAGGTGCTTAGGTCCTGAAGCAGTTGCTGTTACATATGGTAAATTAATTTCGGTTTTTGTTGAAGATGAAAGCTCAATTTTTGCTTTCTCAGCTGCTTCTTTTAATCTTTGTAGCGCCATGGGATCTTCTCTTAAATCAATTTTCTCATCTTTTTTGAACTCTTCTGCTAACCAATCGATAATGACTTGGTCAAAATCATCACCACCAAGATGCGTATCTCCATTTGTTGATTTAACTTCAAACACTCCATCCCCAAGGTCAAGAATAGAAATGTCAAAAGTTCCACCACCTAAATCAAAAACAGCAATAGTTCTATCTTTATCTGATTTGTCTAATCCGTAAGCAAGTGCTGCTGCAGTTGGTTCGTTGATAATTCTTTTTACTGTAAGCCCAGCAATCTCACCAGCTTCCTTTGTTGCTTGCCTTTGAGAATCATTAAAGTATGCTGGCACTGTTACTACAGCTTCATTTACAGTAGTCCCTAAATAATCTTCAGCAGTTTTTTTCATTTTTTGCAGTACCATAGCTGAGATTTCTTGTGGAGTATACTTTCTATCATCAATTTCTACTCTTGGAGTATTATTATCTCCCTTTACTACCTTATAAGGTACTCTTGCTATTTCTTTCTTAAGCTTTGTAAAACTCTCTCCCATAAATCTTTTGATAGAGAAGATTGTTTTTTGTGGGTTAGTAATTGC
>DASCPP010000073.1:0-57526 GCA_036012565.1 Flavobacteriales bacterium | reverse complement strand
ACTTCTACTATGACGGCATATGGCAATCCTGGAAATGTTATTGATATTTTTGGAGAACTCATTAATACGAGTAATGATGGAGTGCGAGTGAATATTCAAAGAATTATAAATAATTTACCATCTAATACATGGGAGAGCTCTATGTGTGTTACTTCTTGCCTTCCTTCAAGTCAAGATACAACTTCAGCCATAATAGCTGCTAATGATACTATAGATTTTTCATTTCATTTTTTTACTGATCCACTAATGGTTGGTGCTGATACAGGAAGATCAAGAGTGCGATTTTCTAATGCAAATGGAAGCCAACAAGCAATTATGCAACCCTATAAAGGGATCACTTATGCTTCTACTTCTACTGTAGACGAAACATTTACTAAAGTTTTGGTTTATCCGAATCCTTCTGATGGAATACTTTTTATAGAGACGGATTTTAAAGAGAATTCTGTCGTTCAAATTATTGATTTAATTGGGAATATAATAAAAGAAATAGCTGTCAATAAAGGGAGAAATAAAATTCAAATCTCAAATTTATCCTCTGCTTTTTACTTTGTAAAAATTAATGAAAAAGCATGTAAGAAAATTGTAATGAGGTAATCTTAATAATATAAGTTATATTTTCGCCATTCATGATAAAACTGCAACTCATTATTCGGTATTTAAAGTATTTTCTTACTGCAAAAGGAAAGCACTCTGCACAAGCACCTTTTCTATATCACTTTATTACTAAAGTGCTAAATGCAAATAAAGAAGGTGAGAATTGTAAAAAAATTGAAGCTTTAAGAAAAGAGTTATGTAAGTCGGAACAAATTATTCAAATTACTGATTTTGGAGCTGGAAGTAGTATTAATAATCAGAAAGAAAGAAAGATAAAAGATGTTGCAAAAAATTCTGCTAAAAATGCAAAATCCGGACAATTACTTTATAGAATTTGTAAATTTTACAAACCACAAAAGATTATTGAACTCGGTACTTCCTTAGGGATCAGCACTTGCTATTTGGCAAAAGCAAATACTAATGCGAATATTTTTACTCTTGAGGGTTGTCCGGAAACAGCCGAAATTGCTAGGGAAAATTTCAACAATTTAAATTTAGAAAATATCAATATTACTCTTGGAAATTTTAACAATACTTTAACTTCCAAATTGGAAGAGGTTGGTAAAGTTGACCTTGCATTTATTGATGGAAATCATCAAGAAAAACCTACTATAAAGTATTTTGAAGAAATCCTAAAATTTGCTAATAATGGTACTATTTTTATCTTTGATGATATCCATTGGTCAAGCGGAATGGAAAATGCTTGGAATTACATAAAATCACATCAGCAAACTACTCTTACAATCGATTTGTTTTTTATGGGAATTGTATTTATAAAAACGGAATTAAGCAAAGAACATTTTACAATTCGGTTTTAATTATAACTTTGTAATATGGGAAATACTATTATTTCATCTGAGAGGTTAAGCCGACAATTTAAGGTTGGTTCAGTAACTATTAATGCTCTAAATAAAGTAAGCTTTATCGTGAAAAAGAATGAATTTGTTGCACTTATGGGAGCTTCCGGATCTGGTAAATCTACCATTATGAATTTAATTGGCTGTTTGGATACAGCAACTTCTGGCTCTTATAATTTGAACGGAACCAATGTAAAGGATATGGATGAAAATGCCTTAGCAAATGTCCGCAACAAAGAAATTGGATTTATTTTCCAAACATTCAATTTACTTCCCCGCTATACTGCTTTGGAAAATGTGATGCTTCCCCTTGTTTATGCTGGAATTAAAAAACAGGAGAGAATAGAAATGGCAAAAAAAACATTGGAAAGTGTAGGGTTATCAGATAGAATCATGCACACGCCCAATGAGCTTTCTGGTGGACAAAGACAAAGGGTGGCTATTGCAAGAGCGCTTGTAAATAACCCTTCCATTATTTTAGCAGATGAGCCAACTGGTAATTTGGATTCAGGAACTTCTATCGATATTATGAAACTTTTTCAGAAAATTCATAAAAAAGGAAATACCATTATTGTGGTAACCCATGAAGAGGATATTGCCAATTATGCTGGGCGAATTATTCGCCTTAAAGATGGAATAATTGAATTGGACACACTAAATAATTAAACAATGAAAATTTATACAAAAAAAGGTGATAAAGGAGAAACTTCCCTTTTAGGCGGAAGCAAGGTGAATAAAGATAATATTCGCCTGGAAGCTTATGGTACAGTGGATGAGCTTAATGCTTTTATTGGGCATATTCACGACCAGGAAATAAGCGAAAATCATAAGACTATTTTACTTAAAATTCAAAATCAGCTTTTTAATTTAGGTAGTGTTTTATCTTTTGATGGGAAGAAATCACAAATAAACTTACCTGAAATTACAAAGACAAATATTCAAATGTTAGAAGCTGAAATCGATAGAATAGAGGAGATGCTATCACCATTAAAAGATTTTATTTTGCCCTCTGGACATACAATTGCATCCTTATGTCATATTGCTCGTACTGTTTGTCGTAGGGCAGAAAGAAGAGTGGTAGAACTTCAAATTAAGGAGAGAATTAGCCCTAATTGCTTGGAATATCTCAATCGTTTGTCCGACTATTTATTTGTTTTAGCTAGAGGAATTTTGAAAGAAAAAAACTGTTCTGAAATTACTTGGATTAAGTTTTGATAATTCGGTAAAAAAATTACTTTTGCAAAATCAAATAAGTGAGATTATGTATTGGACATTAGAGTTAGCATCAAAATTAGAAGACGCCCCTTGGCCAGCAACAAAAGATGAATTAATCGATTTTGCAATTCGTTCAGGGGCCCCATTGGAAGTAGTTGAAAATCTTCAAGAGTTAAGCATTGAAGCTGAAATATACGAATCCATTGAGGAGATTTGGCCTGACTACCCTACAAAAGAAGATTTCTTCTTTAATGAAGAGGAATATTAAAAAAAGCTTGATTGCTTTTTTCTATTGAAATATCTTCTTTTGACTACCTTT
This sequence comes from Flavobacteriales bacterium, assembly GCA_036012565.1. Lineage (GTDB taxonomy): Bacteria > Bacteroidota > Bacteroidia > Flavobacteriales > BACL11 > DUAL01. The sequence continues at coordinate 54,541 of DASCPP010000073.1, read as the reverse complement.
GCCACTTTCTATAAAGAATTATTATGGCAAACTTCTTAAGTTTAGTAAATAAAATTTTTGGCAACAAATACGATAAGGACATAAAAAGTATTGAGCCAATTATTAAACAGATTCATTTGGAATATGAAAAAATCATTACTATTTCAAATGATGAGTTGCGCGAAAAAACAACCGACTTAAAAACTAAAATAGAAGAAAGTGTTCGTCCTGAAAAAGAAGAAATAAAATCCTTACAAAGTAAGTCAGAAGAAAAAGGAATTGATAAGGATGAAAAAGAGAAAATCTATAACAAAATAGATGAAATAGAGAAAAGTGTTATTGATAAAATAGAAGTCAGCCTAAATGAAATTCTTCCAGAAGCTTTTGCAGTAATAAAAGAAACTGCAACACGATTTAAAAACAACCCAACTATAAAAGTTGCTGCCACTGACTTTGACAGAAATTTAGCTGCCAATAAGGACTTTTTAAGCATCGAAGGAGAGTATGCAATTTATAAAAATTCTTGGATTGCTGCCGGAAATGAAATCACTTGGGATATGATTCATTATGATGTGCAATTGGTTGGTGGAGTGGTGCTGCATCAAGGTAAAATTGCAGAGATGGCAACTGGGGAAGGAAAAACTTTAGTAGCTACTCTTCCCGTATATTTGAATGCCCTTGCTGGTTTGGGGGTACATCTGGTTACTGTGAATAATTATTTGGCAAAAAGGGATGCTGAATGGATGGGCCCCATTTTCCAATTTCATGGATTAAGTATCGATTGTATTGATAATCATCAGCCAAATTCGGATGAAAGAAAACAGGCCTATTTAGCAGATATTACTTATGGGACCAATAACGAATTTGGCTTTGATTATTTGCGAGATAATATGGCTCGTAAGCCAAAGGATCTTGTGCAAAGAAAACATCATTATACCATTGTGGATGAGGTAGATTCCGTGCTTATTGATGATGCCAGAACCCCACTTATTATTTCTGGTCCCATTCCAAAAGGGGATGTGCACGAATACAATGATCTGAAACACAAATTAGAACACCTTGTATCAGTACAAAGAAAATTTGTTACAACTGTCATTTCTGATGCTAAAAAAATGTTTACGGAAGGGAAAACGGATGATTCTGGATTTAATTTGCTAATGGCTTATAGAGGCTTACCTAAAAATAAGGCCCTTATTAAGTTTTTAAGTGAAGATGGGGTAAAAAGCCAATTACAAAAAACTGAGAATTTTTATATGCAAGACCAAAGCAAAGAAATGCATAAGGTGGATGAAGCGCTTTTCTTTGTAATTGATGAAAAACACAATACCATTGAGCTAACTGAAAAAGGCATTGATTTGATGACAACAGAAATTGAGGACAAGAATTTCTTTGTAATGCCTGATGTTGGAGCTGAGATTGCAGATTTGGAAAAAGCAGAACTTTCTGATAAAGATAAGGCAAGCAAAAAAGAAGAATTATTGAGAGATTTTGCCATTAAAAGTGAGAGAATTCATACGATAAATCAGTTATTAAAAGCATACACGCTTTTCGAAAAAGATGTGGAGTATGTGGTAATGGAGAATAAGGTAAAAATTGTGGATGAGCAAACCGGTCGTATCATGGAAGGCAGAAGGTACTCTGATGGATTACATCAGGCAATTGAAGCAAAGGAAAATGTAAAAATTGAGGAAGCTACCCAAACCTATGCTACTATTACCCTTCAAAATTATTTCAGAATGTACAACAAACTCTCTGGTATGACTGGTACTGCTGAAACGGAAGCAGGGGAATTTTGGGAAATTTACAAATTGGATGTAGTGGTAATTCCTACCAACCGCCCAATTGTTCGAGATGATAAAGACGATTTGGTTTATAAAACCAACAGAGAAAAGTACAATGCCGTAATTGAAGAAATTGATACCCTCACAAAAGCAGGAAGACCAGTTTTAGTAGGAACTACTTCTGTTGAAATTTCCGAACTTTTGGGCAGAACGCTAAAAATGAGAGGGATAAAGCACAATGTATTGAATGCAAAACTCCACCAAAGAGAAGCAGATATTGTAGCAGAAGCCGGTAAGGCATCTGTGGTAACTATTGCTACCAATATGGCTGGTAGAGGGACTGACATTAAGCTTTCGAATCAGGTGAAAGAAGATGGCGGTTTGGCAATTTTGGGGACGGAAAGACACGATTCAAGAAGGGTGGACAGGCAACTTAGAGGTCGTTCAGGAAGACAAGGTGATCCTGGCTCTTCTCAGTTTTTCGTTTCCTTAGAAGATAATTTGATGCGACTTTTTGGCTCTGAACGAATTGCAAAACTGATGGACAAGATGGGATTGGAAGAAGGGGAAGTTATCCAGCATTCTATGGTGAGTAAGTCCATTGAAAGGGCACAGAAAAAAGTGGAGGAAAATAATTTTGGCGTACGAAAAAGATTGCTGGAATATGATGATGTAATGAATCAGCAAAGGGAAGTGATTTACAAAAAAAGAAGGCATGCTCTTTTTGGCGACCGACTATCCTTAGATATTTCCAATATGATTTATGATACTTGTGAGAGCATTATTGAACAGACGCATGAAGTCAAAGATTTTGAAAATTATAAATTAGATTTGATTCGCTTTTTAGCTAGTGATAGTCCTGTTGCTGAACAGGAATTTCAAGACCTTAATATTCACGAAATAGTTGAAAAAACTTACCAATCCTGCTATAAAAGTTACCAACTGAAATCAGAGAATATAGCCAAAAAAGCATTCCCAATAATAAAAAATGTTTTTGATAATCAATCGGCTACTTATGAGAATATTGTAATTCCTTTTACAGATGGAATGAAAACATTGCAAGTGGTTACCAACTTAAAAGAATCGGCGGAACAAAAGGGAAATAATATTGGCTTGGCCATTGAAAAAAGTGTGACCCTTGCCATAATTGATGATAGTTGGAAAGAACATTTAAGAGAAATGGATGAGTTAAAACAATCCGTGCAAAATGCAGTTTATGAGCAGAAAGATCCGTTACTTATTTACAAATTTGAATCCTTCAATTTATTTAAAACCTTGATTGATAAAGTAAATAAAGAAATTGTTTCTTTCCTTTTAAAAGCGGACTTACCTACACAATCTAATGTGCAAGAAGAAAGAAGGCAAGCCGAAACTAACTTACAAACTAGCCGCCCAGAAATGGCTGCCCCTAGCAGTGGAGATCCTCAAAATCCTAATCAACCACCACAAACTCAACAAAAAACACAACCTGTAAGGGTGGGGCAAAAAGTGGGAAGAAACGAGCCATGCCCATGTGGATCGGGTAAGAAATACAAAAAATGTCACGGCAGATAAAAAGATGCAAGTGGCCTAAAAATGATGCATTCTACATAAGGTATCATGATAGGGAATGGGGCGTTCCTGTTTATGAGGATCAGAAAATATTTGAGTTTCTATTCTTGGAGACTTTCCAGGCAGGATTGAGTTGGATAACAATCCTTAGAAGAAGAGAAAATTTTCGTACTGCTTTCGATAATTTTGATTTTCAAAAAATCGCTAATTATTCGGACACAAAACAGGCTGAATTAAAGTTAGATGCTGGTATTATAAGAAATACCTTGAAGATTAAAGCGGCTACTAGTAACGCTCAAGCTTTTATTAAAGTACAACAGGAGTTTGGTACATTTTCAAAATACCTTTGGGGTTTCGTTGGCGGAAAGCCAATTCAGAATCATTTCAAAATTATAAGTGAATTGCCAGCAAACACGCCACTTTCTGATAAAATAAGTGCTGATTTAAAAAATAGAGGATTTAAATTTGTTGGTTCAACAATTATTTACGCCCACATGCAAGCGATGGGGATGGTAAATGACCATACAACAGATTGTTTCCGATATAATGAAGTTTAGTTTCTACTTCAGATACCTAAAATCCTGATCGTTTTTTATCTTTTTTAAAGATTCAAAAATCAATCGAATTACATTTTCTACATCATTTTTATGCACACTTTCCACTGTAGTATGCATATACCTTAGCGGCAGAGAAATAAGTGCAGAAGCTACTCCACCAGTGGAATAGGCAAAAGCATCTGTATCAGTTCCAGTAGAGCGAGAAGCTGCATTTCTTTGGAAAGGAATCTTATTCTTCTCAGCAGAACCAATGATTAGATTCAGTAAATTATTTTGCACGGCAGGACCATAAGTAAGCACTGGACCATCTCCACATTTTGTATCGCCTTCTTTTATTTTATCAATCATTGGAGTATTAGTATCATGGCACACATCCGTTATAATGGCAACATCTGGTTTTATGCTCTCGGTAATCATTTGAGCACCTCTCAAACCTACCTCCTCCTGAACAGAATTTGTAATATAAAGGCCAAAAGGTAATTTCACTTTATTTTCCTTCAAAAGACGAACTACTTCCGCAATCATAAAACCCCCTACTCTGTTGTCAAGGGCTCTACCTACATAAAAATTCTTATTCAGAATAATAAATTTATCTTCATAGGTAACCACACAGCCCACATGAATGCCTAATTTTTCAACCTCCTTTTTACTGTCACAACCACAATCTAAAAAGATATTTTCCACTTTTGGAGATTTCTCAGTTCCTGCCTTACGAGTATGGATTGCTGGCCAACCAAATACTGCTTTTACCATTCCTTTTTTAGTATGGATATTTACTCTTTTTGAGGGCGCAATCTGATGATCAGAACCACCATTACGCACCAAATAAATAAAACCATCTTTGGTGATATAATGCACAAACCATGAAATTTCATCAGCATGCGCTTCAATCACAACTTTATATTTTTCTTTTGGGTTTATTACTCCAACAACAGAGCCGTAAGTATCTACAAAATACTCATCAATATAGGGCTTAATGTAGTTTAACCACATTTTTTGCCCTTCACTCTCAAAACCAGTTGGAGAGCAATTATTTAGGTAATCCTCTAAAAATTGTTCCGATTTTTTAGTAATAATTTTCTTCTTTGCCATAATTTTTTTGAATTAAAGGTGCGAATATAAGGATTTTATCCTGCCCAACTCTCTCTATCTAAGGAGCGATACTGAATGGCCTCTGCAATATGAGCTGAACTAATATTTTCAGCATTATCCAAATCGGCAATGGTTCGAGCAACTTTCAATATTCTATCATACGCCCTGGCGGAAAGGTCTAGTTTTTCCATTGCCGTTTTTAGTAGATCTTGGCTCTGTGGATTTAATTTGCAATGGCTTTGAATTTGCTTTGTATTCATTTGAGAATTAGCGTGAATTTTTTCGTTTTCAACAAATCTATTTTCTTGAATATCTCTTGCTTTTATTACTCTTTCCCTAATTTGCTGACTGCTTTCTCCCTTTTCTTTTTTGGTCAATTCATCAAAATTTACAGGCGTAACTTCCACATGCAAATCAATTCTGTCAAGTAAGGGTCCTGATATTTTATTCAGATATTTTTGCACCATTCCAGGAGGACACATACAAGCTTTATCAGGATGATTATAATATCCACATGGGCAAGGATTCATAGAGGTAACCAACATAAAGCTAGCCGGATAATCTATTGAAAATTTAGCGCGAGAAATAGTTACTACCCTATCCTCAATGGGTTGTCGCATTACTTCTAAAACCGTTCGTTTGAACTCTGGTAATTCATCTAAAAACAAAACGCCATTATGAGCCAATGAAATTTCCCCTGGTTGAGGATGCGTACCTCCCCCAACTAATGCTACATCTGAAATAGTATGGTGAGGAGAGCGAAAAGGGCGAGAAGTCATAAGCGTATCATTTGCAGCTAATTTCCCTGAAACAGAGTGAATCTTTGTAGTTTCTAGTGCTTCTTGTAATGATAGTGGCGGCAGAATCCCTGGCATTCGTTTTGCCAACATGGTTTTCCCTGCCCCAGGCGGACCTATCATAATTACATTATGCCCACCGGCAGCAGCAATTTCCAATGCTCGTTTTATATTTTCTTGCCCCTTTACATCCGAAAAATCAGAAGCAACATTATTCAATCCTTCATAAAACTCTTTTCTTGTATCAACAATGGTGTGGCTTATTTTTATTTCCTCTTTGAAAAAATCAATTACTTCCCGAACATTCGACACAGCTAACACTTGCAAATCATTTACAATAGCCGCCTCTCTTGCATTTTCCTTTGGCAAAAATATTCCTTTAAACCCTTCTTCTTTTGCTTGTATGGCAATGGGCAAGGCTCCTTTTATTGGTAAGATACTTCCATCTAAGGAAAGTTCCCCCATTATTACATAGTATGCTAATTTAGCATTTTCAAATTCTTTATTAGCAGCTAAAATTCCTATGGCAAGTGGTAAATCATAAGCTGATCCTTCCTTTCTAATATCAGCTGGCGCCATATTAATTACAACTTGTTTTCCAGGAACTCGATAGCCATTATTTTTTAGTGCTGCACGAATTCTTTGCTCACTTTCTTTTACTGCATTGTCTGGCAATCCAACCAAATAAAATTTTATTCCTCTTGTAATATCCACCTCAATGGTAATCGTTTTGGCATCAATACCGCTTACTGCACTACCATAGGTTTTAACTAACATATTTTTATTTATTGAATTCCGTTAAGCCACATTTTAGCCATTTTTGAAATTCGCTAACATCAGGAGTGTAGCCAATAGGATTGGTTAAAAGTCCGTTTTTTGGACTATACAGCACATAGTATGGCTGTGATGAACTAGCATAAGTTACCGCTTGCAAAGTGCTCCATTTATTCCCAACAGTAGTTAAAGTTTTCTTTTTTGTTCCTCCATCAGAAGTTGGAGCGACTACCGTTTCACTGCTGTCTAATAATGTTTGCTCATCTACATAAAGTTGGCAAAGCACAAATTCCCCCAACAAATCTTCCACTTCAGGAAATACATTTTCTTCCATTTTTCTACAGTTGACACAAGCCCAACCCGTAAAATCGATAAATACTGCTTTGCCCTCTTGTTCTGCATATTCTATCGCTTCCCAATAGTCAAAAAATACTTCTTTTCCTTCTTGCTGATAAGTGTAGCTATAACTCAGTGGCGGAGGGAATCCGCTTAATGCTTCATGCTCCCACCAATTTAAATGCGAACCAAACATCCCTGGAATTAGGTAAATAGTAAAAAATAAAAAAGACAATATAAACCCATAACGCATTTTGGAAATCTTTGCTAGTTTAGAATCGTGGGGGAACTGAATTTTTCCAATTAAATACAATACCGTTAGTGCGCCAATAATAAACCAAAGCACAAAGAAGGTCTCCCTTTTTATCAAGCCCCATTGCTCAACCATATCGGCATTAGAAAGGAACTTTATGGCTAGTGCAACTTCTAAAAACCCTAACACTACTTTTACTGAATTTAGCCATCCTCCAGATTGTGGTAGTACATCTAACAATTTTGGGAAAAGAGCAAATAAAGCAAACGGAAAGCCTAATGCTAATCCGAAACCTGTCATTCCTGCCGTTAATTTGGTGGCAACCATTTTGAATTCCATTCCTAAAATAACAACAATGCTTACATCTCCACCTAAAGTTCCTGCCAGAAGTGAGCCTAAAATAGGACCAGTGCAAGAGAAAGAAACAATAGCTAAAGTTAGCGCCATGAAAAAGATGCCAATTAATCCGCCAATATTGGATCCTGAATCCGATTTATTGCCCCATTTGCTGGGTAATGCTAATTCAAAATATCCAAAAAAGGAAAGGGCAAAAGCAATGAAAATGGCAAAAAAGAATAAATTAAGCCAACTATTTGTAGAAATCTGATTTAAAATTTCAGGGTCAATATTAGGCATTATATGAAAAGGAATACTCAATAAAAAGTAAATAAGCATAATGAAAAAACCATACATAATCGCATTGAACATGCCTTTGCCTTTTTCTCCCTTTGTAAAAAAACTAACTGTGAGGGGAATCATAGGAAAAACACAAGGCGTTATAAGGGCAATAAGCCCGCCCAAAAGACCCAAAATAAAAATGGCCCACAAACTATTTTCTTCTGATTTCTTTTCCCCACAATCAGTAGATAGATTGTTTAATTCTACTAATTTGTCATTGTATTTTTGGGTGTTTTCAATTTCTTCTATAGTACTTTTTTCTTCCGCTTTTTCCACTACTACTCTCCCGTCTGAATTAATTTGGAAGGAAAAAGGAACTGGCATTGGAAAAACACATTGGGCCTCATCACATAACATAAAATTAATCTCTCCTGTTATATTAAATGGATCTTTAGTTAGTAATCTTATTCTCTGTCGAAAAGTAACTTCCCCTTCATAGTATTTTAATGTTTCTTCCCAAATAGGATCATAATCTTGTATAGGCGGCTCTTCTAAAACACTGTCCTGTTTGATAAAAAAATCTGATTCATTAAAAGTAAAGGATGTAGGTATAGGTCCCTCATCACTAAAATATTGCCCGGTAAATTGAGAATACAAATGCCAATGCTCTTCAATGCTCGCTTTAAACTGTAGTTCGACTTCTGACTCAGAAATTTTGTTTTGCGAAAATCCCCAAATTACAGGATCTATAATTTGAGCATTTGAAAATATGCCTGCAAATAAAAATGCAAGTACAAAAAATATTTTTTTCATTCTTCTATTGGTTTAATTCTTGATTTATAACCCTAGCTAATTCTTCCGATTTTTGGCTCCCAATCAAATAGATTAAGCCATCTTTATCGGTAAGCTCAACCGCATCAACACCTCTTGTGTAAAAACGAATGGTGCCTTTTAGATGCAGATTATAAACGGATCGATTCAAAATATATTTGCTGTACATTACTTTTTTGACTGATTTAATACTACTTAACCCAATCTTTATTTTTCTAGATGTCCATAGTCCATCTAATATGATACTTTTGTTTTGTACTTTGGTTTCAAAGTGTAATACAAACACAAGCAAAACCGAAATTACTAAAATAGCTATTCCTAAAAAGAAGAAAAGTTCGCCCGATTTTTCGTGATTTTCTTTCCAATAATAAGCCACAAAACAAAACAATGCCAATGCTATCCTTCTGGAAAGCGACATTTTATTTAATCCCAAATACTGTTTTTCTTCAAATCTTATTTCTGACATCTTATTCTTTTAAAAGTTGCACAATATACGCCTTTTTAGTGTTTTCTAATATTTTGAATCTTTCGTCTAATCTTAACCCAACAATCCATATAATTTCATTGTCAGAGCATAGCACCCAAACTTGTTCCTTTTCAGGAATTGAAATTTTATTGTCAATAAAAAAGTCACTTAATTTCTTTTTACCTTTCATCCCAAGCGGAAAGAAAAAATCTCCTTTTTTCCACTTTCTTAAAACTAGTGGAAATTTCAATTTATCAAAGTCAAGCATTGCAATATTTACATCATTTTTAATAGTAAGATTTCCGGACAATGAGAACCTTAAATGAACTGGGGAAAAACATTCTTTATCATTTTTGTTAATTTGTATTTCAAGCTTTTCATTTTTCCTAATGGCTTGAATAATTATTTGCTTTCTATCGATAATTAAGTGGTGAGTAGCAGAAAAAAATTGCTTCCCGGATTGCTTTTGCAAAGCGATAGAAATATCGTTCACACTGAAAAAACCAAATGGTTTCAAAAGCTCATAAAGATATGTTGGCATGGGATTTAGCTTTTCTAATTCTACAATTGAAATGGTAAAATAACTACCTTCTTGTTTTAGCAATCGCCCTTTTTGTTTATTAATTTGGGTATCGTATATTTCAGAAATACCCCTTAAATAATCCATATCCTTTGTTATTGTTTCTTTAATTGAAGGATTAATCTCTTCCAGTAAAGGAATGAGATGAAGCCGTATTTTATTTCTAAGATATTTATCGTCTTTATTAGAACTGTCTTCACGATATTCAATTTTATTTTCTTTAAGGAAATCATAAATTTCATCTTTTCTTGCAAACAAAAGAGGTCTAATTATATTCCTTCTTTTCGGATGAATCCCCAACATTCCTTTTATTCCCGTTCCTCTTAGAAGGTTGATAAAAAAAGTTTCAATATCATCATCCTGATGATGAGCCGTAATAATAAAATTGTAATCCAATTTTAATCTCAAGGCTTCAGCCCATTTATACCTCAATTCTCTTGCAGCCATCTGAATGGAAAGCTTATTTTGTGTTGCAAAATTTTGAGTGTCAAAGTCGCTTGTAACACATTCTACATTTAGCTTCTTAGCCAACTTTTTTACAAAAACTTCATCCGAATCCGATTCCTCTTTTCGTAAACCAAAATTGCAATGTGCCATTATAAAATTGCAATTCAATGCCTTTAAAAGACAGGCTAATGCAACACTGTCTGCGCCACCACTAATAGCAAGTATTAGTTTGTCCTCCTTCTTAAAAAGATGATGTTGTTTTATGTATTTATCTAACTTTTCTTTCATTCTGCATTTACTTTCTCTCCAGATGAAATTTCTAAAATTGTTTTTACTTTTATAAGGCATTCGTTATATTCTTCCTCCGCTACTGACCTACTAGTAATTGCACCTCCTGCCATCACCGAAAAATATTTTTTTGTAGCATTATAAAGAATACTCCTTATTACCACATTAAAATCAAAATTGGCATTTGGACTAATATAGCCAACACTTCCTGAAAACAGCCCTCTTTTTGTGCATTCAAATTTTTCTATTAATTCCATGGCTTTTCTTTTTGGAGCACCTGTCATTGAGCCCATAGGGAAAGCTCCTTCTATGGCGTCTATAAAATGATAATTGGACTCTAATTCTGTACTTATTGTACTTATCATTTGATGTACTTGTTCAAAGGAATAAACTCCAAAAAGTTCCTCTACTTTAACGCTTGCTTGTCGGGCGTATTTTGACAAATCATTCCTTACCAAATCAGTAATCATTACATTTTCTGATTTGTCTTTTTCGCTTAAAGATAATTCTTTTTTTAACTTCGAATCTTCTTCTTTATTTTTACTTCTTTTTCTTGTTCCTTTTATGGGTTGAGATAGAATTTGCTGATTTTCCTTTCTCAAAAATCTTTCCGGACTAAAGCAGATAAGGTATATACCATCCAAATGTAAAAAAGACGAAAATGGTGCTTTTGTTTTTTTATTTAATCTAAAAAATAAAGCCTCCGCATTTAGCTCTGTATTTTCAGAAAAAAATTCCTGACAATAATTCATTTCATAAATATCTCCCCTTTTAATATGTGTTTTAATTTTCTTTATTTTCTTTAAATATTCTTCTTTAGTCTCTCTTTTTTTTATTTTCAAATTTCCATAAAATAACTCATCACATATTTGATTTTTTATCTCATCTATAATAATATCCGTTTCTTTTTTGTTGGAAAAGGTGTCTACATATAATACTTTATTTTTCATACTGAAAACTATTTCAGGAATGAAAAAAAACAGATTAGGAAAATATAAATTATCCATATTTTCAGATGTTAATGTATTCGTTTCATTTTTTAAATCATAAGAAAAATAACCGAACATCCAGTCTTTATATCTATTGTGAAATACTTTAAGATTCTCAAAAGAATCCTCATTAGAACAGCAAATTTTATGTGCCCCCACTGCAAATAAAAATTCGTATTGAGAATATGCTATCGGCATTTTTTGACTTTGCGGATTTGAATCTAAAAAACAAGAATACTTAAAATTTTTAGCCCAAAAACCCAGCTTTTCAGCAAATTCATTTTTATCTTTTATGGTATATAAAAATCTATTTCTCACAAAACAAAAGTAATAGTTTTTACGAATTTATTCTCAAATATTTATTGCTTTACAAAAGCTAAAATGGATGATTAAATTATTTTTTATAATTTAGCCTTATATAAACCAAAAAATAATTAATTATGGGGAACTTAGAAAGACCGTTAACTTGGGGATTAGGCCTTTTATTCATCCTTGGCTTATTTATTGTGAATTGTGAATGTGGTGATGACACAACTTGTCCTTTGAACAATGCATTTAATATCACTAATTCTGGCGTTAATGCAGATGCTTTGGAGGTTGATGTGCCAGAAACTGTTACAGAAGTTACTGTAGAGGTTATAGTTGAAGGTGGTGATACCACTGTGGCTATAGAAACTTCTGATAATGGAACAGATGTTGGTGTAGAGACTGAAACAGAAGGAGAGTAATTTTCCTCTTTCATAAATGATTAAACCCATTCTTTTAGAGTGGGTTTTTTATTTTCTCAACCTCCCATTTACAGAAGCAATTATCAAAAGTAAAATAGAAACAAAAACACTTATCCTCCCAATATAATTTCCAAACCGATTGTAAAAAGTAGTTTTAGAATTTAAATTTACATTTGCTGATATACAAACTGCTTCATCCCAATTTGTCTTTTCTAGGACTTCTCCATTTGCATAAATTATTCCTGAAATACCTGTGTTGGCTGAGCGGACAATTGATTTTCTTTGTTCAATCGCTCTCAGCCTAGCATAAGAAAAATGCTGTTTATAACCTACTGAATTTTTCCACCAACCATCATTAGTAATTATAGTAATCAAATCAGAATTTTTATAGTTCATCTCTCCATAAATACTTTCATAACAAATAAGAGGGCGAATATTTTTATCATTAATTAAGAAATTTCGAATTGTATTTTCACTTCCTAATGAACCACTTATTCCTCCTAAATTAACCGTTAGTTCTGCTAATTTATCCAACATATTTGGATAAGGCATCTTCTCTACTCCTGGCACTAGTTTCGTTTTATGATACACTTTAACATCACCACTATCAGGAATAAAAATGGCTGAATTATAAGCATCATAAAAAATATTATTATTTCTAATTTGTCGAGCAGTAGTTGTTTTTTGCTCCCCAGGGCCGAACATCTTATAAGTAGAAGCTCCAACAATTATGTTTAATTTCGGGAATTGTTTTTGCAATTCTCTAAGTTTTCTGACACTATAAGTTGCCTCAAATTTATTTTCCCAAATCTCTTCCAAAAGAGCCGTTTCAGGCCCTATCAAAAGTTGAGTCTCCTCAGTAAGTTCAGTTTTTGCAAGAGCAATAAATTCATATAATTGCTCTTCGTGTCCTACATTAAACTTATCAGTATAAGGATCAATATTCGGCTGAACAATCAACACTCTTAATTGTTCTTCATTTGTCATATTTGGAATAAGACAGAACGAAAACAGCAATGGTAAAATCAGCAATAAACAAGGTAACACTATTGCTTTTACATTTTTAGTTTGTACTACTCTAAATATTAAAATATTCATCAACAACACCCAAAATGAACCACCTAAAAATCCAGTAAATTCATACCACTGCACTATATCAGGTACATTTGCAAATCCATTTCCTAATGTAAGCCAAGGCCATGACAATCCCCAATTCAAGTGCACATATTCCATTGAAATCCAAAGCATAATAAAAGAAAAGTATCCTAATCTGTTTTTGCTCGTAATTTTAATTTTATGAAACAAATAGAAAGCAGTCGCCATTAGGGTTGCATTCACCAAAAAAGCAGAAATTGCCCCAAAAAGTGTAGCATGATACACCCAATAAGTTGTAATTACATTAAAAATGAAAAATGCTAAAAAAGAAAACCAAAAAACTTTTCTTCCCTTTTTGTTTTCATTTGAATTTTGTAGTTCGTCTTCCAATATTAAGAGTGGAACAAAAGCAAAAAACAAAATAGGGAAAACGCCAATTTCAGGCCAAGAAAATGCTAAAAGAAACCCGCTTAGAAGTGCTAAAAATAGTTTTCTCATAATTGATTACAAATATTATCATATTTTTGCGGATATGAATGCTATTAAAAGAAATATCCCAAATATTATTACACTTGCTAACTTGACTTGTGGCTTGTTTGCAATATTTTTTGCTTTTGAAGGGAACTTAGTTTTGTCTGCCACTTTCATTTTATATGGTGCTTTTTTTGATTTTTTTGATGGTCTGTTAGCGCGTATTCTGAAAGTTGGAAGCAAATTCGGGAAACAATTAGATAGCTTGGCAGATATGGTTACTTTTGGTGTAGCGCCTGGGATGATTTTGTTCCAACTAATTTATTATAGTATTGTCAACTCCTTTTCTCAATCTGATATAACCCAACCAAATTTTTCCCCATCAATTATTGCTTTTTTAATCCCCATTTTTTCAGCTATTCGTTTGGCAAAATTTAATACTGACACAAGGCAAACCACTTCATTTATTGGGTTGCCAACACCTGCTGTTGCAGTTTTCATTGCATCACTACCAATGATACGGGAAAGTTACTCATTATCTTTTAGTAGTGAATTATTAATAAGTGCGACCATAGTTTTATCTCTACTTTTAGTAGCAAAAATTCCCTTATTTTCCTTTAAATTCAACAAGACTGAAAACATCACTTCTCGTTTAAATATTTTCAGAATTATATTAATTATAATTGCCTTGATATTATTATTCATTTTTCAGTTTGCTGCTATCCCATTTATTGTAATTTTGTATCTGACCTTATCAATCCTAAATAATATACTATAATTATGAAATTCAGAGCTGAAATAGATGTAATGCCACTTAAATCGTTATTAGATCCACAAGGGAAAGCCGTAAGTGCAAGTATGGGAAATGTTGGTTTATCAGAAATTGGGAATGTAAGAATTGGGAAACATATTACATTAGAAATTGAAACCGATAGCAAAGAAGTTGCAGTTTCAAAAGTAGATGAGGCTTGCAAAAAAATGCTTTGCAATCAAATTATGGAATCGTTTGAATTCACGGTTTCTAAAGCGTAATTACTCTTTAACTGTTACTCTCACAATTTCAATTTTTCTGGCCATTGCTGCCTCTACACTATAAACCGACAGCTTTTTATTTCTAGGGTTATCACTAACATTATTATTAGAAACCGACTCGCCAAAAGGTAATTCTATAATAACTAATTGCTCATTTTTAAAGTATTGGGTAATACTTCCGTTTTGGAATTCATGCATGTAATTAAGCAGGGAAACAATTCTTCTTTTGGATAAATTGATATTGTAATCGCTTGCAAAAAGCGGACTCGCATACCCTTTTATTTGCAATTCTATTTTTTGACCACTAGCTAATGCTTTCTTAATTTTACGCAAAACTTCATCTAATTTATTGAAATTTTCTTGCAATTTATTTGTGAAAAAATCTTCTATTGATGATACCGAACTGCTATTTTTCACATACTCTTTCTTTAATAAAAAATAAGAAATATATGATTCCTTATAACCAATCTTTGTTGTGATCTCCATAGTGCAACAATCAGGCTCATCATTATGAAAATATAAAGAAAGAGGTAGATAATTATTTATCTTTGAAATTTCAGGAGGAAGTTTCGTCTCTTGTCGTTTTATTTCAAAAGAAAAAATATCATTGCAACAATTTTCCTTATCTAAATATAGTGAAGGCAAACGATTAGATGAAAAATTCCCTTTATTTTCTGTAAAGAAATTTAAATACATTTCATCAAAAGGAGTATTAAAGGGTTCTGCTAACAAAGTAGGAGTTTCCCACAAAGTTAAATTACCCTTTACTTTGTAAATATCAAATCCCCCCATGCCATCTTTTCTGTCAGAGCTAAAATATAATTCGCCATAATTGTGATTAAAAAATGGCGTGATTTCATTAGCTTTACTATTTATTTTATTCCCCAAATTTATAGGATTCCCAAAATTTCCATCTTCATTAATAGTAGAAATCCAAATATCCAACCCCCCATAACCTCCCTCTCTGTCCGACACAAAATACAAATATTCTTTGCTATCAATTATTGCAATGTTTGGCTGAGTAGAAGTACTCCCCATTTTGTTAATTCTCTCGTCTAATTTCTTGGGGGTTGTCCATCTCTTTTTTTGGAATTTTGAACTATAAATTGCACAATTTTCCTCTTTGCAAAAAGTGAAATAAGCCATTTTATCTCTTGTGATAAAAAGATTTCCGCTTTGCAAATAATCAGAATTGAAAGGAGAAAAATAACTCCCCTTACTCCACTGATCTAATTGAAAATTGCTATGATAAATAGAGGAGATATAATTGTTGTTATCCTCTCGGATTGCCGTAAAAAAGGCATGGGTTTTTTCATCTTGAAAAAAATTAAGCTCAGCTCCAATAGAATTGATTGCAGTAGATAAATGCTTTATCTCAATATTTTCTTGTGCAAAAATTACACTAGAAAGAAATAATAATATGAATTTAAAAAATCTCATAAATATCTTGGACAATATTTTTTAATCTCCTCTTTTGCCTTTCTTTTCTCCTTATTCCAAATATACATAATGGATAACTCAAAACCCCCTTTGTTGTTGCTGGCAGCTACCAAATCAGAAGTATTAATATCATAACTTATCACTGCTCTAATGCTATTATAATTTAGTCCAAAGGCTGGAATAATAGCATCATCCCATCTGTAAAAAATTTGAGAAATAAGTCCTATATTAAACCCGGAAATTTCATACCTTATTATAGTTCCAAAAAGAAGTTCTCTACTTTTTCCTTGTCTACTATAAAGTAAAGCTGGATTTAGAATAATTGTATTGTTTATGCGATAAAAGGATTGAAAGTATGAATTATATTTTTCATCTAATTGCACGCTTTCATCATCTATTAATGTTTGTTTTGGTTTATTAATATGAAAAGCAGAAAGTCCAGAAATAAAAGAAAAATTATCATTTATCATTGCAGCATAATTTACTCCAATTCCTACATCAAAATAGATAAAAGATGGGTTCTGTAGATTTTCATTTTCTTCAAAAATAAGATTGGAAAAATCTATTTTTCTTTGCGTAAAGCCAAGCAATATCCCCGCTGAAATTTCCTTATCTCTATCAATAGAAAAAGATTTATTTATTGCTGTATTAAACTGAGAGGTGGTAAAATTGGCATCTCCGGCTACATCATGTATAAATTGTAACCCAACAGAAGTTTTTTTCAAAATCTCTTTTGCCTCAAAGTTGGCTGCAACTGTATTGAAAGGATCAGCAACACTTTGCCATTGTGTTCTTTTTTGAAAAGATGTTTTAAAGTCGGCTGATTGATTACCAACAATTGCAGGATTTAGTGCAATATTTGAAACTGTAAATTGAGAAAAATGAACATCTTGAGCTTTTAAACTAAAAGTAAAAAGAAGCAGTAATATTAATAACAAAACTCTCATCTTATCAATGTAATATTTCCTTTTTTGAATAATTTTTTGCCACCAAAGCACTCTAATTCTAAATAAAAATCAAACACTTGCGGAGGCAATAACTCATTCTGAAAAGTGCCATCCCACTCTCCATCTTTATTGTTGGAAGTATACACTTTTTGCCCAAAACGATTAAATATTTCTAACTTAAAAAAGGTGATAATTTCATCATCATCTTTTATTCTATAAATCTCATTTATTAATTCATCATCATTATTTGGAGTGAAAGCAGTTGGAATTTTAATTTTTCCCTCATCACAAAAGACATCTAAAATTATTATAAAAATACTATCGTAAATACTGCAACCAAATTCGTTATAAATCTCTACTACAAATAATGAGTCTGTAATTGGAGCAACTACAATTTGCTTTGCAGAATCACCTGATTCCCAAAGTACATTTTCGTTTGTTTGAATATTTAAAGTTGTGCTTTCTCCTATGTAAATCGGATTTTTACTAGCCCAAATACTATCTGAAATGGGGTAATTATTTACTGCAATAAAAATGGAATCCTTTAGCTCACATCCATTTTGGTTTTGCACCTGAATATAAAGCCAAATGGAAACATCAGGGGAAAACCAAACAGAGGAAGAATCGATACTATAATTTAGATTGCTATTTGGGCTCCAAAAATAATCTATTAGCGGAACTGAAGGTAATAAATTATTTGCTTGTACAAATGCAGAATCACCAATACAAATTGCAAAATTTCCGCTAAGGGAGATGTCAATGTTTTGGGGTTTTAGATCTACGCTATCAGTTGCCTGGCAAATTCCATCCGTTACTTTTACGAAATATTGCATAGGGATAGTACTAAGCAAAAAGCTATCTAAACTCAAGGTGTCAGTAAACAAATTATTGCTTGACCACAAAAAAGAAGTTGCTAATCCATTTGCATTTGCACTCAGCAAAATAGGATTATTACAAAAAGCAGTGTCATTTCCGGCATTAACATTAATCGTATTTACCTCCACCAACTGAAAAAGAGTATCGGTACAACTGCCATTTGAAATAAGCAATTTATATTGAATTGTTGAGTCTGTTATAACAAAAGGATTGGAAACAGTAATACTACTTAGCCCATAAGAAGGAAACCAAAAATAAGAAATCGTAGGATCATTTACCGGCAGTAAGCCAATTTGAACTTGCTCATTTTTACAAATTTCTATTTTCTGAATTGTGTTGGAAGAATTGGAGAGAATATAAATCTGCTTTGTTACAGTATCGCTTACATTACATGAAGTTGGATCGTTTGTAATGAGTGTAACATCATATATTCCATATTGGCTATACGTATGAATAGGGTTTTCTTGTGTTGAATTATTTCCATCTCCAAAAAACCACTTATAAGTTGTGTTCCCAACCCCAGTGCTTAAATTTTGAAATACAATGGTGGTATCACAGCCAACCCATGGAGCAGAAAAATCGGAAATCGTCATGGGGAAATCAAAATTAAATTTAAAAACAGCACTGTTACATTGTGATCCTGCTGCGCTATTATTTGTACTAGAAACTGCTCCAGGATTTGGTGCAATAGGAAAATCGGAATAACCGCCACAACCTGCACAAACACATTGGTAAACAATTCCTTTTTTATCAAAACGGCTTGTCCCTCCATCTACATGTTCTGTGGCTTGATTACCTCCAAAATAAGTGGCGTAAATCAAAGTGTCCATGTTATCGTCTAGCACCATTAAGTAAAAATCGTTTCCATCTGTTGCACTTTGGAAAGCATTTGGAGTAATTGGCAAGTTAAACGTGGTGCCAGCATTACCAAGACCTATACTTGAACCCCAACCTGAAATATAAATTTTATTGCAAACATCAACCAAAAAGGCAGTGGGAGAAATATTTGGCTTTCCGGTATTTGCCCCAACAACCGTAGATTGTAAAAGAACATCTAAATTTTTGGAAAGCTTGCTGATAAATTCTCCACCACCCGGAACATTATAGTTTGCTTGATAAATAAGTGTATTTCCTGTTGCTTTGGTTTGACCAAATAGATACACATTTTGCGCTCCATCCAACTCTACAAAATACGCTTGATCGTATTGGTCAGATCCAAAATAAGTGGAAGAAAAAATTTGCGAACCATCCTTTGAAATATAAGAAACAAAAGCATCCGCACGCAAAGAATCTAAATAATTAGTATGGAGCCCATTTGTGCTTGTTGGAAAATTATCAGAAGTTGTTCCTCCTGTTACATAAATATTATCGCTATCATCAAGTGCTAATGAATAAATAGCGTCCAATCCTCTTCCCCCCAAAAATGAACTCCAAATAATATTACTCAGCTGATTGTCCATCTTTATTACAACTCCCTCTTGCAAACTGTCAAGAATCGGCTGAAAAACTCCCCCAACAATTGGAAAATCGGCAGAACGCGTGCTAGTTGCCAAATAAATATTATTATTTTTATCAATGTCTATTTCTCCACGAATTTCATCCGCATAATTAAATCTTAGTTTGTTAGCAATATTCAATCCGTCATTTTCACTTCCTCCAACAAAAGTAGATGCCAGAAGATTTCCGCCATTGGTACTAAGACGTGAAATTATTAAATCGCAACCTGCAGGATAAGAAATGCCAATTCCAGAGGGGACAAATGAAGGGCCTCCATTAAAATTAGTTTGATAAGCATTGGTAGTTATAGGATAATCATCTGAGCCAGATGTCCCGAAAAGGAAAAGTTCATTTGCCGAATTAACAATCATAGAGTGAGGTAATTCGTCCTTTGAACCACCCAAATAGGTAGCAAAAATTGCAACCGTTCCACTTGTATCGTATTTTGTGATAGCTATGTCAGTACCTGCACTTCCTATTCCTCCTGCAAAATTGATTTGATAGGCCCCTAATGTTGTAGGGTAGCCCACTCCAAAAGCTGTGCTACCAGAATACAAAAACCCAAAATCATCATAAGTTGCCGTATAGCCAAAATTATTTGCCGTACTTCCAGAATAAGTAGAGAAAATTAGAGTCGGATCAATGATTAAATCCTCATTTGTGTTGTAGCCATTAGGAAATTCAAAACTTAGTATTTTACCTTTTAACTTATAATTACACTGAATTTCTTTTTTAATTCCATCCAAAATTTGATAGGCAAAAGGTTTTTGCTCTGTAATTGTATTTACAGAAGTTTGCACATATAAATTCCCATTTTTTATAAATATAGCATCAATCTCATTATAACTTAATTTCAGTTTTTTTGAATTGGCATTGGGGTTAACAATAATGTCATATTTCAAATTCCCTTCTGATCTATACATTTTTAAATCAATACCGTCATAAATATTTTTTTGTGTGAGTGTTTTGTAGTGACGCACATTCTCTACCCAATTATTTTGATTATTTCCTAAATAATAATTTTCAAAAAACTCGCTTTTCTCTTCTAAAAAACTATCAATATTTTCATTGGCATTTTTGAAAATCACCTTAAAAGCATGGGCTTTGATGCTTCTATCGGTAGTTCTGTGGTTATGAATATCTGCTAGTTTCTGTTGGTTGTAAAAATGGTATGTGAATATTCCTTTTTCAATAAATAAAGCTCCGCCAGGAAGGCATACTTTTGCAATTACTTTTTGAGGTAATTGCCCTTTGTTTTTGATAAATGGATTTTCTAAATCAGTAGCATAAATAAATTGAACTGATAAAAAAAATAAAAGTAGTATAAGCTTTTGGACTATACTTATTTTGTTCAGCATTTTGCATTATATTGTTGGCTCTGCAAGATACTGAATTAAACTATCTTTTACCAATTGGAAAGGTTCCTTACTTTGCTCTTTCATAGGTTCAGATGGAGGTAACTTTTCTTTATATGGATCAACTTGTCGGCCGTTTTTCCAGAACCTATAACAAACGTGCGGACCGGTAGCCAATCCTGTGCTGCCAACATATCCAATTACATCTCCTTGCTTTACGTTCACTCCTCTGCGAATCCCAAATTTTATTTTTGACATGTGTAAATACTGAGTTGTGTAAGTATTATTATGCCTTATTTTTACATAATTTCCATTATTGCGTTTGTATCTTGCTTCAACAATTCTTCCATTTGCAGTAGATAAAATTGGGGTGCCTTTTGGGGCGGCATAATCTGTTCCTAAATGTGGCTTAACTCTGCCTGTTACTGGATGTCTCCTACGCTTACTATATTTAGAAGAAATTCTACTAAAATTAAGTGGGGCACGTAAAAATGCTTTTCTTAATGTTTTACTTCCCTCATCAAAATAATCGCCAAAATTTTTTCCTTCTTCTTTGAAATAAAAAGCATAAAATTTTTCCGATTGATGAGTAAATTTTGCAGCCCAAATTCTGCCAATTCCAACGAATTCATCTTCTACAAATCTCTCTTCATAAAAAACTTTAAATTTATCTCCTTTCTGAATGCGAAAGAAATCGATTGTCCAAGCGTAAATATTAGAAAGTTCCATCACTAGTGCTGGACTCATATTATTATCCATAATCGCATTCCATAATGATGAGGTGATTTCTCCTGATGCAGTTCTCATCCTGATTTCTATTTCTTTTTCTCCTCTGTAAACTTGAATTCCATCTCTTAAATCAAAAACTATATAGTTGGTTGCCGATTCTTCATAGATAAAACATTTTACTATTGCATTAGAATCTTTTGTGCAAAACACAGTAAATGGTTGCCCAGCTTTTGCTCTTTTTACATCAAAAATTCCTTTTGATGCTTTTACTATTTTGTTAATTTGAGTATGGTTAATATGATTACGATATAGTATTTCTCCTAAAACTTGTCCCGGTTTTATGATTCCTTTTGTCACCTGAAAAGAATCTGTAACAATGCCGTATTCTATTGTAGGACCAAAAGTTGTGCTGATATTAGTACTATCGCCATTTGCCTTATTGCATTTAGTAAAATTTAATGCCGTTAGCAGCAAGAGTAATCCTAAAAATAAAATGCTGAATAATCTTGTTTTCATAGTCGCAATTTACAGAAAATAGAATAGGATATTCAAGACCATTTAATCAGTTATTGACAATGGATTTTTCAAACCTTTAAATGAAGATAATTCCGCTTTTATTGTGCCAACAATTATTTTAGTTTCCACTTTTATCATTAATTTATTTTCATCATCTGATATCCAAATTTTCATACTTTCCCCATCCTTAAAAACTCTTCCCTCTTGCAGTTGAGGGGTAAAAACCATACAGTTTATTTTTCCCCATTTTGTTTTAATAACCTCATTTTTTTCATATTTAATTTGCAAGGGATAAATTTCCTCATCCATAAAAACATTAAGTTTTACAATAGAATCTATTTGTACATTCTGATAATTGAGTAGTGCTCTTGAAAAATAAAATCCGGACAACATATCTTGTGTTTGCTTTGGAATTTGATAAATAGAATCTTCAGCCAAAACTTCATTTTTTTCGTAGTTAAACAGATAGTTTTGTTTGATAATATAACCCATTTCATTTACATTTCTGATAAAATGAATAGGAGATAAAGAAATGGGATTTACATAAGAAATATATTCGTCATACACTTTAAAAAATAAGCTAAAAAATGAATTCGTTTGGCCAATCCCTTCAAGATGAAAGCACTCCCTATTATTATGTTTTTCAATATTCTTGACTATAAGTGTTCCATGGCCAGCAGTAATGGGGCCATAATGAATTCGGTAAGTACAACTTTCTCCTACTTTAAAAGGAAGATTATTTTGGGAAAAAATAAATAAGGGGCAAAGAATCAAAAAAAATAGAACCCTTTTTATTGTCATATTTACATTACTATATTAATAATTCGCTTAAGCACTACAATTATCTTTTTAGGCGATTTTCCTTCTAAATAATGAGCTGTTTTTTCATGTTTAATTACCTCAACCTCCACTTGTTCTTTTGTCATTTCGGCAGGTAAAGTAATTTTAAATCGCATTTTACCGTTAAACGAAACAGGATAATTCACCTCATTCTCCACCAAATAACTTGCGTTAAACTTTGGGAAATTAGCAGTCGTAACTGAAGTTTCATTTCCTAATTTTTGCCAAATCTCTTCCGAAATATGTGGTGCATAAGCAGAAAGCAGAATAGTAAAATCAAAAATAATTTCTCTGCTATTGCATTTTTGTTCGGTCAATTCATTTATGCAAATCATAAAGGTGCTCACCACCGTGTTGAAAGAGTGACGCTCTATATCTTCTTCAACTTTTTTAATGGTTTTGTGTAAAGTTTTATAATTCTCTTTTGTTGGTGTTTCTGATGAAACCTCAAAGTTATTTTCTGCATCATGAACCAAACGCCAGAACTTACACAAAAAATTATGCACTCCATTTATTCCCTTTACATCCCAAGGTTTAAATTGCTCTAGTGGTCCTAAAAACATTTCGTACAAACGCAAAGTGTCTGCCCCAAAATCATCTACCAATTTATCAGGAGTTTGTACATTATATTTTGATTTTGACATTTTCTCCACCTCATTCCCACATAAATATTTCCCGTCATCCTTTAAAATAAATTCTGCTTGTGAATATTCTTTTCTCCAGTTCTTAAATGCTTCAACATCAAGCACATCATTATCAACTAAGGTGATATCCACATGTAATCGGCTTGTTTTGTATTCTTTCCTTTTATCAAAGCTTACAAAAATATTTGAGTCTTTTATTCTGTAAACAAAGTTTGATCTGCCTAAAATCATTCCTTGATTTATCATCTTTTTAAAAGGCTCGTCAAAAGATATAAATTCTCTATCATAAAGAAATTTTGTCCAAAATCTGGAATATAGTAAATGTCCAACAGCGTGTTCAGCTCCTCCTATATATAAATCTACTTGCCCCCAATAATATGATTTCTCTTTCCCACAAAATTCTCCATCATTTGTTGGATCCATATATCTTAAGAAATACCAAGAACTACCTGCCCATCCAGGCATAATATTAGTTTCCATTCTATCTCCTTCAAACACATTCCAATCTTCTTTTTTAGCTCTTGCTAGTGGAGGCTCTCCGCTTTCAGTTGGTAAATATTTATCTACTTTAGGAAGTGTAACATGATTATCATCTCCTAAAATATAGGCCGTTTCATCTTTATAATAAACAGGGAATGGCTCTCCCCAATATCTTTGTCTGCTAAAAATTGCATCTCTCAATCGATAGTTGATTTTACTTTCTCCAAATCCTCCTTTCTCTATTTTCTCAATTGCCTTTTGTATTGCTTTTTTTGATGAAAGCCCATTTAAAAAATCAGAATTTGCAATAAGTACATCTTTATCCTCATTTGCATTTTTACTTATATCAACTCCCTTAAAAATATTGATTATTTCAATCCCAAAATGAGTTGCAAAATCCCAATCTCTTTGATCACCGCAAGGAACAGCCATAACTGCCCCGGTTCCATATGTTGCGAGCACATATTCACTAATCCAAATAGCAACTTTCTCCTCTGTAAAAGGATGAATTGCATAAGATCCAGTAAAAACTCCACTTACACTTTTATCAGCTTGTCTTTCTCTTTCAGATTTTAATTTTGCCTTATTCACATAACTTTCTACAACTTCTTTTTGAGATGAAGTTGTGAGTTTCTCTACTATCTCATGCTCAGGAGATAATACCATAAAATTAACTCCAAAAATTGTATCTGGTCTTGTAGTAAAAACTTCTATTTTATCTTCCATATCTTCAATCTTAAAACTTACGGAAGCCCCTTTAGATTTTCCAATCCAATTTTTTTGTATCTCTTTTATTGATTCTGACCAATCAACAGTATCCAATCCACTAATCAATCTGTCAGCATATGCGGTGATTCTTAATGACCACTGCTTCATTAATTTTTGTTCTACATGGAAACCTCCTCTTTCAGAAACTCCATCTTTTACCTCATCATTAGCAAGTACAGTCCCTAATCCTTCACACCAATTTACCCAAGTATCTGACAAAAATGCTAATCTATAATTCAATAATATTTTTTCTTGTTCTGTTTCTGAAAAATTATTCCAATCATCTGCAGAAAATTGTGGAGTATTTTCATCACAAACTGCATTAGATTTTTTATTCCCGTTTTTATCAAAATCTGAAATTAATTCTGAAATTCGTATCGCTTTATCTTCATTATTACAATAATAAGAATCAAAAAGTTGTTTAAAAATCCACTGGGTCCATTTGTAATAATTGGGATCGGAAGTTTGAACTTCTCTACTCCAATCATAAGAGAATCCTATCTGATTTAATTGTTTCCTGTATCTTTCAATATTATCTTTTGTTGCAATAGATGGATGAATTCCTGTTTGAATTGCGTATTGCTCTGTTGGTAATCCAAAGGAATCAAATCCCATTGGATGAAGAACATTAAATCCTTTCAATCTTTTATAACGAGCAAAAACATCAGAAGCAATATAACCTAGTGGATGCCCAACATGTAGGCCTGCCCCAGAAGGATAAGGGAACATATCCAAAACATAATATTTTTCTTTTGAAGAATCCTCAAAAACCTTATATGTTTCATTTTTTCTCCAATAATCTTGCCATTTTTTTTCTATCTCCAAAAAATTATAATCCATTTAAATTTTTTAAGTTGTGGCAAAGTTAAAGAAATACTGAATGTATTTTTTTATTTTTGGCATTTGATATGAATATTTAAAATCTATGTCATTAAAGAATAAAATAAAATCCTCTTCCATGTCTATAGTGATAAGTATGTCATTAGTGCTTTTTGTACTAGGAATACTAGGGTTTTTACTTATTAATGCTAACCGACTTTCCAATCATGTAAAACAAAATATTGGTTTTTCGGTAATGATAAAAGAAGGGGTGAAAGATGTAGATATTATGCAATTGCAGAAGTTAATTGATTCAAAAGCATATTCTTTGGCAACTGATTGGGTAAGTAAAGAAGATGCCGCCACCGAACTTCAAGAGCAGTTAGGAGAAGATTTTATTTCTTTTTTGGGCTATAATCCTCTATTGGAATCTATCGATATAAAGCTAAAAGCAACTTATGCCAACCCGGATAGCTTGCTTGTTTTACAGGAAGAACTAACAAAAAATGACTTAATTCATGAGGTATTTTACCAAAAAGATTTAATAGAAAAAATAAGCAAAAATATGCGGAAAATGAGCATTTTTCTGCTTTCTTTTTTCTTTTTACTTTTTATCATTTCTTTTACACTTATCAATAATACCATCCGTATTTCTGTTTATTCTAAGCGGTTTTTAATTCGTACTATGAAATTGGTTGGAGCAACCAATAAATTCATAAAAGGCCCGTTTTTATCTGATAGCATTTACAATGGTGTATATAGTTCACTTGTTACAATTTGTATGTTGCTTGCTGTTTTTCAGCTTTTGCAAAGCGATATGCCTGATTTTCTAAATATTCAGGATTTAAAAAGTATGGGTATTATTTTTGCTAGTATATTTGTGGCTGGAATTTTATTTACTTGGCTCTCTACTTTCTTTGCGCTAAGGAAATACCTTAGAATAAAAGAAAGTGAAATTTATTTATAATTATGAAAGAAAAAAATAATTTAGACTTTGCATTTAAAAAACAGAACTACATGTTACTGCTTGTAGGGATTACCCTTATTTGTGCTGGGCTTTTACTAATGATTGGTGGTGGGTCAAATGATCCGACTGTTTTTAGCGATAAAATATTCGATTTGCAAAGATTAACTCTTGCGCCAATTCTAATTGCTGCTGGCTTTATTGTTGAGATTTTTGCAATAATGCACAAACCAAAACAGAAGTAATAAATGGAGATTCTAAGATCTATTATTCTTGGAATTATTCAAGGATTAACTGAGTTTTTGCCTGTAAGTAGTAGCGGACATTTGGAAATTGCAAAATGTATTTTCCCTTCTGAAGTTCTAGCAAAAGAAAGTATGCTTATGACAGTGGTCTTGCATTTTGCTACTGCCTTTTCCATTATTTTTATTTTCCGAAAAGATATTGTGGAAATTTTTTCTGGGCTTTTTCAATTTAAAAATAATGAGAGTTTTTGGTTTTCTGTAAAAATTGTACTTTCCATGATTCCAGCTGTTGTTGTTGGTTTGTTTTTTGAAAGTGAAATTGAGGCACTATTTGGTGGGCAATTAATTTTAGTTGGGAGTATGTTACTAATAACTGGCGCATTACTTTTTTTAGCGGACAAAGCAAAACATGCAGAAAAAAATGTTGGGATTAAAAATGCAATACTCATTGGCATCTCGCAAGCCATAGCTATAATGCCTGGAATTTCCCGTTCAGGGGCCACAATTTCTACGGCTGTTCTTTTAGGGATAGATAAAGAAAAATCGGCACGCTTTTCCTTTTTAATGGTTGTGCCATTAATATTTGGAAAAATGGCAAAAGATATATTCTCTGGGAAAATAAGTTATGAAAGCAGCTCTTTCATTCCGCTAATAGTCGGTTTTATTTTCGCTTTCATTACTGGCCTAATTGCTTGCAAATGGATGATAAAATTAGTAAAAAATAGTCAGCTAAAATACTTTGCCTATTATTGTTTTATAGTAGGTGTTTTGGCCATTCTTCTTTTTGCATATAAGCAATTCCCTTGTCAGAGCTAGCCTCAAGTAAGATAAATAAGGACACAGATTTTTTGTCTGGAGCTTTATTACTTATTAACAAGCCAGCAGAATGGACATCTTTTGATGTGGTAAAAAAAATAAGAAATCTAATAAAGAAAAAACTGCACCTAAAAAAGATAAAAGTAGGGCATGCTGGAACGCTAGATCCACTAGCTACTGGACTACTTATTGTTTGCACAGGAAAATTTACCAAAAGAATTGATGAAATTCAAGGACAAAAAAAAACCTATACTGGCAATCTTATTTTGGGAGGTGCAACGCCTAGTTATGATTTGGAAACTGAAGTAAATCAAACTTTTGAAACTTCCCATATTACAAAAGAATCATTAGAAGAAGCGGCTAAACAATTTGTTGGAAAAATAAATCAAATTCCTCCCATTTTTTCAGCTTTAAAAAAAGATGGAAAACGCTTATACAAGCTAGCTCGAAAAAATAAAGAAATAAAATTGGAAAGCCGAAAAGTAACTATTCACAGCTTTAAAATTATAGATCTAAATATGCCAATAGTTAGCTTCAAAATAGCGTGTGGCAAGGGTACTTATATCCGCTCCATTGCAAATGATTTTGGGAGGGCCTTAAATAGTGGTGCACACTTATCTAAATTATGTAGAACAGAAATTGGAGAATACAACTTAAAAGATTCTTTTTCTCTTAATGAAGTAGAAGATAAAATCAAACTTATATAACCCTTGACTTCAGCCTTTGAATATAGTATATTCGCACCTAAAAATCAATCCTCAAGCTATGAAATCACAAATAATGAAATACAAACTTTCGCACTTTGTTTTTAACTTACCAAAAGGGCGAAAAGCAACAACTCCGGCAAAAAATAGAGATGAATCAAAATTGATGGTTCTTCACCGAGAAAGCGGGGAAATTAAGCATAAAAAATTCAAAGATATTATAGATTATTTTGATGAAGGAGATGTGATAATTTTGAACAACACCAAAGTTTTTCCTGCCCGACTTTTCGGAAATAAAGAAAAAACAGGAGCAAGAATTGAAGTATTTCTACTAAGAGAATTAAATAAAGAAAGTCGGCTTTTTGATGTATTGGTGGATCCCGCAAGAAAAATAAGAATCGGTAATAAGCTCTATTTTGGAGAAGAGGATGAGCTGATTGCGGAAGTAATTGACAATACAACATCAAGAGGAAGAACCCTGCGTTTTTTGTTTGATGGTTCTTATGATGAGTTTAAGGAAACATTAACCAGACTAGGGCAAACACCCCTGCCTAAATATATAAATAGAAAGCCAACAGAGGAAGATGATAAAAGGTACCAAACCATTTATGCAAAGCATAGTGGATCAATTGCAGCACCTACTGCTGGTTTGCATTTTAGTCGAGAACTAATGAAACGACTGGAAATAAAAGGAATAAATTTTGCTGAGGTTACCCTTCATGTTGGTCTTGGTACTTTTAGGGAAGTAGAAGTAGAAGATCTTTCAAAACATAAAATGGATTCGGAAGAAATAAATATAACACAAACTGCTGCAAATGTTATTAATACAGGGCTTGATAATAATAAAAGAATTTGTGCAGTGGGGACTACTTCTGTTAGAACAGTTGAAAGCTCTGTTACTACTCAAAATAGAATAGTCCCTTTTGATGGTTGGACCAATAAATTTATTTTTCCTCCATACGATTTCAGGATTCCGACTTGTATGCTAACTAATTTTCATTTACCAAAATCTACTTTGATGATGCAAATCAGTGCTTTTGCCGGACATAATTTTACAATGAAAGCATATAAAGAAGCTGTAAAGAAGAAATACAACTTTTACACTTATGGGGATGCCATGTTAATTTTATAAGATGAAAAGAGTTGCTTTAATAGTTGCTGGAGGAAAAGGGGAGCGCATGAATACGAAAACCCCAAAACAGTTTTTATTACTAAATAGTTTACCCATTTTAATGCACACCTTAAATGCTTTTTCACATTTAGATAAAATTATTTTAGTGCTTCCACAAACTCAAATTGAAAATTGGAAAGCGCTTTGTAAACAGTATAATTTCTCTCTAAAACATAGTACAATTGCAGGTGGAATAAATCGTTTTGGATCTGTAAAAAATGGTTTAAAAAAAGTGGATGATAATAGTATTGTTGCTATTCATGATGGGGTGCGACCACTTGTTTCCGAACATCTAATTGACAAACTAATTTCTGCAACGAAAAAGAGAATCGGAGTTGTGCCGGTTGTATCGATAAAAGATTCTCTGCGAAAAGTAGATGGGAATAGTAGCAAATCGGTAAGTAAAAGTAATTTGTATAAAGTGCAAACACCTCAATGCTTTTTTGCTAGCACCATTAAGGATGCCTACAAACAAAATTTTTCACTCTTTTTTACAGATGATGCCTCTGTTTTGGAAAGTAATGGAGGAAAAATAAACACTATTTTAGGAGAAGAAAAAAACCTAAAAATTACTACTGAAGAGGATTTGAAGGTTGCTGAATTTTTACGCTAAAACCCTAACAAAACTCCCCTCAATAATCTTCATGCCTTCCAAATGTTGAATTAAATTCACCCCAGGAACTTTTCCTTTTTCTAAGCTGCCTAATTTTTCAAAACCAAGGGCTTCTGCTCCATTTTTAGATGCTATTTTAAGCAGTATACTCATATCAAAATTAGAATTTTCTTGCACAACTAAAAGCTCTTCCAAAATAGAAAGGGAATTATTAGAAGCCAAACTATCTGTTCCAACACAAAGTTTATCAGTGTCAAAAATGGAATAGTCTGGCAAAGCATTTTCAATATACAAATTTGCTTTTGGGCAAGTACAGTAATAGTGTTCAGTTAAATCTTCTTTTTTAGCAAAGGTATTATGCACTAAAAGTATTTTTTTGTTTTCTAATTCTTGTAAAATATCAATTGATTTTTTTCTTGTTTGCCAAATTTCTTCACTTGCATTTACACCCTTTAGCCAATCAAAAAAAGCACCCTCCTTATTTTCAAAAAGCTGATTTTCCTCTTTTGTTTCTTGCATATGAATGGTGAGTAATTCATCTTTTTCATCAAAATGATTTACAATTTCTTGTGCTAATTTTGTCGGCACTGAAAAAGGTGCGTGCGGCATAATGCTTGCTTTTCCCCCAATTGCTCTAAATTGATTTCTTATTTGTATAGCATTCTTTATTGTGTCTCTAATTTTATTCTCATGCACCTGAAAAGTTTCAATAAAATTGTAGTAAGTTAAATTACTTTTCTGCTTTTGTAAAAGCGTATCAGTTGTATTACAAATATCTCCAACTCCAACTATTCCATTAGCAATCATTTGCTGTTCTGCTTTCTCAATTGCATACTGAATGTCTTCTTTTTCAAACTCATTTCTTTGCTGAATAGCTCCTATAAAATCCAAAAAACCTTTCCCTTTTTCCGCAACTCCTTGTAAATGGCTCAGTTCCAAATGACAATGTGCATTTACAAATCCTGGACACAAAATACCCTCAAAAACCTCCAATTGTTCTGGCGGAACTTCTGCTCTATTTTCAATAATTGCGATAACTTCCCCCTTATCAGAAATTTGCAATACTCCTTCCTTTATTGGTGCAATGTGCAATTGATATAAATAATCGGCCGTTAAAAATCGCATAGCACAAAAGTAAGGAATCTGAATTACTATCTTTGCAAACCAAATGAAAGAAAAAATAGACATACGAAATATTAGTGTAGAAGACTTGCGTACATTTTGTGCCGAGCATAAATTACCCAAATTTAGAGCAGGGCAAATTGAGGAATGGTTGTGGAAAAAACGCGCTACCTCTTTTGATGAAATGACTTCTTTATCTAAAGATATGCGTAATTTGTTTGGGGAGCATTTTTGCATTAATCCTATAAAAATTCACAAGGGAGAAAGAAGTATAGATGGCACTATCAAATACAGCTTACAGCTACACGATAAATTATTGGTTGAGGGGGTTTTAATTCCTTCCAAAAAGAGAATAACTGCTTGCATTTCTTCACAAGTTGGTTGCAGTTTAGATTGTACATTTTGTGCTACTGGGACATTAAAATTAGAAAGAAATTTAACTGCTGCCGAAATATATGACCAAGTTTTCATCCTAAATGAAGAGTCCGTTTCTAACTTTGGCAAATCACTGTCTAATATTGTGTATATGGGGATGGGTGAGCCACTCTTGAACTACAACAATATGTTGGAGAGTATCCGCCTTATCACCACTGAAAAAGGAATGGGAATGTCGCCAAAAAGGATTACTGTTTCTACCGCAGGAATTGCTAAAATGATAATGAAACTAGCAGATGACAAGGTAAGGTTTAACTTGGCTATTTCCCTTCATAGTTCAAATGATGAAACAAGGAGCAAGCTTATGAGTTTAAATGATTCCGTTCCTTTGCAAGAACTTAGAGATGCCATTCGATATTTTTATGATAAGACTAATCGCAGAATTACCTATGAATATATATTCTTTAAAGGAATTAATGATAATGTGAATGACGCAAAAGGGTTGGCTAATTTTTGCAAAGTAAGCCCTTGTAAAATTAACTTAATTGAATACAATACAGTGGAAGGTTCCCCTTATGAAAAATCGACTAATAAAGTCACTGAAAACTTTATATCTTACCTAGAAGAAAAGAACTTGATTGTAAATTTAAGGAAAAGCAAAGGCAAAGATATTAATGCCGCTTGTGGACAATTAGTAAACAAACTCGAATAACTTTTAAACAAGCGAATTTTTTCAGAAGATTAGCACAAACTTCTTTGTATATTCGCTTTCAATCTTTTTGGTAATTTGAGTACGATAAACGAAATAAAATCTCCTATCAAACAAGAGATGCTTCTTTTTGAAAAAAAGTTTAAGGCATCCCTTAATAGCAAAGTTCCTTTGCTCAATAAAATAATGCATTACATCATCAAGCGAAAAGGAAAGCAGATGCGTCCAATGTTTGTTTTTCTGTCAGCCAAACTTTGTGGGAAAGTAACAGAAAGCACCTATATCTCTGCATCCTTAATTGAGCTTTTGCATACGGCAACCCTGGTGCATGATGATGTAATAGATGAAGCTAATTTCAGAAGGGGGTTTTTCTCTATCAATGCGCTTTGGAAAAATAAAATTGCTGTTTTGGTAGGTGATTTTTTATTGTCAAAGGGTCTGCTTTTAGCAGTAGAAAATAATGAATTTGAACTGTTAAAAATAATGAGTAATGCAGTAAAAGGCATGAGCGAAGGGGAGCTTTTACAAATTGAAAAAACAAGAAAATTAGATATTGAAGAATCCGTTTATTTTGAAATTATAAGGCAAAAAACAGCCACCTTAATTGCGGCTTGTTGTGCTTGCGGAGCAAGTTCTGCTACCAAAGATGTAGCAACTATAAAAAAGCTACATCTTTTTGGAGAAATGGCAGGAATTGCTTTTCAAATAAAAGATGATTTGTTTGATTATTCGCATAATCCGATTATTGGCAAGCCAACCGGTATTGACATAAGAGAACAAAAAATGACTCTACCCTTGATTTACACTTTAAGCATAAGTGATAACCCGCAGAAAAAGATGATAATTAATACCATAAAAAACCACAATAAGGATACGGATAAAGTAGCAGGCATAATTGAATTAGTAAAAAGTAGTGGTGGCTTGAATTATGCTACTAAAAAAATGAATGAATACCACCAAAATGCACTAAATATTTTGGAGGAATTTGAAGATGGAGAAGCAAAAAAGGCACTAAAACAAATGATTGATTTTGTAATACATAGAAAACAATGATTCCGAAAGAAACAATTGATAAAATATTTGAAGCGGCTCGAATTGAGGAAGTGGTAAGTGGCTTTGTACAACTTAAAAAAAGAGGCGCTAATTTTATTGGACATTGCCCTTTTCATGATGAAAAAACACCTTCCTTTACGGTATCGGCCTCCAAAGGGATTTACAAATGTTTTGGATGTGGGAAGGGAGGGAATTCTGTAAGTTTTGTGATGGAACATGAACATTATTCTTATCCTGAGGCTTTAAAATATTTGGCGGAAAAATATAGCATTGAAGTGGCGGAAAAAGAGTTAACTCCTGAGCAAAACATAAGAGCAAACGACAGGGATAGTTTGTATGTAATTAGCTCCTTTGCCAATAAATTTTTCCAACAGCAGCTATGGGAAAGGGAGGAAGGAAAGATCGTAGGATTAAGCTATTATAAAGAAAGAGGATTTACGGAAGAAACCATCAAGAAATTTCAGTTAGGGTATAGCCCAAAACAAAAAGATGCCCTCAGCAAAGAGGCTATAAAATCCTCATTTCAGCAAAAATATTTGGAAGATTCTGGTTTGTCCATTATTAAAAATAAATCTGCTTTGGATAGATTCAGAGAAAGAATGATGTTTCCTATTCATAGTTTTTCTGGTAGGGTTTTAGGCTTTGGTGGTCGCACTTTACAAAAAGATAATAAAGCAAAATATGTCAATTCGCCTGAGAGTTTGATATACCTTAAAAGTAAAATTTTATACGGTATTTACTTTGCTAAACAACACATCAGTAAACAAAACAACTGCTTTATTGTGGAGGGATATACGGATGTAATTTCCCTTCATCAAGCAGGGGTTGAAAATGTAGTTTCCTCATCAGGCACCTCCCTTACATCCGAGCAAATAAAATTGATCAACCGTTTTACAAAAAACATTACCATTCTTTTTGATGGAGATGCTGCTGGACTGAAAGCCTCTTTTAGAAGTATTGACATGATATTGGCAGAAGGCATGAATGTAAAAGTGGTTTTATTCCCTGACGGAGAAGATCCGGACTCTTTTGCACAAAAGTGTAGTCAGGAAGAATTGATAAATTATTTGGAGGAAAACCAAAAAGATTTTATTACTTTTAAAACAAATATATTAAGTAAAGATACAAATGAAGATCCGGCAAAAAGAGTAGAAATGATAAAAGATATCGCTTCCTCTATTGCGCAAATTCCTGATGATATCGGCAGATCAGAATACATAAAAGAGTGCAGTCGAATGCTGAGGGTAAAAGAATTGGATTTAGCAAAAGAGGTAAGCGCACAAAAGAATAAACGAATAAGCCCTTTCTCAGCAAAAAGTGAGAATTCAAGCAATTTGGAAGAAAAAGAAATTCCTACTTCAAAAATGAACAAAGAGGAAAAAGAAATTATTCGACTATTGCTCAATTATGGAAATAAGAATATGAAAGAAGAAGATCAAAAAATTAGTATTGCGTCTTTTATTATTAAAGAGTTAGAGGTAGATAATATTAGTTTTGAAAACGAGCAATACCAATCTATATTAGGTGAAATATCTGCTCATGTAAAAGAGGATGGAGAAATAAATTTGAATTATTTTACCCTACATCAAAACCCTTCTATAAGCAAATTGGCTATCGATTTGATAAGCAAAAAACATAGTTTGAGCGAAAATTGGAAATCACGACACCGAATACTAACTGGCTCGGAAGAAGATAAATTTCGAAAAGCAGTAGAAAGCTCTATTTATGCTTTAAAATTAAAACATTTGGACACCAAACTAGGAGATATTCAATTACAGTTAAAAGAAAATCCTGATGATGAGCGATTTACAAAAGCTTATGCCAAATATTTACAAACCAGAAGACAAATTGCGGAAAAATTAGGAAGAACCATGTGCTAATTACTTTTTATATCCCTTAGTTTTAATTGCAAATTTTTCCTGCCATTCCAATCATTTTCATCAATAGAATAACAAATATCAAATATTTGTCCATCTTTTATTTTTTTAAAATGATGGGCTAATCCAAATCCAATACTGCTTATTGAATTTCTGCTATTTTCATTTGTAATATTTAACCGTAAATGGGTTTTATCCGCTCCAACCGCTCTGCCATAACCACTATCTTTTACTGCTTTGGTAATAAAAATTGGCGTGCGATTTTGTGGCCCGAAAGGTGAAAATTGTTGAATAAGTCTAAATAATTTATCGCCAATATCATGCAAATCAAGTTCCATATCAATAGTAACCTCTGGGGTTAATTGTTCCTCTGTAATTGTATCAGAAACAGCCCTCTCAAAAGCATCTATAAAATCTTGTAGATTTTCCTTTTTAAGGGTGAGTCCGGCAGCATACATATGTCCACCAAATTTCTCTAAATATTTTTCGCATTGCAATAAAGCATTATACAAATCAAACCCTTTAACCGAACGAGCAGAACCCGTTAGTTCCCCATTCTTTTCTACCAAAACAACAGTTGGCTTATAATATGTTTCGATAAGACGAGATGCTGCAATTCCCACTACTCCTTTATGCCAATCTTGACTATAAACCACAGTAGATTTTTTACTGTCATCAATCATACTAATAGCTTGTTTTGTAATGTCCTGATCAAGCCCTCTTCTTGTTTTGTTTAACCGCTCTATTTCCTGCGCTAATTTAGCTGCTTTAAAAGAATCCGTTTCTATTAACAATGCAACTGCTTTTTTGCCTTGCTCAATTCTGCCAGCTGCATTTATGCGTGGCGCTATCCCAAAAACAATATCTGAAATTGTCCATTTTCCTTTTCTGTTTGCTACATCCATTAATACCTTTAAACCAACTCTTGGATTTTTGTTTATCTGCTCTAGCCCAAAAAATGAAAATGCTCTGTTTTCATCAATCATGGGGACAATATCGG
The DNA here is from genome assembly GCA_036012565.1 of Flavobacteriales bacterium. Lineage (GTDB taxonomy): Bacteria > Bacteroidota > Bacteroidia > Flavobacteriales > BACL11 > DUAL01. The sequence continues at coordinate 18,316 of DASCPP010000073.1, read as the reverse complement.
CAGCAATACTTACCACCAACAAATCAAAAAGAGGAGTAATCTCTTCAAAAGGAATATTATTTTTTTCACTAAACGCTTGAATTAGTTTTAACCCTACTCCACATCCTGAAAGTTCCTTGAAGGGATAGTTGCAATCTTTTTGTTTAGGATTTAAAATAGCAACCGCATTTGGGATTTCCTCTGCTGGATTATGATGGTCGCAAATAATAAAATCAACTCCTTTATCATTGGCATAATTTATCTGATTTACTGCTCTTATTCCGCAATCAAGCGCTATGATTAGTGTGTAATTATGCTCTTTTGCATAATCAATTCCTTGCAGTGAAATTCCGTATCCTTCCGTATATCTGTCAGGTATATAATAGTCAATATTTTCAGTAAGAGTAGCAAGAAAAGTATGTAGCATTGCTACTGATGTTGTCCCATCCACATCATAATCTCCATACACTAAAATTTTCTCATTATTTGCAATTGCAGATTGTATCCTCTCAACTGCTTTTTGCATATCCTTCATCAAAAAAGGATTGTGAAATTGCGAAAAATCTGGTCGAAAAAACTGCTTTGCCTCATCAAAAGTAGTTACCCCCCTTATCACTAATAAATGAGCGATCGACCTACTAACGCCTAAACTTTCAGCTAAATCATTTACGATTTTGTTATCTGTTTCTTTTATTTTCCACTTTTTCTGCATTGGTATTACTCATTATTTTTGTTTGTGTAAGAATTGAATATTTATGAATAAGTTCAAAAATTTCCGCTATCATTTTTTCATCCATCATAAAATCAATCGCATCTTTTTTTCGGCATCTTAATATCTCAAACCATCTTTTCAACTGGAAAATCGTGATTTTATTTTGTTGTTTAAAATTGGCAATTTGCTCAACTATCTTTTTTCTATCCGACAAAATACTTACAATCTGCCTGTCTAAAATATCAATTTTTTCTCTGAATTCTTTTAGTTTAATATTTAAAAAATCATCATCTGGGTTTGTTTTCCTGAGCACCAAATCATTTATTATTTGATATAATTTATTCGGTGTGATTTGTTGTTTTGCATCACTTAAAGCTTCATTAGGATTGTAATGGGTTTCTATCATCAGCCCATTCAAATTTAAATCCATGGCCGTTTGTGAAACTTCTTCTATCATCTGGCTATCACCAGCAATATGGCTAGGGTCACAAATAATAGGAATCTCGGGAAATTGTTCTCTTAATTTTATCGGCATTTCCCATTTCGGATCATTCCTGAATGCAGCATCTTCATAGGAGAAAAAACCCCTATGGATAGCTGCAAGCTTCTTAATCCCAACCTTATTTAATCGCTCCAAAGCACCCAACCACAAACTTAATTCGGGATGAATAGGATTTTTTACAAAAACGGGGATGCTTACTCCCTTTAAAGCTTCTGCAATTTCTTGCACATAAAAAGGATTTACAGTAGTTCTGGCACCAATCCAAAGCATGTCAATTCCTGCATTTAAACAAAGTTCTACATGTTGTGGTGTAGCAATCTCGGTAGCAATTTTAAGTCCTGTTTCTTTTTGGATTTTTTGTAGCCATTGTAATCCTTTCTCTCCTGCCCCTTCAAAGGAATTGGGCTTTGTTCTCGGCTTCCAAATTCCAGCTCTGAAAACATCAGCAATTTCTTTTATTGAATGAGATGTTTCCAAAAGTTGCTCTTCCGATTCTGCACTGCAAGGCCCAACAATCAAATATGGCTTTTTATGTATAAATTTATCTATTTCCATTTCTTCCCTTCAACAACAATTACAAATTCTCCTTTTGGTTTTTTCTCTTGGAAATAATGTAAAACATCATTCATAGATCCTCTTTTAGTTTCTTCATACATCTTTGTTAATTCTCTTGAAACGGAAACTAATCTTTCTTCTCCAAAGAAGTCACAAAACTGTATTAGTGTTTTTACAATTCGGTGAGGAGATTCATAAAAAATCATAGTCATTTCTTCCTCTGAAAGTAGTTTTAATCTTGTTTGTCGCCCTTTTTTTATTGGGAGAAATCCTTCAAAAATAAATTTTTCTGATGGCAATCCTGAATTAACTAATGCGGGAACAAAAGCTGTGGCTCCTGGCAAGCATTCTATCTCAATATTATTTTTAACACACTCACGCACCAATAAAAAACCTGGATCCGAAATCCCTGGCGTTCCTGCATCTGAAACTAATGCAAAAGTTTCACCTGCTTTTAATCTGTCAATAAATTTTGCAAGAACTTTATGTTCATTATGCATATGAAAAGAAGCTAGAATTGTGTCAATACTATAATTTACAAATAGCTTCTTTGTTATTCTTGTATCCTCAGCCAACACCAAATCTACCTCTTTCAATATTCGAATAGATCTTAAAGTAATGTCCTCCAAATTTCCAATGGGAGTTGGTATGATATACAATTTTGACATACTACAAATTTATAGAAATAGTGGGTAAAATTCTGTTTTTGGAGAAATTCTTATTGTTGGTGCCGGAAAATGAAAATAATTCAGCCAGTGCTTTATTTTTTTGGCTATTGGAGAATCCCATCCTTTTAGCATTTTAGGAATATCATAATCAAGAGCAATATACCATTCGTTATTTCCTCCCATTTTAGTGTTATGCTCCAAATATTGTGTTTCATCCAAACCAAAACCAATTGCAATATTTAGCCAATCAGGAAATTTTTCATTGAAATGATTTAAATCAACCGATAGCCAATAAGTCTGATTTACATAATCGTCTTGCCAAGCATATTTATAAGGGGTTTTTCCTCTTTGCCTCTCTAAATCCCAATAAGTATTATACCTTTTCCAATAAGAAAGTTTTACATCAAAAGCCCTTAATGTTGGAGAATAATATTTAGCAATTGGTAAAAATGCTCCTGCAGAACCTATAGTTAGATCCAAAGGGGAAAATCCCCAATAAGGAGCGTAGGCATCTTTCATTTCAATGGCTAATTGTAAGCCCGAACCAAATACTGCTCCATACCAAAGTGCTTGCTTTTTATTCATTCCTGCCCAACGCATGGATTCTGAAAATAACTCTGCTGCTTGCAATCCCCCCATAAAATGCCCTGCTTTATCTACATTTAAAGCATAAACCTTATCGCTTCCACGATCAAAATGAAAGGCAGTGTCTTTTTCACTCCACCAAGAATTTTCAATATATAAATAAGACCCCCCCAATGCTAAAACCAAACTACTACTTACCAAAATTATTCTTCCTTTTTTTATAGAATCATTACCAAAAGATTGCTTGGCATTGGTAAAAAATACATTCAGCAGAAAAAGAAAAAAGAAAAACAAAGACTTTATTTTCATATGATATGCAATTGCTTTTTATATTTTTGTTAGCAAACATAAACATTGCCTAGAAAAAATCGTTATTAAAAAATGTTTTTAGAATCTCAAATAGAACATCCTATGCAAAAAGGAAGTATTGAAGTTATTTGTGGCTCCATGTTTTCAGGAAAAACGGAGGAACTGCTTAGACGCCTAAAAAGAGCAAAATATGCGAAACTTAATATTAAAATTTTTAAATCTAAAATTGATACTCGTTACGATAAAGAAAAAGTGGTTTCCCATGATGATAATTTTATAGATTCTACAACGGTTGATTGCTCCAATGATATTATTAAGATCTCTGAGAATGCGGATGTTGTTGCTATTGATGAAGCCCAATTTTTTGATAAGGGGCTTTATATTGTTTGTAATAAACTTGCCATAAAAGGAATTCGTGTAATTGTTGCTGGTCTAGACATGGATTTTTTAGGTAATCCTTTTGGCCCAATACCAAATCTACTTTCTGTTGCCGAACACATTACTAAAGTACATGCTATTTGTGTGGATTGTGGTGCAATAGCCAATCATTCCTTTCGAAAATCGAAAGATGAGCAATTGGTAAAATTAGGTGAGCAACAGGAATATAAGCCACTTTGCCGAAAATGTTTTAACAATCAGAAATAGTATGTCTATCAACCATGAAACCATACTATATGTTGATTTAAGGGCATTAGAAAATAACTATAACTACTTTAAAAAAAAGCTAAAATCAGACACAAAAATTATTGCTGTTGTAAAGGCATACGCCTACGGACATGGTGATATAAGGATTGCAAAAAAATTATCTGAATTAGGAGTTCATGCTTTTTGGGTTGCCGATTTTGAAGAAGGAGTTAATCTAAGAAAATCAGGAATTACTATGCCAATAATTGTGGCAAATCCTGGCGCAAAAAGCTATAATGAAATTATTAAATATAATTTGGATCCCATAATTTATAATTTTCGATTATTAGAGATTTTTGGTAAAAATACATCAGCTATTTCGGTGCACATAAAATTTAATACTGGAATGAATCGCTATGGTTTTAATGCAGATGAAATTGATTTATTAGTCTCAAAACTGGTAGAATACTCTCATCTAAAAATAGAAAGTATTTGTTCTCATTTGGCTACCTCTAATGATAAATCGAAAGATGACTTTACCAAAAAACAATTCAAAAAATTCGATATTATTTGTAAAACATTTTCTAAAAAACTAAACATAACTCCAAAAAAACATATCCTAAATACTGCTGGGGTTTTGCGTTTCCCAAAGCAACAAAAAGAAATGGTTCGATTAGGGATTGGGCTTTACGGTATTGGGGGAGATAAAAAATTGAATCCTATTGGAAAATTAGTAAGCAATGTGGCTCAAATAAGAACATTAAAAAAAGGAGGAAAAGTAGGGTATGATTCTTTTTTTGTTGCTGAAAAAGAAATGAAAATTGCAATAATTCCTCTTGGTTATGCGGATGGAATAAACAGAAAACTTGGGGAGGGGAAAGGGAAAGTGCTTATAAATAATACTTCCTGCTCAATTATTGGCAAAATAAGTATGGATAGTTTTATGATCGATATTAGCGGTACAAACGCCAAGGAAGGGGATTTAGTGACTATATTTAGTAAAGAAAATTTGGTCGCTACTATTGCAAAAAATCTGGATACTATTGCTTACGAAATTTTAGCTACCCTTAATAGAAGGATTAAGAGGGTGTATCATTAGGTTTTATAAAAACTAAAAACGAGATAAAAAAAGCATATACAATAACTCCTGCTTGCCGCTCTAACATGGATTCTGTGATAAAGCTTACAAAAACCATAAACAAAAAAGCCAGCAATAAATAATTTTTGTTTTTCAATCCTAAATTATAAGCGGGGATTAATAGTGAAAAAAACAAAAATAAAAATCCTAATAATCCAACCGCCGACAATGTTTGTAAAAATTGCCCATGATAATTGTATCCCTTTTTAATAAAATGTTTGTACCTACTTTTCGTATCTCCCAATACAAAAATTGCATCTACAAAAAGCTGGTCTTCAACTGAAATATTATTTTCTTTTGCTTTCTCCTTTATATGCAAAAACCATTTTTTATTATTTTGAATGTCAATTATTTTATCATCTATTACCTTCTCTTTATCAGACTCGTTAGATGACAATAAGGTATATTGAGATAAAAGTTCGTCCTTTACATCCCCAACTCCTGTTCCAGTCCAATAATTCTTTTTAATCACGGTAAATGCAGCATCCCATATTTGCACTCTTGCGTCAGTATTTGTTTTATCATAATTAATGTTTTTCAAATGTTTTTTTGTTTGCTCAAATCTTACACTTGTCCTAGGGATAGTTGTAACTAATAGAAATATACAAACATAACTCAAACATAAAATTGCAATTCCTGCAATGATTCTTTTTTTCTTAAAGGCCACTATTAATATATATATGGTGAGCAATATGATAAAAATTAAAATTTGCATCCTGGATGCAAGAAGAAATAAGAAAATATTTAACCCAAACGCCATTAAGGTGTAAAGAATTTTACTCTTTTTATTTTGGGTTTTACGATAAAGATAAATAAATATTACTATTGCAAATAAAGCATACAAAGCGTAATAGGCGGAATGCATAAAAATAGTAAGATCATGATAGAAGAAATATTTCGTAAGACCTGTTTTCGTGTAATTACTGTATCCAATTAGAAGTGTGGTAATAGCTGCAAAAAAAGTAGAGATTGCAAATGTTCTCAGAACAGATTTGTATTGTGAGTTGTTCAAACTATCTGTTGTGCTTAAAAATAATGGGAATAAAAGTAAGGGGAGTTTTAATAGTAAGTCGGTAAACCCATAGCTTTTATTTTCAGAGTATAAAATACTTATTAGGTAAAGCAAATAAAGCCCACTCAATAAAATCGCGTAAGGATTCTTTACAAATTTCTTTATTTTCTGTGATAAATTACTGCCAAAAACCCAGACTAAACCAAGCATTGTTATCCCAACAGAAAAAGGAAGATATTTCCATTGAAAAGGAATGGTTAGAGCAATATATAATAAACTATATAAAAAAAGTTTTGAAGATAAGTTCCTGCTCATTCTATTTGATAGAAGTATTCCCTGCTAAAATATTATCATATTGCTTTTTGTCCTTTAAAACCTTTATTGCCTCCTCTACATCTTTGTCAAATTGAAGTGTTGCAATAATCCTGCCTTTTTGATAATAATATCTACTTACAATTTCGCTTGTGATTAGCTCTTTAATTTCAGATTTAAATTTATTTAAATCATCTTTTTTATTCACTTCTAATTTTGCAATTAGAGCATCATATTCAGTATCTATTTCCTTAAAATACAATTCTTCCTCCGCTATTTTTTTTAGCTTCTCTACTACGTCTTCCGTTTCAGTAGTATATTCGTATTCTTTATCTGATAAAAAAGATTGAAAGGCTACAAAATTTTCATCTGAAAATTGAAATTTATCAGCAGAAGCTATGTTGTCATGTGAAAAACGATAATCTGTCGCATAATCAAAAATTAATCTTTTTCTAATTAAGCTAATGGTAATGTTTCCGATTTTTTCTTGTTCTACTTCAATGTCTGGCTCAATTCCTCCTCCATCATATACCGTTCTGCCATTTTTGGTTTTAAAAGCCGTTTTCAAAGAATCCTGAATTTTCCCAACACTACCATCCTCATTTCTATTGGAATAATCTAATGCCTGAATACATCTTCCACTGGGGGTATAATATTTAGCAATGGTTACTTTTAGCTGAGTATTATAACTAAGTTTTCTGCTTTGTTGTACTAGTCCTTTTCCAAAACTTCTGCTTCCAATTATTACGCCTCTATCTAAATCTTGCATTACTCCCGATACAATTTCAGATGCAGATGCCGAACTTTGATTAATTAAAACGACTAAAGGGGTTTTCAAATCTTCTGCTTTTTGCGTTGCTTTATACACTTTTTCCCACTCTTTTATTTTTCCCTTAGTGCTTACAATTTCTTCTCCTCCTTCCACAAAAATATTTGAGATATTTACCGATTCGTTTAAAAGCCCTCCAGGGTTTCCTCTTAAATCTAAAATTAAGCCTTTTAATTCTTGCTCTTTTTTAAGATTTGCTAATTCCTTTTTTATGTCTTTTCCGCAATTTCGTGTAAAACTTCTAAGTTTTATATATCCTATCCCATCTGCAACAAATCCTGCATAAGGAATACTTTTTACAGTTACCTTTTCTCTGTCAAAACTTACTTCAAAGGGCTTATCTTGGGTTTTTCTTTCCATAAGAAGGGTGACAGATGTATTGGGTTGGCCTTTCAAAACTTTACTTATATCTTCAGTCGTTTTCCCTTTTGCTGACACACCATTTATTTCCAGAATTTTATCTCCTGCCATAAGCCCAGCCTTTTGCGCGGGGAAACCCTCATAAGGCTCACTGATAAAAACATAATCACCTCTTTTTGTAATTATCGCACCTATTCCTCCATATTGCCCAGTTGTCATAAAACGAAAATCTTCAATTTCAGATTCAGGGATGTAAGCGGTATAAGGATCTAATGATTTCAACATGGCATCAATACCTTTTTTCATTAATTTTCCAGGATCAGTTTCATCTACATAATAGGTGTTGAGTTCTTTGTAAAGTGAGGTGAAAATATCTAGATTCTTGGCAATTTCAAAATAATTATCGGTGAAACTAACCGATAAAAATGAAGCAATAATTACAGTAATTGCAACTAATGTTATTTTAATTTTTTTCATAATTTTCATATTTATGGCACAGGATCGTAGCCGTCTCCTCCCCAGGGATGACATGTTAAAATTCTTTTTATTGTATAGTATCCTCCCTTAAAAGCGCCATGCTTATTTATAGATTGAATCCCATAATCAGAGCATGTTGGGGTGTATCTGCATTTTGGCGAAAAAAGTGGAGAAATCATTACTCTATAGATTTTTATAATAGTGATAAAAATATACCTTATTAGTTTTTTCAAAGTTGTTTTATTAAACGATTTAAAACTACATTTATTTCCAGTTCCATTTCTTTATTTTTTATAATATTTGATTTTAAATAAATAATTGCAAAAATAATTTGCTTCTCTTGTTTTGACAAAGCTTTATATAAAATCTGTTTCTGCTTGCGATATGTTTCCCTTACTAACCTTTTAAGCAAATTTCTTTGATTAGCTTTAGCTATATTTCTTTTTGGGATGCTTATCATGATTTGTGCAGGAAATTCTGGATTCCCCTTTTGTGTTTTCCAAATTACCGTAAAACTTCCTTCCTTAAAACTCTCTCCTGTTGCGAAAAGATTGTCAATTTGTTTATTACCACAAAGCCGCTCTTGTTTACTAAAAGTTTGCATGGGTTAAATTACTAGTTTCTGAGGACAAAAAAAGGAGCAATTTCTCCTTTTTTTTAATTTGATTTTTTGAGAATTATCTTTTTCTTTTGTTGGATACTTTTATGTACTGATCAAGCGCCATGGACATAGATGGTGCTTTTTCATTTGGGGCATCAATATCTAAAATTAGTTTATAATCGGCTACTGATTTTGCGGTAGTTGGCCCGAAAGCTGCAATTCTAGTATCCTTTTGCTTAAAATCGGGGAAATTTTTATAAAGAGAAGTAATTCCTGTTGGAGAGAAAAATACCAAAATATCATAATACACATCTTTCAAATCTGATAAATCAGAACAAACCACTTTATACATTACGGACTTGGTGAAATTAATTTCATTGCTTTGCAAAGTATTTACAATCCTTTCTTTTATAAGGTCAGAACATGGTAAAAGAAACATGCATTCCTTGTGCTTTCTTAAGATAGGAATAAGCTGAGAAAACATTTGCTCGCCTGTAAAAACTTTTCTTTTTCTGAAAGTAATAAAGTTTTGAAGATAGTATGCAATGGCCTCAGAAACACAAAAATATTTCATGGTTTCAGGAACTTTTATTCTTAATTTCTCACACATCATAAAATAATGATCCATAGCGTTTTTGCTAGTAAAAATTACCGCATCATGGTTTAAAATACTTATTTTTTGCTTTTTGAACTCTTGCGTACTTATTTCTTCAACATGAATAAAAGGAATAAAATCAATCTTCAATTTATGCTTTTTTGCCAAATTAAAGTAAGGTGATTTACCATTTTCTGGTTTTGGTTGCGAAATAAGTATGGATTTTACCTTTATTTTTCTTCCTTCCATTGTGCCTTTATTTTTTAGTTTTCTTCTAATAGAATGCCACTTTGGTAAAAACTAAAAGTGGTAAAATTTCAAGGGTGCAAATATACAGAAATAAATAATATCTGGAAAGCCCAAAGCCTCCTATTCCTATTTTCCATAACCAGAAAATTTTAATCAGCAAAAACAGGGCTATAATTACTACTGAAAACACTAATAAGATAGGGCTAGAATTAATGGGAGAAAAAAATAGAAGTACTACAATGGGGAAAAGGATAACCCCCATTACTCTATCGAATAAAAAGGAAAAATATACACCCAACTTTGCTAATGATTTTAATATAAAAACATGTCCTAAAAGGCGAATAATAATAGCCTTTGAAAAGAAAAAAATAGTCGTAAAAATAAATACCTCCCAAAAATCAAAAGGATTTAAACTGTCTCCAAAAATAGTTCTTGCTAGGAACAAGCTAACATTTATCAGCATTATGGTTGTGACTAAAAAAGTTACCCTTTCTGTAAATGCATTTTCTTCTTTCAAGTACTGATTGGCATATCGTTGGGCAAATACACTAAGGAACAATTGCTTTGTAAATTTCTGGTAAAAAGCTTTAAGCAGTGCTATTAAAAGCAAATCGAAAGTGAGAATAATAAAAAATGTATCGCTATAAGTCAATTTTATCTTTTTATCTTCTGCAAAGATATGTTTTATGATAACTTTACTAATCTTATTAAAAAAGGTATTTTTGCCAAAAAATTAACAATTACCATGTCACAAGATTTATTTCAAGCTCCTGATTATTTTCTGATGGATGAACTCCTTACTGAAGAACACATATTAATTAGAGATGCTGCTAGAGAATGGGTGAAAAAAGAGGTTTCTCCTATTATTGAAGAAGCTTGTCAAAAAGCGGAATTCCCTAAACAAATTATAAAAGGATTAGGAGGAATTGGTGCTTTTGGACCCTATATACCAACAGAATATGGTGGTGCAGGATTGGATCAAATTTCCTACGGATTAATAATGCAAGAACTCGAAAGAGGGGATAGCGGGGTGCGCTCTACTGCTTCTGTTCAGTCATCACTTGTAATGTACCCAATTTGGAAATATGGAAGTGAAGACCAGAAACAAAAGTTTTTGCAAAAATTAGCTACTGGTGAATTTATTGGCTGTTTCGGACTTACAGAGCCTGATTATGGTTCGAATCCTGGAGGAATGATGACAAACATAAAAGATATGGTGGACCATTATCTGTTAAATGGTGCTAAAATGTGGATTTCGAATGCTCAATTTGCAGATGTTGCTGTTGTTTGGGCAAAGAATGATGAAGGGAGAATAAAAGGAGTGTTAGTAGAAAGAGGTATGGAAGGTTTTACAACTCCTGAAACACATAACAAATGGAGTCTGAGAGCATCAGCAACTGGCGAGTTAGTTTTTGACAATGTAAAAATACCTAAAGATAACATTTTACCAAATAAAGATGGTTTAGGCGCTCCTTTAAGATGTCTGGATTCTGCAAGATACGGAATTGCTTGGGGGACAATAGGGACTGCAATGGATTGTTATGATACGGCTTTAAGATATGCTAAAGAAAGAATTCAATTTGGCAAACCAATTGCTTCTTTCCAATTACAACAAAAGAAATTGGCCGAAATGATTACTGAAATCACAAAAGCGCAATTGCTTACTTGGAGGTTGGGTGTTCTTAGAAATGAAGGCAGAGCAACTTCTGCCCAAATTTCAATGTGTAAAAGGAATAATGTAGATATGGCCCTTAAAATTGCTCGTGAAGCAAGACAAATTTTAGGTGCCATGGGAATTACAGGTGAGTATTCTATTATGAGACATATGATGAATTTAGAATCTGTAATCACCTATGAAGGGACTCATGATATTCACTTGCTTATTACAGGATTAGATATTACTGGAGAAAACGCTTTTAAATAATCTTATTCCCCTAACAGCTTAGTGGCTTCTAATAATTCTTGATACCAATCCTCTCCATATTTTCTAATGAGGGGTTCTCTTAAAAAGGCATAAAGCGGAGTTTCTAATTTACTACCACACTCACGTGCTGTTTTACAAATTTTTATTTTTTCATAATTTACCGCGTCAAAATCACGGTGCTCTTTTATTCTAATTGGAAATAAATGACAAGAAATTGGTTTTTTAAAATCTGTTTTTTTAGCAATGAACGCTTTTTCAATAGAGCATTTAATAATGCCATTTTCATAAATTACAAAAGCACATTCTCTATCGTTTACTAGTGTGGTTGTTAAATCGCCTTCAGAGTCGTATACAGCAACCCCCCGGTTCTCTATTTCGGCAATTCCCTCTTTTTTCATATAAGGCCTTACTTTATCATATATTTCGTTCAATATTTTTTCTTCTTCATCTAGCAATGGAGCCCCTGCGTCTCCTTCTACACAACACGCTCCTTTGCAAGCATTTAAATCGCACACAAAATGCTTTTCAAAAACATCCATTGAAATTATTTTATCTTCTACTTGAATCATAGCGCAAAAGTACGATTTTGATAACATAATTTATATTTTTGTAGCATGGCAAATTATGAAGACATATTTAAAAAAATCGTATCACATTGCAAAGAATATGGATATGTCTTTCAATCATCAGAGATTTATGATGGGCTGGCAGCAGCTTACGATTATGGACCGAATGGAGTAGAGTTAAAAAACAACATTAAAAACTATTGGTGGAAATCAATGGTAAATATGCACGAAAATATTGTGGGATTAGATTCCTCTATTTTTATGCACCCTACTACTTGGAAAGCTTCCGGACATGTGGATGCTTTTAACGATCCTTTAGTTGATAATAAAGATTCGAAAAAAAGATACCGTGCTGATGTTCTGATTGAAGATCATATTGCAAAGATTGAAGCAAAAATTGAGAAAGATTGCGTAAAAGCAGCTAAGAGATTTGGAGATGCTTTTAACAGAGAAGAATTTGTAACTACTAATGGAAGAATTTTAGAAAGACAGAAGAAAATTGATGAAATAAACTCGAAAATGAGTACTGCACTTACTGCAGGAAAATTAGATGATGTAAAAACATTAATTGAGGAGTTGGATATAAAATGCCCAGTTTCAGGGACAAATAATTGGACGGATGTTCGTCAGTTTAACTTGATGTTTAAAACACAAATGGGAGCAACTGCAGACGCTTCTTCTGATTTGTATTTACGACCAGAAACGGCACAAGGTATTTTTGTGAATTTCCTAAATGTACAAAAAACTACTCGTATGAAAATTCCTTTTGGGATTGCTCAAATCGGGAAAGCATTTAGGAATGAAATTGTAGCGCGTCAGTTTATTTTCAGAATGCGGGAGTTCGAACAAATGGAAATGCAATTTTTTGTTCGCCCAGGAGAGGAAATGAAATGGTACGAATACTGGAAAGAATTCCGTATGAAATGGCACAATTCACTAGGAATGGGAGAAGAAAATTATCGTTTTCATGAACATGAAAATTTAGCTCATTACGCAAATGCTGCTGCCGATATTGAATTCAAATTCCCATTCGGATTTAAGGAATTAGAGGGAATTCATTCTCGTACAGATTTTGATTTAAAAGCACATCAAGAACATTCAGGGAAAAAACTACAATATTTTGATCCTGAATTAGGAGAAAGTTATGTTCCTTATGTAGTAGAGACTTCAATTGGACTGGATAGAATGTTCCTTACGGTATTAAGTCATTCTTTCCGTGAAGAAGAATTAGAAAATGGGGAAAGTAGAGTAGTCTTAAAAATCCCTGCAGTTTTAGCCCCATTAAAAGCTGCTATTCTTCCTCTAACTAAGAAAGATGGAATGCCAGAAAAAGCAAGAGAAATAATGAAATCTCTTCAAATAGATTTTAATTGCCAATATGAAGAAAAAGATTCTATCGGAAAAAGATACAGAAGACAAGATGCAATTGGAACACCATATTGCATTACGGTGGATCATCAGACCTTAGAAGACAATACTGTTACTTTAAGAGATAGAGATACTATGGAGCAAGAAAGAGTTGCAGTTGAAAAACTACATTCTATTATTGCTAAAAAAGTAAATATTGCAAAATATTTAGAAAGCTAATTTTTACTTTCCATTAAAATCAGACATGGCTTTTGTAATCCCAATAGTTGTAAATGCCTGAATAATTTTTATTGCTTGTTCTATTCTTTCAGGGAGTTTTGTGTTTTCTTCACTACTCCAATTACTAAGTACATAATCGGCTTGACCTCCTCTATGGAAATCATTTCCTACACCAAATCGTAATCTGGCATAATTATTATGTCCCAAAACCGCATTAGTGTTTTTCAGTCCATTATGCCCTCCGTCTGATCCTTTTTCTCTGACGCGTAAAGTTCCAAATTCAAGGGCAGTATCGTCCGTAATAACCAAAAGATTTTTGATATCTACTTTGTATTTTTGTAACCAATAGTTTACCGCTTTACCACTCAAATTCATAAAAGTTGTTGGCTTTATTAAGTGTAAAGTTCTGCCTTTAAATTTTATAGTAGTAATATTAGCATGTTTGTCAGGGGTAAAAGAAATATTGGATGCCTTAGAAAGCGCATCCAATATTTTAAATCCTATATTATGACGAGTATTTTCGTGCTCTTCACCAGGGTTCCCTAATCCTACGATTAAGTGTTTCATTTTTATTCAGCAGTTGGTTTTTCTTCTCCACCTTCTGATGGGGCTACTTCACCAGCACCTTCAGTTGCTTCTCCCTCAGCACCTTCTTCCCCTTCAACACCTTCTTCCCCTTCTAATTCTTCTTCCTCTTCTTCCTCAATTATAAGTTCTCTTGCTGTTCTTACCCCAACAACTACTGCATTGTCAGGCGCTAAAAATGTATATTCATCCACTCTTAAATCCTTTATAAAAACAGAATGACCTATATCTAAATCTGCAATATTGATTTCAATATAATCAGGTAAATTTCCTGGAATTGCTCTTGTAATAATTTTTCTTCTTCTAAAAGAAAGAACCCCGCCGTTTCTTATCCCAATAGACATTCCTTTCAAATGAACAGGAATAGTCATGGTCACTTCTTTATCATCAAAAATTTGTAGAAAATCTAAATGAAGTAACTTATCCGTTACTGGATGAAATTGAAGATCTTGCATTACTACCCGAAATTTTTCTCCTTCAATGTCTAATTCTACGATAAATACGTCTGGGGTGTATACAAGGCTTCTAAAATCATTTTCATGAGCATAGAAACACACTTGCTTTTCTCCCCCGTAAAGTACGCATGGTACATTACCCTGATTTCTTAGTGCTTTGGAATCTGTTTTGCCAGTTCCATTTCTTAGTTTTGCACTAATTGCTAGTGTTTTCATTTTTAAATTTGTTTTTGGGTTATAGTTTGTTGTTTATTTTTCTTTCCATTTTTCGCTAATCGACTCATTACTAACTACCGATTTTATAGTTTGTGCAAAAAATGAAGCAATGGAAACTTCTCTTACTTTTTTACTTCTATGATTTTTTGGAATGGTATTGGTAATTATCAATTCCTGAATTTTTGAATTGTCTAATTTTTCGTAAGCATCTTTTGAAAGTACGCCATGTGTGCAATATGCTCTCACGCTTGTTGCTCCTTTTTCGATCATCAAATCAGCAGCTTTTGAAAGCGTACCTGCCGTATCTACCATATCATCAATTATTACCACATCTTTACATTGCACGTCCCCAATCAGCATCATGCCGCCAATTTTATTGGCTTCTTTTCTGTCCTTATAACATACCACCAGTCCCGTTTTTAAAAGATTGGCATAAAAGTTTGCTCTTTTAGAACCTCCCATATCAGGTGATGCAACTACCAAATTTTCTAAATTTAGCTTTTGAATATCTTCATGAAAAAGTTCGGAAGCGAATAAATGATCGACAGGAACTTCAAAAAATCCTTGGATTTGAGCAGCATGCAAATCCATTGTCATAATTCTATCAACTCCTGCAGCCGTGAGTAAATTGGCTACCAATTTTGCCCCTATCGGTACTCTTGGTTTTCCTTTTTTATCTTGTCTGGCAAAACCGAAATACGGCATTACCGCAATAATATTTTTGGCAGAAGCTCTTTTTGCGGCATCAATCATAAGCAAAAGTTCCATCAAATTATCAGATGGAGGTGTGGTAGATTGAATTAAAAATACATCTGCCCCTCTAACCGTTTCGTTAAAAGAGGGTTCAAATTCTCCATCTGCAAACTTAATAAGGTCACTACTACACAGAGGGGAGCCATAAGCATTCGCAATTTCTTTTGCCAAAACTTCTGATGCTTTTCCTGCAAAAAATTTAACTGTTTTATTCATTTTTTCCTCTTTGAAAAAGGGCTGCAAATATAGAATTATTGCATCATTTTAACTAATTTTATTAAATAAAGATAAATGATTGTCTATGAGAAAGAGTTTAATTATTTTCGCCAACCATTTGCCCAGATGGCGGAATTGGTAGACGCGCTGGTCTCAAACACCAGTGGGGTTAACCCGTGCCGGTTCGAGCCCGGCTCTGGGCACAAAGCCCTCAAAATTGAGGGCTTTTTTTATATATTGCAACACTTATGGGAAAAAGAGAAAAACTAAAACAAGCACGATATGATAATGCTTATATGAAAATGGCATTGGAATGGGCAAAACTCTCTCACTGCAAACGAAAGCAAGTGGGTGCGCTAATTGTAAAAAATCGTATGATTATTTCAGATGGCTACAATGGAACCCCCTCAGGATTTGAAAATTGTTGTGAGGATATTGATGGGCAGACACATTGGTATGTATTGCATGCAGAGGCAAATGCTATTTTGAAAATTGCCAGTTCCAATCATGATTGCAATGGGGCAACCCTTTATTTAACCATGTCGCCATGCAAGGAATGTAGCAAATTGGTGCATCAAGCGGGAATAAAAAGATTAGTATATTTGAAGCAATACAAAGATAAATCTGGAGTGGTGTTTTTAGAAAATGCAGGAGTAGAGATAATGAAATTAGTATTCTAAATGAGTAAAAGGATTAAAAAACAATATCAACCAATTGCTTTCTCTATTGTTTTAATAATTGGGGTGTTAATTGGTAATTTTATCAATAATCCAGAAGATGGAAATCGCAAACTACAAATTCATCAGAGTAGTAAAATCAACACCATTTTACGATTGATTCAGAGGGATTATGTGGACACTATAAATCAAGCGCAATTGGAAGAAAGTGCGGTAAAATCTATTTTGAAAGAGCTGGATCCACATTCTACTTATATAAAAAAAGAGCGTCTACAAACGGTAAATGAAGATTTAGAAGGAAGCTTTGGCGGAATTGGTGTGGAATTTAATATTCAGCAAGATTCTATTGTGGTGGTGTCACCAATAACCGGTGGGCCATCAGAAAGGCTGGGGATAAAATCAGGAGATAGAATTGTGGTGGTAAATGAGGAAAATGTTGCTGGAATTGGCATAGAGAACAAAGGTGTGATTGACAGATTAAGAGGAGAAATCGGCACAAAAGTGAGTGTAGGGATAAAACGAAAATCTGTAAAAGAGCTATTAGAATATCGCATTACAAGAGGTAAAATTCCACTATATAGTTTAGATGTAAAACTGATGCTGGAAGATGAGATTGGATACATCAAACTAAACCGATTTTCTGGTACTACCACTGATGAATTTTTGGATGCAGTACAATCGCTTTTAAATAGTGGAATGGAAAATCTGATTCTAGATTTGAGAGGCAACCCTGGCGGATATTTAGGGGCGGCCATTAATATAAGTGATGCCTTTTTAGGTAGTGGAGAAATGATTGTGTTCACAGAAGGGAGAAAGAGAAAAAGGCAAGAATTTCATGCCGATAAAAAGGCTTTGCTCACAAATTGTAAAGTAGTGGTTTTGGTAGATGAGGGGTCGGCTTCTGCCTCTGAAATTGTAGCTGGGGCTTTGCAAGATAATGATAGAGCAACTATTGTAGGTAGAAGAACTTTTGGTAAGGGATTGGTTCAAGAGCAAATAGAATTGTATGATGGCTCGGCTGTACGCCTAACCACCCAACGCTACTACACTCCAACGGGAAGAAGTATACAAAAACCATACGAAAACCTGAAAGAAGATGATTATTTTATGGAAGTATATGAAAGATTTGGAAATGAGGGAGAGGATAGTTTGGCTATTGCTGACTCCCTAATTTTTACAACTCCAAAAGGGGAAAAGGTTTATGGAGGCGGTGGCATTACCCCTGACTATTATGTGGCTTTGGACACTACTTTGGACAGTAAAAAATTAAACCCTTTTTTTAGCAAAAATTGGATTTTTGATTTTTGCTTTGATTATGCCGACACACACAGAGAAAGCTTAACAGAAAAGCAGCTTTTAGAAAGAGATATTTATATGGCTTTTAAATTATTTATAAATACTAAAAATGCAGAATTTGTTTTTGATTTGAACCAAAAAGAAAGGAACTACCTCATTAAACAACTAAAAGCCAGTATTGGCAGAAATCTTTGGGGAAATGAAATTTTTTATAGCATTTTGTTAGAGGAAGATAGATTTGTGGAGAGGGCAAAGGAGATGTTTTGAAGGGAAGAATCAAGGAAGAAAGGCTGAAAAGAATCCACTTAAAATACCCCGCTACTCAACAGTAACAAAATCGTTATCAAGGGAAGATTATTCTGGAAGAAAAGTCAATCTGTTATTTGATGTCAATATCACGGATAAAAATTTGAATAATTATTTCTATTCAGAACACCAACAATATTTATATGACACCATTAAAGAACTTCACGGAAAAGGATTGGGATATCGAAAGATTTCCAATTGGTTTAATGAAAGAAACATCAAAACCCC
>DASCPP010000072.1:0-13844 GCA_036012565.1 Flavobacteriales bacterium | reverse complement strand
TAATAGAATTAAATTAAAATTTGAAAATTCAAAAAAATGTGTAATTTCACAGCTTCATTTAAAAACCTAAAACCATGAAAAAATATTTATTTTTAACGTTGATTTTTTTAAGTTTAACAATATTAGCACAAAATTCTGGTGGACCAGGACCTTATGGTTATACTTGGTATAACAGTGATCATCCAACAAGACCAGCTAACTACAGTTGGATTGATATTGAACAAATTGAAAATTATGTGGATGGTTTAGGAGATGATAATATTGTAGGACCATTTAATATATCTCCAGCATTTGATTATTATTGGTATTCTGTAGATAAGATTTGGATTGGATCTAACGGATATGTTGGGTTTAAACCTATTCAAGTTTCTTCTCCTTTCCCTATGATGCCAACAAATTCTTATGCAAAAAATAATTTTATAGCAGGTTTTATGTGTGATTTGAATTTTGCTCCTGACACAACAACTATTGCTCCTGGAGGAACTATAGCAAATCCAGCAAGATGTTACTTTGATGATACCCCAACACAAACTATTATTTCTTATATAAATGTTCCTTTTTGGACAGACCCGAATCTTAATCCTATAACAGGACAAGAATGGGTAGGATATAACACTTTTCAAATAGTATTAAACAAACTTGATTCTACAATAGTAATTAATTATAAAGATAGAGATATGGCTGCAACAACTAACTCAACAGATATTGAAGTTGGGATTCAATCAAAAGTAGGGTCTTTTGGGTTGCAACACACATCAGGAATATACTTTGATGCGTTTTCTCCAAATATAGGAATGCCAAACGCATTACGATTTGATCCATCAACAAATCCGGGAGTAATTACAGATATAGCGGTAAATTGGAATGACAATATAGATAATAAAGGAATATTTTTATCGGCAGACGGGGCAAACTACACGCTAAAAACAAATATAAAAAACGAGGGAAATACGCCTTTTGGTGGAGCAACAGTAATAACTAATTTATCTCCACAATTCTCCCCTCCTGCAGTATCAAATAGTGCAACACTAAACATGCTAAATGCAGGAGCAGACACTACCTTTGTATTAATAAACACCTTTCAACCAACATCATCTGTATTAGGGCCTCACACTTTTGTAACAATGCTAAGTGGTGCTACAGGAGATATGGACCCCACAAATAACACTCTTGAACAAGAAATAGTGGTGGTAGATACTACACAAGCATTAATTAATTTAACCTATGCTCATACGCCAGGAGGAGGAAGTATTAATTGGTCGGGTGGAAATGGGGGGATAGCAGTATATCTAGAGCCCCCTTTTTATCCAGCACTTATAAAAAACACTAATTTTTATATTGAGAACAACGCTGGAGCGGCAAGCTTTGACGCAAAAATATATGCCAATGACGGGCTTAACGGAACAGCAGGAACATTATTAGATTCGGTAACCGTTTCTGCAGCACAAGTAGTGGCTCCAGGAAACAATATAGTTTCATGCGCCTCTCCTGACACAATTTTTAGTGGAGGAGTGTATGTTTTGTGGTATATGGGGGCGGCAGGAATTGGTCTAGGAAAAGACGTTACACCACCGATTTCTGGACAAACTTATGAAGTCCTTAGTAATTTTTGGTCAACTTATAGGGATGTTGAGAATGAAGACTTTTTCATATCTATTGATGTTGAAAAAATTCCTTTCTCAGATGATATAGGGATTACATCCATAACAACTCCTGCAAACGGAAGTACGCTTGGGACGAGCCAAAATGTTGAAGTAACAATAGAAAATTTTGGCATTAATACGGCTAGTAATTTTGATGTTAATTATCAGTTTAATTCTGGAACAATAATAACAGAAACAGTAACAGCAACCGTTACGCCAGGAAACACAATAAACCATATTTTTTCAACTCCTGTGGGCCCAATGGCTGTAGGGGCACCAGCAGCACAACTTTGTGCTTGGACAAACTACTCATTAGATCCAAACCCAATTAACAACCAAAACTGTAACACTATAAACTCTCCATTAACAGGGGTTAGCGAACAAGATCTTTCAGAAATTGTAATTTATCCTAATCCAACTAAAGGAAAGTTGTTTTTAGAAAACTTACCAAAAGGAGAAACGTCTTTTGTAATTGTAGATGTAAAAGGAAAAAAAGTTGTTGAGATAAATAAAATAAGTAAAAAAACAATTGATATCTCTTCTCTTGCAGACGGAATATATCAAATTAAATTAGAAGGAAAAGAGTGGGTGTGGAACCAAAAGTTAATTAAACAATAATAAAATTAAGCAGCCTTTTATCTAAATCGGCCGCCACTACGTTTATCCGAACACTTTGCCCTAATTGGTATTGAACCTTTGTTTCAACCCCAATTAGGGCAAACTTCTCCTCCTCATGGATAAAATAATCTTCTTTCAAGCTTTTGATTTTTACAAGCCCCTCACATTTGTTTTCAGAAAGCTCAACATATAAACCCCAATCCGTTACCCCAGATATAATACCAGAAAATGTTTTTCCAATATTTGACTGCATATACTTTACTTGCATATATTTTATAGAATCCCTTTCTGCCATAGCAGCTCTTTTTTCCATTTCTGAACAAGATTTGCAAACCGCCTCCAAATCTTCTTCATTAACAGAGTTTTTCCCATCAAGGAATTGTTCTAAAAGACGGTGCACTATCAAATCAGGATACCTTCTGATTGGAGAAGTAAAATGGGTGTAATAATCAAAACCTAAACCATAATGACCAATATTATTTGTGCTATAAACAGCTTTTGCCATTGAACGAATAATTAGTTTTTCAAGCATATCTTGCTCTTTACTTCCTTTTATACGTTTGTGTAAGTTATTTAACGAATAAACCAAGTTTGTTTTTGAAGAAGAATCAAGATTGTACCCTAGCTTTTTAACCAACCGCCTTAATGAAGAAATTTTCTCAGAAAGAGGCACATCATGAATTCTATACACAAAATGGCGCGATCGGCTTTTGTTTTTTGGCCTCCCCACCAGTGTTGCAATCGTTTTATTAGCAAGCAACATAAACTCTTCAATCATATGATTTGTATCCAAAACAGGCTTAAAATAAACCTCAACAGGTACATCTTTTTCATTCAAAACAAACTTAGCCTCCGAACTTTCAAAGTCAAGAGCCCCAAGCTTAAAACGAGTTTTTCTTAATATTTTTGAAAGACGATCTAAAAGCAGAAGTTGTTTAGAAAACAAACCCTTTTTCTCATCTATTATTTCCTGAGCATCAGTATAAGTAAAACGCTTATCAGAATGAATTATGCTTTTACCAACCCAATAATCAAGCAAATTTGCTTTTTCATCCACGGTAAACAAAACAGAAAAACAAAGCCGATCTTCATTAGGCTTTAGTGAGCAAATTTCATTTGAAACAACTTCAGGTAGCATAGGAACAACCCTGTCCACCAAATACACAGAGGAAGCTCTTTGCTCGGCTTCCAAATCCAAAACACTCCCTTTTTTTACAAAATGAGAAACATCCGCAATATGCACTCCTATTTCCCAATTCCCACTTTCTAATTTTCTAACAGAAAGCGCATCATCAAAATCTTTTGCGTCATCAGGATCAATGGTAAAAGTATCCACACCCCTTAAATCTTTTCTAGAGTTAATTTCTTTTCCTGAAATAGTTAGAGGCATTTTTTTAGCAGCTTCTGTCACAATTTCAGGAAAAACAGGGGACAAATCGTATTCGTATAAAATAGAGTGGATTTCAGCATTGTGATTATTAACCTCTCCAATAACCGAAATGATTTTTCCAACAGGGTTTTTCCTGTTTTCCGACCAATCTGTAACCTCAACCAAAAGTTTTTTTCCGACATAATCTGATTTCAATTCTTGTTTCGGAATAAAAATATCAAAAGGGATTTTTTTATTGTCAGGAATAAGAAAAGCAAAGTTTGAAGCTTTTTGTAAAACCCCAACAAAAGAAGATTTTTTCCTTTCCAAAACCTTTAAAACCTCTCCCTTCTTGCGTCCTTTTTTTTGTGGAAAAACAAGCACAGAAACCATATCGTCAATAAAAGCAAACCGGCTATAATCTAAACTAACAAAAACCTCTTCTTTATCCTCTGTTTCAACTAACAGCCCCCCAAAAGAAACCGATTTTATAATCCCTGTTTTTTTATGAGAATGCTCGGATAATTTATACTTTCCAGGTTTGATTTCTAGGATACTTCCATTCTTATACAAGCCAAGTAACACACCTACTATAAGCGTTTTTATCTCAGGATTTTTACTGCCAAGAAGTTTGTAGATTTGTTTGTAATTAAAGTTTTTGTGCGGACTTTCTCTAAAAAAACTTAAAACCACATCAATTAACTCTTTTTTCGAATAAGGGTCTTTAGATAATCTTCCTCTTTTTCTTTTCTTCATCTATCAATTTTGTGTGTGGCAAAATTAATGTTAATTTTGTTTGTAAATGAAACAATCTAAAACACTAATACTAACAAGCATTATTTTTATTTTTATTTTGTGTTCCTGTAAAACAAAAAGCGAATGCCCGGCCTATAACGAGCCATCAAGTAAAACAGAAGGAAAAGACGGAAATAAATACAAATTGATTTTGTTAAAAGACGGAAAAAAAGTAGGGGTAAATAGCAAAAAAAGAAATAAAAAAGCCAAACAAAAACTATTCAAAAAAAAGGGTTTAAACTAAACCCAATCGTTTAAATCAGCAATTTTCTCCATGTTGTTTTCCAAACGATTTGGTAGAAAATGAAAAAATTAAGACCACTTATCTGCTCAATAGAATCAACTGAGACAACAAGCCATTTCGTATCAGATGCTGGCAATAAGTGTCCATGGCCATATCCTGAATTTGTATACAAACTATGTGAGAGTGTTCTAAGAACAACAAGAGAACCTTTCAAAAAATAACTTTTTCTTTTTGCATTTTCCACAAGCAAAGAGTCGTTCAAAACATAACAACCCCAATCAGTCCATTCATGTAAAAACAAAAAGACAAACAAAAGAAGAAATATTTTTCATAACCATTAGGCGTAACGAATTAAAAAAGCTGCTCGTAAAATAAATATATGAATTTAAAAAATGAAGACACTAACGAGCATAATACTTATTCTTTCAGTTGTTACTGCAATTGGGCAAAATGACATCTGGAAAGTATATAATAGCGCGAGCACCAACTTGCCAGATAATAAAATAACAGCCTTAATTATTGACAAAAACAATAATAAATGGATTGGAAGCCAGGAGGGGTTAATTTTATTTGATGGGAATAATTGGAAAGTGTTTACCACAAAAAACAGTAATCTCCCTTCTGATAAAATACTAAGCATTTTAGAAGTAGAAAATACAATTTGGATAGGCACAGCATCAGGATTATTACAAATAGAAGAAAAAAAATGGAATATTATTAATATAAAAAACAGT
The DNA here is from genome assembly GCA_036012565.1 of Flavobacteriales bacterium. Classification (GTDB taxonomy): domain Bacteria; phylum Bacteroidota; class Bacteroidia; order Flavobacteriales; family BACL11; genus DUAL01. The sequence continues at coordinate 8,441 of DASCPP010000072.1, read as the reverse complement.
AATTTACCATCTGATAAAATAAGAAAAATTGTAATAGACTACAATAGAAATATTTGGCTGGCAACCGAAAAAGGATTGGTAAAACATGATGGGGAAAAAGTGGTGATTTTTAGCAGAAAAAACAAAAAAATAAAGAATGATGATTTTATATCACTAGCAATTGACAAGGAAAATAATATTTGGGCAGGAACCAACAGCGGACTTTTGGTTATTAACAACAAAACAGTAAACGAATACAACAGCAAAAACTCCCCCTTACCAGATAATCATGTGTGGAATATAATTATTGATAAAAACAACACAAAATGGATTGGAACTAAAAAAGGACTCCTAAGTTTATCAGACGAAAGCTGGAAAGTTTATACACAAGAAAATTCAGGAGTGCCTCATAACACAATAAACTGCTTAACAGTTGATGATTATGATAGAATTTGGATTGGCACACAAGAAGGGATATCATCATTTGATGGTGTTGAATGGAAACTCTATAAAGCAACAGAAAAGAAAATGAATCATTATAGTATTTATATTGACGAAAATGACAACAAATGGATTGGAACAGAAAAAGCATTATTGGTCTTAAATCAGGATGGGGTAAACGAAAAAGTACTAACAAATAAACCAAACTTAGTTTTTGAAGTAATAAATAATATATCTAAAAACAATACAAAATTTTCATATTATTTGCCAATAGCCAGTAAGGTAAGCATCAAACTATATACTTTTCAAGGGAAAGAAGTAACAACAATTTTTGAGGAAAAAAACCTCAAAGGCCAACATCATTTTTATTACAATACCAAGCATTTGTCAAACGGAACTTACTTTTGTCAATTTCGGACAAATGAAAGCAAACAAACCCAAAAAATTGTGGTAATGAAATAAAATAAGGTTTGGTTAATACGCAAAAAGCCCGGTTATTTTTAGCCGGGCTTTTTGTTAGCTCCCCCTCTTGGACTCGAACCAAGGACCCTCTGATTAACAGTCAGATGCTCTAACCAGCTGAGCTAAGGAGGAATTATTTAAAAAAATGGTTTGCAATATTAGTATAAAGCAGTTAATTATGCAATATATTTGCAAAAAAACAAAATGAGTATTTTAATAGTAGGAACAGTAGCTTTTGACGCCATCGAAACACCATTTGGAAATAGGGATAAAATTGTTGGTGGAGCCGCAACATACATCAGTTTATCAGCGTCCTTTTTTACTAAAAAATTAAACCTTGTGTCTGTTGTGGGAGATGACTTTCCGAAACACGCTATAGACACTTTGGAAAAACATAATGTGGATACAGAAGGGCTTCAAATTAAAAAAGGCGAAAAAACATTCTTTTGGTCAGGAAGATATCACAACGACATGAACACGAGAGACACACTTGATACTCAACTCAATGTTTTAGAAACATTTAATCCGATTGTCCCCGAGAAATACCAAGAATCAGAATTTTTAATGTTGGGAAATTTAATGCCATCTATACAAAAAAGAGTGTTGGATCAAATGAAAAAAAAACCAAAACTAATTGTTTTAGACACTATGAATTTTTGGATGGATCTTTTTTTAGAAGACTTAAAAGAAGCCCTAAAAGAGGTAGACGTACTAACCATAAATGATGAAGAGGCAAGACAGCTTTCCGGGGAATACTCACTAGTAAAAGCTGCCAAAAAAATACTCGAAACAGGACCAAACTACTTAGTAATTAAAAAAGGAGAACATGGCGCTCTTTTATTTAATAAAGAAGAAGTATTTTTTGCACCAGCACTTCCCCTTGAAGATGTTTTTGACCCGACAGGAGCGGGCGACTGTTTTGCTGGAGGGTTTATTGGTTATCTAGAAAAAACAAAGGACATCTCTTTTGAAAACATGAAAAGAGCAGTAATATACGGTTCGGTAATGGCATCATTTTGCGTGGAAAAATTTGGAACAGAAAGAATAAAAGAACTTACACATCAAGATTTGGAAAACAGATCGCAAGAATTTATCGACCTAGTACAATTCGATATATCTTTAACAAAAAACTAGAATAATTCGTTTTTGTTTGCAACATTCCCCTCATACCAACTATCAATTTCAAGAGGATTGTTCTCAGTAGCTTTAACGGCTAACCCATCACACCGCTCATTTTCTTTATTGTTTGCATGCCCTTTTACCCAAACAAATGTAATGGTGTGTTTTCGGTAAACCTTCAAAAAACGAATCCATAAATCTGGATTTTTCTTTTTTCCAAAATTATTTTTTTCCCAAGAAAAAACCCACTTTTTTTCCACTGCATTCACCACATACTTAGAATCAGAATATACAATAACGGATGATTTTTCTTTTTTCAAAGATTCTAAACCGACAATCACGCTAAGTAGTTCCATTCTATTATTAGTAGTTAGTCGATAACCGGCCGACAACTCTTTACGGTTGCTTCCTTTTATTAAAACCAAGCCATACCCTCCTGGCCCTGGATTTCCACTACAAGCACCATCTGTATAAAGTGTAATCATTTTTTTCGAATTATAGAAGCAATTATTTTAGGGAAATACTCCTTTTCTAGCCTATGAATTTTATTAGCTAACGATTCAGGAGTGTCGACTTTTTCAACAGGACACCTTGCCATAAAAACAATTTCCCCCTCATCATAGTTATTGTTTACAAAATGAATTGTAATTCCAGATTCCGACTCCTTATTTTCTAAAACAGCTTTATGAACATTTTCTCCATACATTCCTTTTCCGCCATATTTTGGCAGTAAAGCGGGGTGAATATTAATGATTTTGTTGGGGTAGTTTTTCACCATTTTTTTTGGGATTTTAAGCAAAAATCCAGCTAGAACAATAAAATCAACACCATAATTATCAAGTATTTCTTGAATAAAAACATAATCAGTTAATTGGTTTTTTGTAAAAACACATACATCTATTTGCAGTTTTTTCACCTTTTCTAAAACAAGAGCACTCTTTTTGTTTGACAAAACTAAAACAACACTTATATCAGGCGTATCAGTAAAAAAACGACAAATATTTTCAGTATTTGTGCCAGCTCCTGAAGCAAAAATGGCAACATGACTTTTCACGGCATAAAAAGTTTAAAAATAATGAGCAAAGGAACAAAAATATTTGTAAGAAGAGATAAAACAAATGTTTGCAAATTGCACAATTAATGTATTTCTTTGCAGCATATTAATTTAAAAATATTTTGACATGTCAGATGTAACCACAAAAGTAAAAGCAATTATTGTTGACAAGCTAGGGGTTGACGAAAGCGAAGTAACCAGTGAGGCAAGCTTTACTAATGACCTTGGGGCAGACTCACTGGATACAGTTGAGCTTATAATGGAGCTTGAAAAAGAATTCGACATTCAAATACCAGATGATGAAGCAGAGAGCATTGCAACTGTTGGGGACGCTATTTCCTTTGTGGAAGGAGCAGTATAAGTAAACAAAAAGCGTATGGATGCAAGACGAGTTGTCGTTACCGGGATAGGTGTGCTTACGCCTATCGGAAATAATCTGCAAGAATATTGGGAAGGATTAGTTAGCGGACAGAGTGGTGCTGCTCCAATCACCCTTTTTGATGCAACTAATTTTAAAACTCAGTTCGCCTGTGAAGTTAAAAACTTTAATCCAACCGACTTTTTAGATAGAAAAGAAGCCAGAAAATTGGATAGATTTTGCCAGTTTGCAATGGTGGTTGCTAATGAGGCGTTTAAGGATTCAGAACTTGATGTTGAAAAAATAGATTCTGATAGAGCAGGGGCTATTTGGGGCTCTGGAATTGGAGGAATGAACACCTTTTATACCGAATCGGTAAATTTTGGAACAGGTAACGGAACACCAAGGTTTAACCCATTTTTTATTCCTAAATTAATTTCTGATATCCCTGCTGGCCACATTTCTATTAAATATGGGTTTAGAGGACCAAACTTTACAACTGTTTCTGCTTGTGCTTCTTCTACAAATGCATTAATTGACGCCTTCAATTATATTAAATGGAACAAAGCAGATATTTTTATTGCAGGAGGATCAGAAGCTTGTGTTTATGAACCAGGGATAGGAGGATTTAATGCAATGATGGCCTTGTCCACTAGAAATGATGATCCAAAAACAGCATCTCGCCCTTTCGATAAAGATAGAGATGGTTTTGTAATGGGAGAAGGGGCCGGAGCGATAGTGTTAGAAGAATATGAGCATGCCAAGAAAAGAGGCGCCACCATTTATGCTGAGGTAGTTGGAGGAGGACTAACAGCTGATGCCCATCATATTACCGCGCCTCACCCAGAAGGGCTTGGCGCATCTAATGTAATGCGCTTGGCAATAGAAGATGCAAATGCAAAAATAAGCGACATTGATTATATCAATGTACACGGAACATCAACACTACTTGGCGATATTGCCGAAACAAAAGCAATTAAATCCTTATTTGGAGAGCACGCATATAATTTAAACATTAGCGCCACAAAATCCATGACTGGCCACTTATTAGGTGCTGCTGGAGTAATTGAATCTATCGCTTGTATTATGGCAGTAAAAGAAAACACTATTCCGCCTACAATTAACCACAAAACAGAAGATCCTGAAATTGATGAGAAGTTAAATTTAACATTCAACAGGGCAGAAAGGAGAACCGTCAATTATGCACTTAGTAATACTTTTGGTTTTGGCGGGCACAATGCGACTGTAGTAGTTAAAAAAATATAAGGTTTATTCGTAGCTTAGCAAAAGTTATTTATGAAATCATTAACACTTGGATATTTAGATGAAGTTGATTTTATAGTGCTGGCTATTAATAGCCATGCAAAAGGATATAAGTTGTGTTGGGAAATGAACAATAGGCTAAAAGTAAACTTTATTAAAAACAAATACCACAACCCAGAAGAAACAACAGAAGTTGAGTTTAGTAGGTTCACTTCTGAAGATAAAGATTTAGAAATCCACCACGATTTAATATCTAATTACTCAAAAGGAGGGCATTTATTACCAAAATACAAGAATATAGACTACTTTCTAAAAATTCAAAATCCTTTTTGGGAAAAAGAAAAAGAAGAATTTATTGGAAAGTTAAGCAAAATACCCGAAATTTTGTTGATTTTTGAATTTGATTTAGATAGTATAAGCTCATTAAACCCATTTATTTTTCATGATAAGAAAAACTAAAATAATAGCAACAATAGGCCCGTCATCATCATCAAAAGCAATATTGATGAAAATGATAAGCAGGGGAGTAAATGTGTGTAGACTGAATTTCTCCCACCTCTCGCACGAAAAGGCAAAAGAGATTATAACTATAATAAAAGAAATAAATCAGGAATTACATGTACATACTGCAATACTTGCCGATTTGCAAGGGCCTAAAATTCGTGTGGGGAATTTTGAAACCCCAAGGACACTTAGAAAAGCGTCTGAGGTAAGTTTTAGCACTAATAAAAAAGACAAAAAAGCTATATTTATAAACTATTCTTCTTTTGCAAAAGACGTAAAAAAAGGAGATAGGATTTTATTGGATGATGGAAAAATTGTACTAAAAACAATTCATTCAAATTCTAAAAACACAATAAAAGCAAAAGTTATTTTTGGCGGAAAACTATATTCTAATAAAGGAGTAAACCTTCCTGATACTCAAACATCCATACCCTGTTTAACACAAAAAGATAAAAAAGATTTAGCATTTATTTTAGGAGAAAAAATTGAATGGATAGCCCTATCGTTTGTTCGTTCATCTGAGGACATAATAAAACTAAAAAAGATAATCCGGAAAAACAAAACCTCAAATGCTCGGGTAATTGCTAAAATTGAAAAACCAGAAGCAATAGATGATATTGATAATATAATTACACAAGCAGATGCAGTAATGGTGGCGCGTGGAGATTTAGGGATTGAAATCCCACTTCATAAAGTTCCAGTTTACCAAAAATTGATTGTTGAAAAATGTATCACTCAATCTAAACCAGTAGTAATTGCGACACAAATGCTCGAGAGTATGACTAAAAATATTTCAGCAACAAGAGCAGAGGTAAATGATGTGGCAAATTCAGTGATTGATGGAGCAGATGCAATGATGCTTAGCGGAGAAACATCAGTTGGGAAACACCCAACAAAAGTAATTGACACCATGCGAAAAATAATTAGAGATGTAGAGAGGAGCGAACATAATATTTCAAAAAAAGAAGCAACAAAAACATCTTCAAAAAACGAAAGAGGTTTATCTTCTGCAATTTGTTCAAGCGCCTGTCAAATTGCAGAGCAAACAAAAGCACAAGCAATAATTACTATTACCTATTCTGGTTATAATACCATAAAAACTTCAAGCCATAGGCCGCACGCTTTTATCTACGCCTTTACCAACAATCACTCCATTTTAAACACCCTTTCTTTAGTATGGGGGGTGCAAGGATTTTATTATGATAGAGGTACAACTACTGATCAAACCATTAAGGAAACCAAAGAGATTTTAATCAAAAACAAACTAATAAAGAAAGGAGAGTTAGTTATCAATGTGGCGAGTATGCCAGCAAATGAAAAAGGAATGACTAATATGATGAAATTAAGTAGAGCGTAAAGTTATGAGTAAAAAAATAAATACAAAATTATTAGCAGAGATTTGTGAGGTAGCAGGAGCGCCAGGGCACGAACAAAGAGTGAGAGAAATTGTACTAAGAGAAGTAACTTCATTAGTAGATGAAATAAAAATAGATAATTTAGGAAATCTGATTGCAATAAAAAAAGGAAAAGAAAGCAAAAGAGTAATGATTGGGGCTCATATGGATGAGATTGGATTTATTGTAACCCATATAGATGATAAAGGGTTTATTTATTTTCACACACTAGGGGGCTTTGACCCAAAAACACTTACCGCACAAAGAGTGATTATTCATGGAAAGGAAGATATAGTTGGAGTGATGGGAACTAAACCAATTCATTTGATGAGCGTGGCAGATAGAGCAAAAGTGCCAAAAATTAAAGATTACTTTATTGACACAGGCAGAACAAAAAAAGAGTTAGAAAAAATTATTTCAGTTGGAGATACAATTACCAGAGATAGAAAAATGATTGAAATGGGAGATTGTTTGAATTGTAAATCCTTAGATAATAGAGTTGCTGTGTTTATCTTGATTGAGATGTTCCGAGAAATGAAAAAGAAACCTCCTTATGATGTATATGGAGTGTTTACAGTGCAGGAGGAAATTGGAATTAGAGGAGCAAACGTTTCTGCTTTAGAGGTTAACCCTGATTTTGGTTTTGGCTTAGACACTACTATTGCTTGGGATACCCCAGGAAGCACTAAACAAGAACAAGTTTCTGCTCTTGGGGAAGGGGCGTGTATAAAAGTTATGGACTCTGCAACTGTTTGTGATTACCGAATGGTAAAATACATGAAGGAATTAGCAAAAAAGAAAAAAATAAAAACACAATTGGAAATTTTACCTGCAGGAGGAACAGATACAGCAGGAATACAAAGAATGAACCCAGGAGGAAGTATTGCCGGAGCTGTTTCTATACCAACCAGGCATATACACCAAGTAATAGAAATGGTGCATAAAGAAGATGTAAGAGGAGCAATTGATTTGTTACGAAACTCAATAGAAAACCTACACACATACGATTGGAAATTTAAGTAAACAATGAAGAAACTACTACTAATATTATTTTGCTTGCCAATTATTGGATATGGACAAATTAATGTAGGAAATGACCAAACCATATGCTTAGATGATACAGCAGAGGTAATCGTATTATTGCAAGGGGGAAGTCAAGGAGCTGGTATAGATACAGTTGTTGCTGGAGTTCACTTCAGTGATTATTCGTCAAGCCAAACCAGAGGATGGTCGTTTCAAGCACAATCTTCATATACTATTTCTGGAGTGCATTGCTCTGATGATAATACTGCTGGAGCTGTATTAGGAACGAATCAATCAGTGGAAATTATTGATTTCGGAACATCACCTCCAGTTGTTTTCCCAGGACCTGGTGGTCCTTATACTACTTTGTTTTCAGCAATTGATACTGCTGAAGGATGGATAGCATGTAATGTAAATATTGTTAGTGGTAACTACTATGGCGTTATTGGAGCAAAACATGCTCCTGTTCTGTCAACAGGACCTATACAAATTGCTCCAACAATGTATAATTCTTATGGCCCGTCTGGATCTCAAACTTTTACCATTGACGGACATCCTACTACTATTACAAGATTGTTATTGCAAAGCGCATTATGTATGGGAACTCCTCTTTCTGGTAGTTACATGTCAGAGACTACTGGCTCAATAGGTAGAATAGATATAGTTACTGGAGGAGGTGTAAACTGGTATGATGTAAGCACTGGTCAGATGATAGGTGGTGGAGACACCCTTTTTTACGCCCCCACTCAATCTACTTTTGTAGCAGGAGTAATTACTGATAGTATTGGTCAGCTTCATTCAGATACTATGCTTATAGATGTTTTAAACACCAACATTTCCACTA
>DASCPP010000071.1:0-56594 GCA_036012565.1 Flavobacteriales bacterium | reverse complement strand
GAAGTAAACAGAAGATATCTTTCTTCTTTATAATATTTTTATAAATTTGTCCAATTAAAAAATTAAACTAAAACAAAATGAAAAATAAATTTGCCTTAATCACATTAGTAGGATTATTTTTAATGGGATCTTACACTATTTATGCACAAGAAAATCAAGATACAATAATCACTGAGCAGGATGTAGAAGAAACTGTTATGTCAGAAGAAGACAAGCAAGGTCTAGCTGCTATGATTGAATCTACTCAAACTGAAGAATCAGCATCTTTTCACCAAATTATTAAACAAAAATTTATTGAGGGGGGGCCTTCTTTTATGGGGATTGTTTTGCTTTGTTTAATCTTAGGGTTAGCCTTAGCAATTGAAAGAATCATTTACCTTAATATGGCGACAAGCGATTCTGGTAAATTAATAAATGATGTTGAAGGCGCTCTTCAATCTGGCGGAGTGGATGCAGCAAAAGAAGTGTGTAGAAATACAAAAGGTCCTGTTGCTTCTATTTTTTACCAAGGACTTGATCGTTCTGGTGAAGGAATTGACATGGTTGAAAAATCAGTGGTTGCTTATGGCTCAGTTCAAATGGGACTATTAGAGAAAGGGTTGTCTTGGATTGCGCTATTTATTGCCTTAGCCCCAATGCTTGGTTTTATGGGAACGGTAATCGGTATGATTGGTGCTTTTGATGCTATTGAAGCTGCAGGAGATATTTCTCCATCACTTGTTGCAGGAGGTATTAAGGTAGCGCTTTTAACTACTGTATTCGGACTAATTGTAGCAATTATTTTGCAAGTATTCTACAACTATATTGTTTCAAAAATTGACAGTATTGTAAACGATATGGAAGATGCTTCCATTACCTTAATTGATTTATTAGTAAAAAATAAATAAGCATGGATTTGATTAATATTGGTATCATTATTACTTACATTATGATTTTTGGTGCTGCATTAGCGGTAGTAGCATTCTCTGTAATGCAAATGGTTAAGCACCCTAACAATGCTAAGAGAACACTTTACACAGTTGGCGGATTAGTTGTTATTTTAATTATTTCTTACCTTATCGCCTCCTCAGAAGTTTTGCCTTCCTATGAAAAATATCACATCAATTCTGGGGCAGCAAAACGAGTTGGTATGGCATTAAATACTTTTTACTTTTTAGCCATTGGTGCAGTTTTAACTGTAATTTACACTGAGTTCGGAAAAGTATTTAAAAAATAATGGCCAGAAGCAATCGCGAACTTCAAGAGATAAATGCAGGCTCTATGGCAGATATTGCCTTCCTGCTACTGATTTTCTTTTTGGTAACAACTACCATGGATGTAGATACGGGTATTGCCAGGAAACTACCACCAATGCCAGAGGAAGAGCAAGTAGAAGATGATTCTCAAATTCATGCCAGAAACATTTATGTGGTGCTTGTAAACTCCAACAATCAGCTTTTAGTGGAAGGTGCACCAATGCATATTTCCGAGCTGAAAGATGGTGCAAAAGGTTTTATTGATAATAACGGTTTAAATCCTGAACTATCGGACAATCCTGAAAAAGCAATTATCTCTTTGCAAAACGATAGAGGCACCTCTTATAAAACATATATTCAGGTGCAAAATGAATTGACTGCTGCCTATAACGAACTAAGAAACTCAGCTGCTTTATCTGAATTTGGCTCTCGATATTATGATTTACCAAAATCGCAACAAAGAACAATCCGTAAAAAATATCCGCAAAAAATATCAGAAGCAGAACCTAAAAATGTAGGAGACAATGAGTAGATTCAGAAGAAAATCAAAAGGCGGGTCGCCAGCTATTTCAACAGCATCTTTGCCAGATATTGTATTTATGCTATTGTTCTTTTTCATGGTAACGACCGTAATGCGTGAAACTACACTCTTTGTAGATGTGCTAACACCAAAAGCATCTGAAATAAGAAAAATGGAGAAGAAATCATTGGTAAGTTATATTTATATTGGCTCTCCTGTAAAACGCTTGCAATCTTCTTACGGAACAAAACCAAGAGTACAACTAAATGATGCATTTGCCGAAACTGCCGATATCCAGGAATTTATCGCCACCGAAAGGGAATCGCATAACGAAAAGGAAATTCCTTATATGACGGTTTCTATAAAGGCGGATGAAGAGGTGAGAATGGGAACTGTTATTGATGTAAAGCAAGAGCTCAGGAAAGCAAATGCCCTAAAAATAAACTACTCTACTAGAAAAGGAACATACTAAATAGATAGGAGTATTTAGATATTAGGCTTTTAATAAAATAATTAGGGCTGAATTTTCAGCTCTTTTTTTATGCTCGACTTTTTATATAATAAATACATCAGCAAGGCAACCGCCAAAAAACTAATAAGTGCCCCACTAATATTTACCGGAATTTCTTCATTCAGAAAGTCTATTTGCACTTTGTCAGCCACAAAATGATAGGTAAAAATGATTGCCAAAGCATTATTGGTAAAATGAGCCAAAATTGGCAACCATAAATTGTTGCTCCAATAAAACATATAGCCAAGGACAAGCCCCAAAGCAAACCTTGGCAGAAAGCCAAAAAACTGCATATGAATGGCAGAAAATAAAATGGCCGAAATAAAAATAGCAAGATGAACTTTCCCTATCCATTTTGCAAATAGTTGCTGCAATATCCCTCTGAATAAAAGTTCCTCCCCAATTGCTGGAATTAGGGCAATCAAGAATAGATTAATAAGCAGATCTCCCATACTGTTCATGGCTAAAAAAGCTTCTGTTATTTGCATTGATTTTTGCTCAGATACTTCCATCCACATTTGCACTGCTTCCAAAAAATCTGGAAGAACCAGTGTTTGATTCCATTGCATTAAATAAGCTACAAATGGATTTGCAATCAGCATTATGGCAATAGCAAGCAACACACTTTGCCTGTTTATCTTTTGTTTAAGCTGTAATTGGAAGGAAGTAAAATAGACAAAAAGGAAAGGCGGCACAATAAAAAGCCCGACAGAAGTAAATAGTTGCAAAAATTTGAGCGCATTCACCGATTTGGAATTACTATAATCTGAAAGAAAAAAACTTAAATCAGAAAAGCCAACATCAAACAATAAGGGTAGGGAAACATAAGAGATAATAGAAAAAACAACTACTGATAGAAATGTAATGGCAAAAAACAGGGCAAATTGCATGGCTACTGACTTCTTATAAAAAATTCCTTTAAGCTTCATAAATTCACTATTTTTGTAACATATTATGGCTGTAAAAATAGGAAATATTGATGTAGGAGATTTTCCACTTCTTTTGGCCCCCATGGAAGACGTTTCTGACCCCCCATTTCGTGCACTTTGTAAGGAGAATGGGGCGGATATTATGTATACAGAATTCATCTCCTCAGAAGGACTGATAAGGGATGCTATAAAAAGCACCCAGAAGTTGGATATATACGATTTTGAGCGGCCAATAGGAATTCAAATATTTGGAAATAATATTAATTCTATGCGAAAAGCTGCTGAGATTTGTGAGGCAGCAAAACCCGAATTCATTGATATTAATTATGGTTGCCCTGTAAAAAAAGTAGCAAATAAAGGAGCTGGGGCTGGCATATTGCAGGACATCCCAAAAATGGTGACCATGACCAAAGAAATAGTAAAAGCTACTAATATTCCAGTAACGGTAAAAACCCGTTTAGGCTGGGATGAAAATTCTTTATATATAGTTGAGGTGGCGGAACGATTGCAGGATGTTGGTATAAAAGCAATTTCTATTCATGGCAGAACCAGAAAACAAATGTATAAAGGAGTGGCTGATTGGACTTTAATCGGAGAGGTAAGAAACAACCAAAATATGCATATCCCTGTTTTTGGAAATGGAGATGTAGATTCTCCTGAAAAAGTAGCAGAAGTAAAAGATAAATATGGAGTAGATGGCGTGATGATTGGAAGAGCTGCCATTGGCTACCCTTGGGTTTTTAATGAAATAAAGCATTTTCTTAAAACTAATACGCATTTAGAAAAACCGACTCTACAAGATAGAGTAAGTGCATGTAAAAGGCATTTGCAACATTCTATTAAGTGGAAAGGAGAAGTGCTGGGAATTGCTGAAATGAAACGCCACTATACCAATTATTTTAAAGGAATTCCTCACTTTAAAGCGTATAGAATTAAACTGGTCACCTATTATAATTTGGAAGAGATTATGGAAACTTTAGACAAAGTAGCAGTGGAGTTTGAGGGGGTTAAGTTTTAAGTAGTCTATTAGTCAAAACTTTTGCAGGATACCAAGAGGCAAAAAGCCCAATAACAATTACTGTTATTTCTACCCAAAGTAAATCCAAATAATGTATTACCACAGGGTAAGAATGAATAATAAAATTTCCTTCTCCCATACCGATAATTCCATATTTCATTTGTAAAGTAGCAAGCAGTAATCCAAGCAGAATTCCTAAAAAGCTACCAATAATTACTGTTAGCATTCCTTCTGCGAAAAATATTTTCTGAATACTTTTTTGGCTGGCACCCAAATTCCAAAAGGTCTTGATATTATTCTTTTTTTCAATCATCAGCATACTAAGCGAACCAATAATATTGAAGGTGGCAATAATCAGCATAAAAGTTAGGATAAGGAATACGCTCAGTTTTTCTGAATTCAAAATTTTATGTAAAACGGCATGCTGTTGCAATCGATTGCTTACCTTATAATTTTTACCCAAAGTGCTTTGTAAATATTTTTGTACTTCCAACATTTCAATCTCCTCTTTTAGCTGTACCTCAATAGCTGAAACTTCCTTTTTCTGCAATAAATCTTGCAAAAAAGCAATAGGTGTAATAATGTATTTATTATCGTATTCTGCTCCATTACAAAAAATCCCAACAGGTAAAACTGATGCGTTTACAAAGGCATTTGTAGCATTTAATAGAGTATTATTTTCACGGTTTGGAACATATATTTTTAATCGGCTGAATATATTTCCTGTTCCCATTGATAGATGATAAGCAACTCCCTGTCCAAGCACAGCCACACTATTGTTTTCATAATTTTCAAAATTCTCTCCATCAATAATAATGCTATCCAAATTAGTCATTTTACTAAAATCCTTTCCAACTCCTTTGATGGATGCAATAAACTCATGTTCTCCATTTTTCATCAACACTTTTTCTTCCATCACATCCGTAAAATAAAGAATCTCGTTACTTTCACTTAATACTGAAATTATACTTTCTGAGTTAAAAGTTTTACCCTCATTGGAAGTTATTTTAAGGTGAGGGTCAAAACTATTGTACATGCTAAGCAACAAATCCTCAAAACCATTAAATACAGAGAGAAGAAGTACCAAAGCGGCAGTACCAGTTATCACTCCCATCATGGAAACAAAGGAAATAATATTTACGGCCGTTTTTGTTTTGCTACTAAAAAGGTATCTTTTGGCTATAAAAAAAGGAAAGTTCATCCTTTTAACAATCTATTAATTTCATCTGCATAATCGGCCGAATCGTCCAAATAAAAGTGTAATTCAGGAATTATTCTGAGTTGATGTCGCACCCTTTTGGCAAGCAGATTTCTAAAATAAGGACTTTTCTCTTTTACTTGGGCTATTAATTTTTCTCCATCACTGGCAGGAAAAATACTCAAATAAACTTTTGCCACCGACAAATCAAGTGATACCCTTACCCCTGTTACGGTAAAGAGAATATTCCCGAAAAGTGCTGGGGCATATTGCTGAAATATTATTGCTAAATCTTTTTGAATAAACCGTGAAATCTTTTTTTGTCGTGTAGTTTCCATTTTACAAAGATACATTATTCTATCTTTGCTCTCATGAAAGATTTTTTCAGAATACTGAAATATGTGAACCCTTATTTGGGCTATGCTGGGCTCAATATTTTTTTCAACATCCTGAATATTTTATTTTCTTTGGTTTCCATTACCATGATTATTCCATTTCTAGGGCTGCTTTTTGGCACACAAGAAAAGGTTTATACTCCTTCTGATTTAGGGTTCTCTGCCTCTGCCATTAAAGAAAACTTTTATGCCATTATCACCACTATTATTAATGATAGAGGAGAAGTTGAGGCGCTTGTTTTTGTCTGTATTTTAATTTTGGTAATGTTTTTTTGTAGGAATTTATGCCGGTATTTAGCGCTTTATTTTCTTTCTCCAATCCGAAATGGAGTGGTTTGCGATTTGAGGAACGACTTGAACAAAAAAATTATTAGCTTGCCTATTTCCTATTTTACTGAAAAAAGAAAAGGCGATATTACTGCACGTATGACTACCGATTTGGTTGAAATTGAATGGTCGATAATGAGTTCTCTAGAAATGTTTTTTAAAGATCCGCTCAACATTATTATCTTTTTAATTACACTAATCATCATCAGCCCACAGCTCACCCTTTTTGTAATTATTCTTTTCCCTATTACCGGATTTTTGATTGCACTGATTGGTAAGAGTTTGAAAAAATCATCAGAAAAAGGCCAAAATAAAATGGGAGATTTGCTCTCCATAATTAATGAAAACCTCTCGGGCCTCAGAATAATCAAAGCATTTGATGCTGAAAAAATAATTAATGAAAAATTTGAAAAAGAAAGTGCCGATTACAGAAATATCATGACTCGGCTCTTACGAAAAAAAGATCTGTCCTCCCCAATGAGTGAATTCCTAAGCACAGTGGTAATGATAGTGGTAATGTGGTTTGGCGGCAAATTAGTTTTAGGTGGGAACAGTCCGCTTTCCCCAGAAGAATTCATAGGGTATATTGCCATTTTCTCTCAACTTATCCCTCCTGCGAAATCCTTCACTTCTGCTTATTATTTTATTCAAAAAGGAAGTGCTTCAGCAGCTCGTATTCATGAAATATTAGATACAGAAAATGAAATAAAAGATGCTAAAAATGCCAAAACAATTTCAGCATTTAAATCAGAAATAAAATTTGAAGGGGTTACTTTTAGCTATGAAAATATTCAGGTACTAAAAGATATTAATTTAAGCTTAAAAAAAGGAGATACTATTGCTTTGGTTGGGCAATCCGGAAGTGGAAAATCTACTTTGGCCGACCTTATTTCTCGTTTTTATGATGTAAAAATAGGAGAAGTGAAAATTGATGGAGAGAATATAAAAAATCTAAAAATTGCAGATGTAAGAAAATTGATGGGCATTGTAAATCAAGAGTCCATTTTGTTTAACGATAGTATTTTTAATAATATTTTATTAGGGAACGAAACTGCTACAAAAGAAGAAGTGGAAAGTGCAGCAAAAGTTGCTAATGCGCATGATTTTATTTTACAGTGTGAAAACGGATATGATACAAATATTGGCGATAGTGGAGTGAAATTATCTGGTGGACAAAAGCAAAGATTAAGTATTGCTAGGGCAATACTGAAAAATCCTCCTATTCTTATTTTGGATGAGGCTACCTCTTCATTGGACACACAATCGGAAAAACTGGTTCAAGAAGCCCTAAATAATTTGATGAAATCCAGAACCTCTATTGTAATCGCGCACCGCCTTTCTACCATTCAGCATACAGATAAAATAATTGTATTGCATGAAGGGGAAATAGTGGAAACAGGCACTCACAATCAGCTTATTGCTGCTAATAAGCACTACAAAACGCTTTACGATTTGCAAGATTTTTCTTAGTACAAAAAGTTGTTGTAAGGATACCTTCTTATATGTAGTGCTTTTACTTTTTCATAAAGCAATTTTCTAAGTTGCTCAAAGTTGGTTTTCTTAAGTGCCGAGATGAAAATAGTGTTTTCTTCCATTTTTGCAATCCATGTTTTCTGCAAATCTTCTAAGGGAAAATTCTCTCTTGTTTTAGGGGTCAAATCGTCTTCCTCTTTTTCTATATAGCTAAAAGCATCCATTTTATTAAACACCAAAACCATGGGTTTTTCACTTGCCCCAATCTCAGCAAGGGTTTGGGTTACCGCCTCTATTTGACTCTCAAAATTAGGGTTTGAAATATCAACTACATGTAAAAGCAAATCAGATTCGCGCACCTCATCTAAGGTCGATTTAAAGGATTCGACAAGTTGATGAGGTAGTTTGCGAATAAAGCCAACGGTATCAGCAAGTAAAAATGGGAGATTCTCTATAACTACTTTCCGAATGGTTGTATCAAGGGTGGCAAACAATTTATTTTCTGCAAATACTTCCGACTTACTCAGTTGATTCATCAGGGTTGATTTTCCAGCATTGGTATAGCCAACAACTGCTACCCTTATCATATTTCCTCTACCTTTTCGTTGGATAATTTTTTGCTTATCAATTTTTTCCAACTGCTTTTTTAGTAAGGATATTTTTTGGTTTATAATCCGTCTGTCTGTTTCTATCTGGGTTTCCCCAGGCCCTCTCATTCCAATACCTCCTTTTTGTCTTTCAAGGTGAGTCCACATTCTGGTAAGTCGGGGCAACAGATACTGATATTGGGCAAGCTCCACTTGAGTTTTTGCATTTGCTGTTCTAGCACGGGAGGCAAAAATATCTAATATCAAATCACTTCTATCTAGTATTTTGCATTCTAAAACCTTTTCAATGTTTCTTAGTTGCATGGGACTAAGGTCATCATCAAATATAATGAGTTGTACTTCCAGTTCTCTAGCTATTTCTTTTACTTCTTCAATTTTCCCTTTTCCAATAAAAGTTTTATTGTTAGGAACAGCAAGTTTTTGGGTTATTTTTTTTACTGGAATTGCCCCAGCAGTTTTGGCCAAAAAAGCCAATTCCTCTAAATATTCTTCTGCCTGATTTTTGTCTTGTTCAGGAGTAATTACTCCTATAAGAATTGCTTTTTCTTTTCCCAATTAAAATAATTTATCAAAAGGTGTGCTAAGCAAAATAAGTGCAAGTGCTATGAAAAAATAAGTAAAAGTTGTTTTAGCCGATTTAGTATTATCTTCTATTTTTTTAGCTTTCACCTTTCCAACTGAAATTAGAATAACTGCCACTAGCATCATAAAAGGGTGTTCCACAAAAATTTCTCTACTTTCTGCATTTTTCATAATAGCCACCCATACAGGATTAGAAAAAGCAAATTTTGAAAATACTAATATCCCAAATACCAATTGCAGATGAGCCAAAATCATACTAATGGAGGTAAGCTTCCATTTTTTTAGACATAAATCTTTTCCCATAAATCCAACTAAAAAAGATTTACCAACCGTCAAAATTAGAATAGGAATTAGCAAATATGGTAGGAGATGATGAATTGTTAATGACACAAATTGAGGTTCTAGTTTTGACAAATATACCCATTTTTTATCAAATGAATTTTGAAATACCTGACACTTTGTAAAAAATCTGTAAATTCACGGCTTGAATTTTTACTTAATGAAAAAATACATCTTTATTATTTTGCTCTTCAATTTTTGCTTTCCTTCTTTTGGGCAAGAAACATTTCCTGTAAATGGAGTCGCTACCGAATTTCAACCTATTTATGCTTTTATCAATGCACACATTGTAAATGCAGACAATGAAATTCCTAATGGAATTTTGCTCATTCAAGGAAATAAAATTCTGGAAGCAGATACTGGAGTGCAAATACCAACAGATGCAATAATAAAAGATTTAAAAGGTGATTATATTTATCCTTCTTTTATTGACCTGAACAGTCAATACGGTTTGCCAAAAACAAAAGAAAGGGAATACTCCAATCTTCCGCAATATACTAGTAAAAAAGAGGGGGCCTTCCATTGGAACCAGGCCATTCACCCAGAAATTATTGCTACAAATTATTTTAAAAATGATAGAGCAAAAGCGGTAAGCTTAAGAAGTGTCGGATTTGGCACAGTTCTTAGCCACCAACAAGATGGAATTCTAAGAGGAACTGGCGGATTGGTTTTGCTCTCGGAAGAAAGGGAGCATCAAAACATTTTGATAAAAAATGCTGCTGCTCACTACTCTTTTAATAAAGGGAGTTCTAGCCAGAGATACCCCACTTCACTTATGGGAAGCATTGCTCTGTTTAGGCAAACTTATTTGGATGCAGAGTGGTATGGACAAGGAGTTGAAAATATTAACTATTCGTTTGAAGCGTTTAATAACCACCAAGATTTACCACAAATTTTTGAAATAAAAGATGCTTTTGATATTTCACGAATTTATAAAATAGCAGATGAATTTGAAGTGGACTATATCATCAAAGGAAATGGAGATGAGTATCAGCAGTTGGGGATAATTAAGGAAAGCGGATTCTCTTTTATTTTACCGCTTAACTTTCCTAAAAGTTATGAAGTTAGCAATCCAGAGGAAGCTGAAAATATTACACTCGAGCAACTAAAACATTGGGAAAATGCCCCTTATAATCCTACTATTTTAGCCAATAATGACATTACATTTTCGCTTACAAGTTCGGGGTACAAAAATATTAAAGATTTTCTGACTCATTTGCGAAAAGCTGTAAAAAAAGGCCTTTCTAAAAAGGATGCGCTTGCTGCTTTAACAACAATTCCAGCTCAATTTGTGAATGCGAAAAACTTAATTGGGAGTATTGAATCTGATAAGTTTGCTAATTTTATTATTTGCTCAAAAGATATTTTTGAAGATGGCGTTATTTATGAAAATTGGGTTGCTGGGAAAAAATATGAGGTAAATAAAAAACAAGAACTTGATGTGAGAGGGTTTTACACTTTTAGTTCTGATGAGTTGGAAAATAAGTTGGCAGCAATTAAAGGAACAAAGGAAAAGCCAAAAGCAACCATCTTTTTGTTGGACTCATTAGCACTTAAAACATCTCTTTCTGATAATGAAATAAATGTAAATACAAAGGATGGTGATTTTCGTTTGGCTGGAACTTTCTCTGCTGGAAAAATAAGCGGAAGATATCAAGATGCAGATGGTATCTTCCATAATTTTTTAATGGTGCGTGATTCTCTTTTTGTAGAAAAGAAAAAAGAGATAAAAGTAGAAACAGATAGTATTATCCCGAAAATCTGGATGCCCAATAAAGCTTATGGATTTATACAAAAACCCTCAGATGAAATTATCATTTTCAAAAATGCGACAGTGTGGACAAACGAATCAGAAGGAATATTGGAAAATACTGATGTTGTAATAAAAGATGGAAAAATTATTGCAATTGGAAAAGAAATTGATCTTTCTGAAATTTTAGATAAAGAGGTCCCCGTAAAAACAATTGATGCGAGCAGCAAGCACATCACTTGTGGTATAATTGATGAACATTCCCATATTGCCATTAGAAGAGGGGTAAATGAAAGCAGTCAAGCGGTTACAGCTGAGGTGCGAATAGGAGATGTAATAAATGCAAATGATATTAATATTTATCGTCAGCTTTCAGGAGGAGTTACTACTTCACAACTTTTGCATGGTTCGGCTAACCCTATTGGTGGGCAATCAGCTCTGATAAAACTAAGATGGGGAAGTAATGCAGAAGAAATGAAAATTGATGGAGCGGATGGTTTTATCAAATTTGCATTAGGCGAAAATGTAAAACAATCCAATTGGGGCAATTTTAATAAGGTGCGATTCCCACAAACCAGAATGGGGGTTGAGCAAGTTTTTTATGATGCATTTTACAGAGCAAGAACTTACCAATTGGAGTGGGATTTGTATAATGCCATGCCAAGTGGAATGAAAAGAAAATCAGAATCGCCAAGAGAAGATTTAGAACTTAATGCACTGGTTGAAATTTTGAAAAGTGAACGATTTGTTACTTGTCATTCCTATGTACAATCAGAAATAAATATGCTAATGCATGTGGCGGATTCCATGCGTTTTTCCATTAATACCTTCACCCATATATTGGAAGGCTTTAAAATAGCCGACAAATTGCTCAAACATGGAGCAGGCGGCTCTACTTTTTCTGATTGGTGGGCATACAAATTTGAAGTGAATGATGCGATTCCTTATAATGCGACATTGATGAATAATGCTGGGGTGGTTACGGCCATCAATTCGGATGATGCCGAAATGGGAAGGCGTCTAAATCAGGAAGCTGCAAAAGCAGTGAAATATGGGGCAACAACTGAGGAAGATGCTTGGAAAATGATTACACTTAATCCTGCAAAACTCTTGCATTTGGAAGACAGAATGGGCTCCATAAAAGTGGGGAAAGATGCCGATATTGTCATCTGGTCCAATAATCCTTTATCGGTTTACGCTAAAGCAGAACAAACTTATGTGGATGGTATTTGCCTATTTGATAAGGATAGAGATATACAATTAAGAGAGCAAAATTTGGGGGAGAGAATGCGTATCATTAAAAAAATGATAAGTGATAAAGGTAAAAAGAAGAAGCCAGAAAAAAAAGAAGAAAAACTATACCATTGTGACACCTTAGAGCCATGATAAGAAAAATGATTGTATTTATATTCTGTATCGCTTTTGTACAAACTATTTTTGCACAAAGTCATGTTTTGTATTTGGGCGGTATAGCTCATTTAGGAAACGGATTGAAAATTGAGAACTCTGCCATAAGTGTGGAAGATGGAAAATTCTCTTTGGTATCTGACGCAAGTATTATCCGAATAGACCCTACTACTTACGACACTATAATCAAGCTAAACGGAAAGCATATTTACCCTGCTTTTATTGTACCAAATACTACCTTAGGAATTACTGAAATTGGGCAGGTAAGGGCTACGCATGATTATAGAGAAACGGGAGCACTTAATCCGAATGTTCGCTCACTTATTGCTTATAATACCGATTCAAAAATTATTACAACCATTAGAAGCAATGGAGTGCTTATAGCCCAAGTTACTCCAAGAGGAGGAACCATTTCTGGGCAATCTTCTGTAACTCAATTAGATGGGTGGAATTGGGAAGATGCAGTGCTTAGGGCGGATGATGGCTTGCATCTGAATTGGCCTAATTCTTATCATTATAGTGGTTGGTGGGCAGAGCCAGGAGAAAATAAGAAAAATGAGAAATACAATAAGCGTATTGGCGAAATAAAAACCTTTTTTACAAAAGCAGAGGTCTATGCCAAATCGGCTAATATTATGGATTTGCGAATGGAAAGTATGAAAGGGCTTTTTAGTGGAAGTAAAACGCTTTACATACATGCCAATTATGCCAAAGATATGCGAAAAGCAATTAAAATGACAAGCGAATTACACATCAAAAAAGTAGTAATTATTGGGGCAGAAGATGCCTTAGAAATTGTGGATTTACTGAAAGAAAGAAATATTTCCTTAATTTTAAATAGGGTGCACCGGCTTCCTGAAAGCCAAGATAGCCCCATTGATGAACCGTTTACACAAAGTAAAAAATTAAAAGAAGCAGGGATTTTGTTTTGTCTTAGCTATGAAGGAGATATGGAAGCAATGGGTGCCAGAAACTTGCCCTTTTCAGCCGGTACTACTGTGGCTTATGGTCTGGATTATGAAGATGCCATTTCTGCAATTACTTTAAATACCGCCAAAATTTTAGGAATAGATACGCAAGTTGGCTCCATTGAACATGGAAAAGAGGCTACTTTTTTTATTAGCACAGGGGATGCACTAGACATGAGAACAAACAATGTGGAGAATGCTTTTATTAAAGGAAAGCCAATAGATTTAAACAATCACCAAAAGGAACTTTTTGAGAAGTATCGAAACAGATAGTTATTTCTTCCAAACCAATTTCTTTCCAAATCCCAATTTATTGTGAGTCATTTTAATAAATGTTAGTTGCATTGCCCAAGGTTGTGGCTTCATTATTCTAGCATAAGGAAATTCTTTTAGGTATTGCTTTTTAGATTTTTCTAAGTTCTCCCCTTTTAATTCTATAATTTCTCCCATTAATTGCACCCCTTGTATTTTACTTAGTTCTTTTGTTTCTAGTGCAATGGTTCCGGCCGCATTTGGGTTTGCTATAAAATCTTGGGCATGTTTGGTTTTGGTATCAGAAGAAAAAATTAGCCAATTTTTATTTTCATCATACACATAAAAACAATTGGCGCAATAGGGCATGTTGTCTTTGCTTGTTGCTAATGTAAGAAGGTGGTGCGCTTTAATAAAATCGATAATTCGCTTATCAATCATTAATAGCCAATATTTATTCTTACTCTTTGTAATACTTCACGAGCAATTACCTTGGCCTTTTCTGCTCCTTTCTGGAGTTCTTTTTCAATAATATCTTTGTTTTCCATTAGGTAATTAAACTTTTCTCTCTCTACCGTATATTTATCACAAATCAAATCAAAGAGTTCTTGTTTTGCATAGCCATAACCAAAATTACCAGCTGCATATTTTGCTTTTAAATTCTCTGATTGCTTTTCAGTAGCCAATAATCTATACAATTGAAATACATTACAATCCTTCGCATTTTTTTTCTCTTCCATCGGTGTAGAATCTGTTTTTATGCCCATTATTTGCTTCTTTAATTTCTTGTCCGATAGGAAAATATCAATGTCATTATTATAGGATTTACTCATTTTTTGTCCATCAGTTCCCGGTACAATCATCACTCTTTCATCTACTTTTGTTTCAGGAATTACAAAAGAGTTTGGATATCTATGATTGAAAGCTCCGGCAATATCACGAGTGATTTCCAAATGCTGCATTTGGTCTTTCCCAACAGGAACTATGTTAGCATCATACAACAAAATATCAGCCGCCATCAAAACTGGATAAGTAAAAAGCCCAGTATTTACACACGATAATTTATCCGATTTATCTTTAAAGGAATGAGCATTTGCAAGCATTGGAAAAGGTGTAAAACAGTTTAAAAACCATGTAAGCTCTGTTACTTCTGTAACATCTGATTGCCTATAAAACAAGTTTTTATCCGTATCAAAACCAAAGGCAAGCCAAGCAGCAGCTGTTGCATAAGTGTTGTTTTTCAAATTTTCCGCATCTCTTATGGTAGTAAAAGAGTGTAAATCCGCAATAAAAAACAAACTTTCATTTTTATCTTGCTGAGATAACGTTATTGCTGGAATAATTGCTCCTAGTAAATTTCCTAGATGCGGTGTCCCTGTGCTTTGTATTCCAGTAAGTATTCTTGCCATTTTCCGAAAAATTGATGTTGTAAAAATAGGATTTTTATCTTTGCGCCAATGAAATGGATAGGGTATCTTTTTAGCGTAATTTGGCGATTGTGGTTTTTACTGGTATTTTTTAGTGTTTTTTTAATTTCTATTCCGCTTCTTTTTTTCTTCACTTCCATCTGTCAAAATCATAAAACAGTTTGCCACTTAGCTCGCTATTGGTCAAAACTAACACTTTGTTTATCCTTTATTTTTCCAAAAGTTGAGTGGGAAGAAAAGTTGAGCAAAGATGAACATTATATATTTTGTCCTAATCATGTTTCTACATTAGACATTCCCCTTATTCTGGCAGTATTGCCAATCCCTTTACAATTTATGGGAAAAGCTGAAATTGCAAGCATTCCCCTATTTGGCTGGTTTTATAAAAACAATAGTGTACTTGTAGATAGAAGCAAAATAAGAGATACTTATGCTGCTTTTATTAAGGCAGGAAGAAAATTAGATGAGGGGATTAGTATGTGTATTTTTCCGGAAGGAGGAATTCCTAAAAAAGAAGTTTTTTTAAAACCATTTAAAAACGGGCCTTTCCGTTTAGCTATTGAAAAAAGTGTAAAAATTGTACCAATCACTTTGGCTGATAATAAAAAAATATTTCCACAAGAATATTTTAAAGGAAGGCCAGGAATTGTAAGGATTAAAATTCATTCGTCTATTAAAATAAATGAAAACAATTCCTTAGAAAATTTGAATAACACAGTTTACAATACTATTTTTGAACAATTGAAAAGAGATGAAAATAACTAACAAACTAATAGAAGATATTGCCGCTTTGGCAAAGTTAGAATTTGATGCAAAATCAGCTGAACTAATGAAAGCTGATTTGGAAAAAATTATTGGTTTTGTAGATAAATTAAGTGAGATTGACACGGAAGGTGTTGAACCGCTTATTTATTTAAGTGAAGAAGTAAATGTACTGAGGGAAGATGAAATACGAGCAGTTATCTCACAAGTGGAAGCTTTGAAAAATGCCCCTCAGAAAGATTCTGACTATTTTAAAGTGTCTACTGTGCTTAAAAATGAATCTTAATAATAAGGCCCCATAAATACATACACCAAAACACCAGTAATCGCCACATACATCCATATTGGGAAAGTCCATTTTACAATAGCTTTGTGTTTCTCTATTTCACCAGTCAACCCACTATATATTGAAAACATTGCCAATGGCAAAACAGGAATTGACAACAAGATGTGAGAAATAAGAATGAAACGATAAGTAATTATATATTCTCCTAAATATTTTGTGTTTCCGTGATCAAGTACTAATTTTGAGAAAACATAAGAAATTAAAAATACGGATGACAACACAAAAGCAGATAACATGGCTGCTTTATGCAAATTCGTTTTTTTATTTTTTATCAAGATAAAACCTGTGAATAGTAAAACAGTTGTTGATCCATTCAAGATGGCATGAAAGAAAGGCAATGATCTAAAGTCAATGCTTTCTGACTCGATATGAAAAACAGTTGGGAATAACATTAATACCGAAACTGCAATTGGAATAATTACCGACAAAGCAATAATCAGTGGTACAAATATTGAATCTTGTTTTTTCATCTTTTTCTATTGCATTAAAAATTTATCCAGCACATAGATAATTTGTATAATAGGCAAGTAGGTAAATGAGCTATTATCGTCAGTATTATTATATAGTTTGACAGATCTAAGTGTAAACCAAATACCTAAAACAAATACTGAACTTGCGCCATACACTGAGAGTGTTAAATCGGTATAATTCCAATGCTGAAAGACGAAATTTCATCAACTGCCCATAATATTTTAGAGTTGAAATCAGAGGATTGCTATTAGCAGATGTTATCGAAACAATCTTTCAAATTATCAGCAATCATTTCAGCTGACCTTCCTTCAATATGATGTCGCTCAATAAAATGTGCTAACTTACCATCTTTAAACACTGCAATTGATGGGGAAGATGGTGGAAAAGGAGCCATATATTCTCTTGCTTTAGCTGTTGCTCCAATATCTTGCCCTGCAAAAACAGTAGCAAAGGCATCTACCTTCTTGTCAAATTGAGTGGTTATCTTTACAGCAGGTCTCGCATTTCCTGCAGCACAACCACACACTGAATTTATCATAACAAGTACTGTTCCTTCTTTTTTATCTAATAATTCAGAAACAGCCTCTGGAGTTTTTAATTCAACAAATCCTACTGATGTTAAATCAGAACGCATTGGTTCACATAGTCCTTCGGGATAGTTCATTTTTTTAAGTTTTTAATTTGTAAAAATACGTATATTTATCTTTTATCTTTGAAAAAATTAGTTAATAATTTAGAGCATTCATCTTGCAGTAACCCACTAACAACTTCAGTTTTTGGATGTAAAATATTTTTAGATAATTTGGAAAACCCTCTTTTTTCATCTTTTGCTCCATAAACAATCTTTTTAATTTGGGACCAATAAGATGCTCCCCCGCACATCACGCAAGGCTCTAGAGTTACATAAAGCGTGCACTCATTCAGATATTTTCCTCCAAGATAATCTGCAGCAGAAGTAAATGCTTGCATTTCAGCATGGGCAGTAACATCATTTAGCGCCTCAGTATAATTATGAGCTCTTGCAATAACTTGATTGTCGCAAACAATTACACACCCAACGGGAACCTCATTTTTTTCGACCGCCTTTTTAGCTTCTTTTAGCGCCTCTTTCATAAAAAAATTATCATCAAAAGGATTTATTTTCATTTTACAAATATCTGATTTTGTTTTGTAATTTCGCAAACAAATAAAAAAGAAGATGTTAAGAACACATACTTGCGGAGAATTAAACATATCTAACATTGGTGTAGAAGTAACTTTAAGTGGTTGGGTGCAAAAAACAAGAGATCTTGGAGGTATGACTTTTGTTGATTTGAGAGATAGATATGGGCTCACACAATTGGCTTTTAATATGGATGTAAATGCTGATTTATGCACTAAGGCCAGAAAATTAGGTCGTGAATTTGTAATACAAATTGAAGGAAAAGTAATTGAAAGAGCATCAAAAAACAAGAATATCCCTACCGGTGAGATTGAGATTGAAGTTACAGTATTAACTATTTTAAATGTCTCTAAAACTCCTCCTTTTACTATTGAGGATGAAACTGATGGTGGTGATGAACTGAGAATGAAATATCGTTATCTCGATATTAGAAGAAGTCCGGTAAAAGAAAACCTAATGCTTAGAGCAAAGGTTTCTACTGAAACGAGAAAATATTTAGATGCTCAAGGATTCTGTGAGGTAGAAACTCCTTATTTGATTAAATCAACCCCTGAGGGGGCAAGGGATTTTATAGTGCCAAGCAGAATGAATGAGGGACAGTTTTACGCATTACCTCAATCACCACAAACTTTTAAGCAATTGTTAATGGTTGCTGGTATGGACAAATATTATCAGATTGTAAAATGTTTTAGAGATGAGGATTTAAGAGCCGATAGACAACCTGAATTTACACAAATTGACTGTGAGATGTCCTTTGTTGAGCAAGAAGATATCATAAAAATGTTTGAAGGACTTACACGCCATTTACTTAAAGAAGTAAAGGGAGTTGATTTATCAGAATTCCCAAGAATGACCTATGATACCGCTATGGAACTTTACGGTTCAGATAAGCCAGATATTCGTTTTGACATGCAATTTGTTGATATGAATGATATTTGCCAAGGAAAAGGGTTTGGAGTATTTGACAATGCAGAACTTGTAGTTGCAATAAACGCAAAAGCTTGCGCAAACTACACAAGAAAACAATTGGACAAGCTAGTGGATTTTGTAAAAACACCACAAGTTGGCGCTACAGGACTTATCTATTGTAAATATAATGAGGATAGAACAAGCAAATCGACAGTAGATAAGTTTTTTGATGAAGATGCTAGAAAAGTTTGGGCCGAAAAAGCAGGATGTGAGAAAGGAGATTTACTTTTAATAATGGCTGGCGAAACTGATAAAACAAGAAAAGCCCTTTCAACTTTACGATTACACTTAGCTGAAGAACAAGGGCTTAGGAATCCAGATGAATTTGCTCCGCTTTGGGTTTTAGATTTTCCTCTTTTGGAATGGGATGAAGACAATGAGAGATACCATGCAATGCATCACCCATTTACATCTCCAAAACCGGAAGACATTGCAAAACTAGATACTGACCCTGCAGCAGTACGTGCTAATGCTTATGATTTGGTTATTAACGGCAATGAAATTGGAGGAGGGAGTATTAGGATTCATAATAAAGATTTGCAGAACCTTATGTTTAAACATCTTGGTTTTACGAAAAATCACGCAAAAGATCAATTCGGATTTTTGATGGATGCGCTTGAATATGGAGCTCCTCCTCACGGTGGAGTTGCGTTTGGTTTTGATAGATTATGCGCTATTATTGGAGGACAAGAGAGTATCCGTGATTTTATTGCCTTTCCAAAAAACAATTCTATGCGTGATGTAATGATTGATTCTCCTTCTATTATCGATGAGAAACAATTAGATGAATTAAATCTTAGACTAAAATAAGAGGTGAATTTATTTATTTCCGCATTTATTATTTTTTCTTTAAGAGTTGCAGATCAAAGTTTAGCAACCCTGAGAGCTAGATTAATTAGTAGAAATAAACCAGTATATGCAGCATTAATAGGGCTTATTGAATCGATAATTTGGATAATTGCAGTAGCAAAAGTGATTAATGATATTGATAAGCCAATTTTAATAGCAGGATATGCAATTGGATTTGCTGCTGGAACAATACTAGGATACTATGCAGAAAGAATACTTGGATTTGGAGACGTAGTAATTAGAGTATTTACTTCGATTAAATCACCTAGTGTAGCAGAAGCATTAAGAGATCAAGGATATGGGGTTACTGTAATCAATGGAGAAGGAAGAGATGGGGTAGTTAGAATTTATTGGTGTATTGTACCTAGAAGAAAGTTAAAGTCTGTTTTAAAAATTATTAAAGAAATTAATCCTGATGCATATATTACAACAGATTCAGCAAATCCAATCTCATTAAAAAAATAAAAAAAATCTACTCATATGATAAATAGGTTTTTAGAAATCTACAATCAGAAAAGATATGTAAGTTATATTTCCAAATCTAAATTATTCTCAGTTTATCGCAGACACTTGCTTGCAGTCTCAGAAGATTAATTATCTGCTATATTCCATTCGGCAAAAGAGGTTGCCGTTTCGGAAAGCACTACCTTATACAGATCTACTCTTTCTGGAAGTTTACTTTTAATACGGTTTGCAAAATCTAATACCAAATTTTCGGAGGTTGGTTGATAGGGTAAATAAAATACCTTTTCAAAAGCGAAAAAGTCAATTTGAGCATGTGGTGAATTAGCATTCAACACCAAGGAATGATCGTATTTATCTATAATTTCTGGCTGTACAATTTGCTTGATAACATCAAAATCCATCACCATCCCATCCTTTTGATGCCCTTTTTCATTTCTTATTTTTCCTCTTATAGTTACCCACAATTTATAGGAATGTCCGTGAATATTTTTGCATAGCCCATCATAACCATGTAATGCATGTGCCATTTCTAGTTTGAATGCTTTTGTTATTCTAATCATTATTTTCTTTATTAAAGACTTTACTTAAATCTACTTTGCTGTGGCTATGAAAACGCTTTTTATTTTGCAAAGATACAAAAGCGTAGATTTTTTTGCCTTAGCAATAAAGCATATAATATGGTCTATAATATTATATTTGTGCAAAATAGAAAATCAATTGAAAGAAGTTATTTTAGTTATCGGAGCATCTGGACAAGTAGGGTCGGAATTAGTAACTGCATTACGAAAAATATATGGTGAGACAAATGTAATTGCATCAGATATTCATTCTGTTAATCCTAAAGTGAGAGATCATTCTACAGTTATTCATTCTGAAAATGTAGAGGCTGAAGGTCCTTACATAGAATTGAATGCATTAGATAAAAATAAAATATATGATGTTATTAAAAAGAATAAAATCACCCAAATATATTTATTAGCTGCAATGCTATCTGCTAAATCAGAGGAAAATGTAGAATTAGCATGGAGATTAAATACGTTATCTCTTTCTAATATTCTGCAATTGGCAGAACAAAAGTTAATTAAGAAATTATTTTGGCCATCTTCTATAGCTGTTTTTGGACATACTACCCCTAAAATTCTGACTCCTCAATACACTATAATGGAACCAAACACAGTATATGGAATCAGTAAGTTAGCAGGCGAAAGATGGTGTGAATATTATAATAAAAAATACAATGTAGATGTTAGAAGTATTCGATATCCTGGATTAATTGGATGGCGTACAGATCCAGGAGGAGGAACAACTGATTATGCAGTTAAAATTTTTCATAAGGCAATTCTCCACGAAAAATACGAAAGTTTTTTAAATGAAGACACTGCTCTTCCTATGATGTATATGCCGGATGCAATTAGAGCAACTATTGAACTAATGGAAACACAACAAGAAAATGTAAAAATCCGTTCATCCTACAATTTAGCTGGGATAAGTTTCACACCAAAACAGATTGCTACTGAGATTTCAAAACATATTCCTAATTTTGAAATATCGTATAAGCCAGATTTCCGACAAGAAATTGCAAACTCTTGGCCTTCATCAATTGATGATAAAAATGCTCAATATGATTGGGGATGGAGATTAGAATATAACCTAGAAAAAATGACTTCAGATATGATAAAGAATCTGGAAGAAAGATATATAGTTACTACATAATGAGTAAGAAAATACAAATATATAATACACTCACAAGAAAGAAAGAACTCTTTAACCCGATTGTTGAAAACCATGTAGGAATGTATGTTTGTGGTCCTACTGTTTATGGCGATCCACATTTGGGACATGCAAGACCTGGAATTACATTTGATGTAGTTTTTCGCTATTTGAAACATGGTGATTATAAAGTAAGATATGTCAGAAATATTACTGATGCAGGGCATCTAGAAAATGATGCGGATGAAGGTGAAGATAAAATTGCCAAAAGAGCAAGGTTAGAACAGTTAGAGCCTATGGAAATTGTACATTTTTTTACCCTCAGTTACCACAGGGCAATGGAAAAATTAAATTGCTTACCCCCATCAATTGAACCAAGAGCTACAGGGCATATTATAGAGCAAATTGAAATGGTAAAAGGAATTTTAGAGAATGGATTTGCTTATGAAGCAAATGGTTCCGTTTATTTGGATGTGCATAAATACAGTGAAAAATATCCGTATGGTATTTTGTCTGGTAGAAATTTAGAAGACACTTTAGAAGGAACAAGAACTTTAGATGCTCAATCTGAAAAGAAAAGCCCTGTTGATTTTGCTATTTGGAAAAATGCAAGTTCTGAGCACATCATGAAATGGCCTTCACCTTGGGGAGACGGCTTCCCTGGTTGGCATATGGAATGTTCTGCAATGGGAGAAAAATATTTAGGAAAAACTTTTGACATTCATGGTGGCGGAATGGATTTGGTTTTCCCTCATCATGAAGCGGAAATAGCACAAAGTAATGCTTGTAATAATTCTAATCCGGTAAATTATTGGATGCACAATAACATGATTACTGTAGATGGGAAAAAGATGGGGAAATCTCTTGGAAATTTCATTAATTTGGAAGAATTCTTTACGGGGAATCATGCAAAATTAGAGCAAGCATATACTCCAATGACTATTCGCTTTTTCATTTTGCAGGCACATTACAGAAGTACTGTTGATTTTAGTAATGAAGCTCTGCAGGCAGCAGAAAAAGGGTTTACTAAATTAATGAATGCCATGGAGACTCTTGAAAATTTAAAACCTTCTGACAAATCAACTTATAGTGTGACGGAGTTGGAGGAAAAATGTTATGCTGCAATGGATGATGACTTTAACACTCCTATTCTTATTGCGCATTTATTTGATGGAGTTAGGATTATCAATTCGGGAAAAGATGGTAAAGAGAGTTTGACTGCTGATGATTTGGAAAAATTAAATTCAATCTTCAGCACTTTTGTTACTGATATTTTGGGCTTTGTTTCTGCAAAGAAAAGTGACGGAAACGATCTTACTAATGAAGTAATGGAAGTTGTTCTAAAACTTAGAGAAAAAGCCAAAGCAAATAAAGATTTTGATTCTGCCGATCTTATCCGTGATGAGCTAAACAAACTCAACATACAAGTAAAAGATAGCCATGATGGAAGTAGTTGGGAGATAAAAAATTAATGTTTAGATGACTGGTTTTAGATACAAGTTTTTACTAATTACTGTCCTTTGTATCGGCGCCTGTACAAGTGATCCTCAACAAAAAACACGTTCTAAAAAACCAAAGGTAAAGGTTGTAGTGCCCACTTTTAATGTGGATTCTGCTTATTATTTTATTGAAAAACAAGTGAGTTTTGGCCCCAGAGCTTTAAGCAGTAAAGGATGGGAAAATTGTGCTATTTGGTTAGTAACTAAATTTAAAACCTATACTCCAAATGTTGTAGTACAAGAAGCTTCTGTCACTACTTATGATGGTAAAAATCATACTCTGAGAAATATTATTACTTCTTTTTCTCCTGACAAAAACAATCGAATTGCTCTTTTTACACATTGGGATACTCGTCCTATTGCCGATCATGATATAGAAAATCAGAACTCCCCTATTTTAGGAGCAAATGATGGTGGAAGCGGTGTTGGAGTTCTAATTGAATTGGCAAGACAATTCAGTTTAAAAAACCCAAAAATTGGAGTCGACATTATATTGTTTGATGCAGAAGATTATGGCCAGCCAGAAAATTCAAAATATCCTATTATGCAAGATTCTTGGTGTTTGGGTTCGCAATATTGGAGTAATAATCCTCATAAACAAAACTATTTTGCTCGTTACGGAATTTTACTAGATATGGTTGGGGCAAAGAATGCTACTTTTAGGCATGAGGAGATTTCTTTTTATTATGGCTCAAATATTTTGCAAAAAGTATGGCGTAAAGCACACAAATTAGGCTTTGGGAATTATTTTGTATTTGAAAATGCCAAACAAATTGTTGATGATCATTTGTATGTAAATCAAATTACCGGAATCCCTACTATTGATATTATTGAGTATGACCCTTCTACTGAAAGCAATTTTAATAAACATTGGCACACCCATAAAGATGATATGGATAATATTGATAGAGAAACATTGAATGCAGTTGGGCAAACTTTAATGGAAGTTATTTATTCTGAATAAGGTTCGAATCTTGCTACCCCGACTTTTTTTCTTCATATTTCCCATAATTTTCTGTAAGTTTGCTCTTATGAAAAAACTATTATTCATATTACTTTGCTTACCAATTATTGGATGGACTCATGGCGTTTCAAAATCAATAATTGATGCTATGGCTGATGCCTCATTAATGGATTTTATTTATTTTGGTGCAGAGCACATGCTTACAGGATATGATCATATTTTATTTTTAATTGGAGTTGTGTTTTTTCTTAGTAACTATTCTGATATTTTTAAATTTATAACTGCCTTTACAATTGCGCATTGTATCACGCTTGTTTTTGCCACTTTTTATGGTATTACAGTAAATACGTATTTAATTGATGCTGTAATTGCATTCAGTGTTGTCTATAAAGGATTTGAAAATCTGGATGGTTTTAAAAAGTATTTTTCTGTTAATCCTCCAAATTTAATTTTAATGGTTTTTATATTTGGATTAATTCATGGCTTTGGCTTATCAACAAAACTACAAGAAGTAGCAGTTGCTTCAGGTATTAATTTGTCTTTATCTCAAATATTGTCTTTTAATGTAGGGGTGGAATTTGGGCAAATAGCCGTATTAATAATCGTTTTCCCACTACTTTCATTGCTTAGAGGAAAGTCTTTTGATATAATATCCAAAATATCAAATGGGATATTAGTTGTAGCAGGTATTGTTTTATTAGCTTATCAAGTTAATGGCTATTTTATTGACCATGGTCATCATCAACATCAATTAGCCCCACAGGAATTAAAAAATGAACCACTCATTAAATCAGACAATAGTAAGCATGAACATTCCCATGGTGATGGTCATTCTCATAGTCATTAAAATGATATGGATAATATCGATAAAAACACCTTAAATGCAGCAGTACCTTTCACCCTTTTAATGGTTGTATTTAGTAGTGGTTTTAGTGGTATGGGTAAGTAAAAAATAGATCCTATTTTAATCCTGTTTCCCCAACTCAACCGGTAAATTTTCAAATCCCATATTGTAAAGCGTAAACCCAAACACATCAGCAATTTCTTCAATTCTTTTGCTAATTGGGGTTCCAACTCCATGTCCTGCATTGGTTTCTATTCTAATTAAAGTTGGATTTTTGCCACTTTGTTTATCTTGTAAATGAGCAGAAAATTTGAAACTATGCGCAGGAACAACCCTGTCATCATGATCGCCAGTAAAGACCATGGTTGCAGGATATGCTACATTTTCTTTTACATTGTGTACTGGAGAATAATTCTTCAGATATTCAAACATTTCTTTACTCTCTTCTGAAGTCCCATAATCATAAGACCAACCTGCCCCAGCTGTAAATATATGGTAACGGAGCATATCAAAAACGCCAACTGTAGGAAGTGCCACCTTCATTAAATCTGGTCTTTGTGTCATGCAAGCCCCCACTAAAAGCCCACCGTTTGACCTTCCACTTATTGCTAAAAAATCGGAGCTTGTGTATTTCTTTTCAATCAAAAATTCTGCTGCCGCAATAAAGTCATCAAAAACATTTTGCTTTTGCATTTTAGTCCCAGCATCATGCCACTTTTTTCCGTATTCGCCACCACCCCTTATATTTGCTACTGCATAAATTCCGCCTTGCTCCAACCAAATCGCATTCTTCACACTAAAGGATGGTTTTATACTGATGTTAAACCCTCCATATCCGTACAATATCGTTGGGGTTTTTCCATTTAATACTAAGTCATTTTTATAAGTTATAGTCATCGGAATTTCTGTGCTATCTTTTGATGGATAAAAAATCTGCTCAGAAGTATATAATTCCGCATTAAAATCAATCTCTGGTGCCCAATACAATTCTGATGTTCCTTCCTCAACATTGTATTTGAAAGAAGAACGGGGAGTAGTATAATTACTAAAGTTGTAGTAGATTTCTTTTTGTTCTTCCTTACCACCAAAACCACTTACATTTCCTTCATTTTCAAATACTACATTTCTGATTAATTTTCCTGTATAATCATATTGTATTATTTTTGAGTTTGCATCAATAAAATATTTTGCAAAGAAATATCCACCACCTTTTGAAACGTTCAAAACATCCTCCGTTTCCTTAATAAATTCCTCCCAATTATTTGTTTGAGGAGCACTAGCATCTACCGTAATTACTTTCTTATTTGGGGCATCTAAATTAGTTATGATGTATAATTTACTCCCTATATTATGAGCAATATAACTGTTGCTTGTAAAATCATCAGTAATTTGAATGAGCTCCGAATTTTCTTTATTTCGATTTTTTATAAACAGATTATTCCCTGAGGTTTCCTTTGATACACTAATAATAAGGTAATTCTTATCCTTTGTAATATAGCCACTTACATACCTGAATTTTTCATCTTTACCATCTCCAAAAATAACTTTATCGGCTTGCTGAGGAGTGCCTAATTTGTGATAGTACAATTTATGATTATCCGTTTTCTCGGATAAAACTGAGGTTTTGGGTTTGTCGTAAGAAGAATAATAAAAGCCATCATTCCCATTCCAACTTATTCCAGAAAACTTCACATCTACCAAGGTATCTTCAATTATTTTTTTTGTTTCGGTTTCAATTACCATTACTTTTCTCCAATCTGAACCACCTTCTGAGATAGAGTACGCTAATAAACTTCCATCTTTTGTAAAGCTCATTCCTCCTAATGAAACTGTTCCATCCTCCGAGAAAATATTTGGATTGATAAAAACTTCTTCATTATCGTCCCCCTTTTTTCTGTACAAAACAGATTGATTTTGTAGTCCATCATTTTTATAGAAATAGGTATAATTCCCCTCCTTAAATGGCGTCCCTATTTTTTCATAATTCCATAATTTTTCAAGTCTATTTCTGAGAGCTTCTCGGTAAGGAATCTCATCTAAATAAGAAAAAGTAAGTTGGTTCTGACTTTCAATCCACTGCTTTACCTTTTTATCTTTATCATCTTCTAGCCAACGATAAGGGTCTTCTATTTGAGTTTCAAAATAAGTGTCTATTACTACTATTTTATCTGTTATAGGATAGTCTATCTGCTGATGAGAATTGCAAGACATTAGCAACAATAAGGTTGCTGAAAAAAGAATTATTCTATGCATATATATATTTTAATTGATGTCGAAAATATCAATTTAATTCTTATACCTGTAATTTGAATACGAAAAAATTACCTCCTATTTGTTTCTGGAATTAGATTTTCCAGCATTCCGCTTTTTATTTCTATTAGCAAAAAATTCTTGTCTCCTTCTCTGTTTTTCCTTCTCAAATTCTTTCTTCTGCTGTGCATTCATAGGTTTGTCCGTTTGAGGAAAAGGATGGTTTTTAACTGCTTCAATTTTTTGCTTTATTAACTTTTCAATATCTTTAGCATATGCGTTTTCTTCTGGCTCACAAATAGAAATAGAAACTCCCGTCTCTCCTGCTCTACCACATCTTCCTATTCTGTGTACATACGTTTCTGACTCATTAGGGATATCATAATTCAGTACATAACTCAGCTTATCAATATCAATGCCTCTAGCAGCAATATCAGTAGCTACTAAAACTCGTATTTTGGAATCTTTAAAGGATTGTAATGCTTTTTGTCTTTGATTCTGGGGTTTATCTCCATGAATTGCTGCGGCCTGAATATTTTTCTTTTTTAAATTACGAGCTATCCTATTGGCACCATGCTTAGTTCTTGAAAACAGCAATAATTGATTGATGTTTTTGTCTTTTAAGATATATAGCAACAAATCTTTTTTATCTGCCTTATTCGTATAGTAAATAAACTGTTTAATAGTTTCAGCAGTTGAAGATACAGGACTAACAGATATCTTTTTTGGAGATTTCAATATTTGAGATGAAAGCTCTACAATATTTTTAGGCATAGTAGCCGAAAAGAATAAAGATTGACGCTCTTTTGGTAATTCATTCAATATTTTTCTAATGTCATGAATAAAACCCATATCTAACATTCTATCCGCTTCATCTAATACAAAATATCCTATATCATTTAAAGAGATAAAACCTTGTCCCATAAGGTCCAATAATCTACCAGGAGTTGCAATTAATACATCAACCCCATTATTAAGTGCATTGGTTTGGGTGCCTTGTTTAACTCCACCAAAAATTACAGTATTCTTTATGTTATTGTATTTTGAATAAGCAGTAAAATTCTCTCCAATTTGTATGGCTAATTCACGAGTTGGCGTAACTACCAAGGCTCTTACTTTTGTTTTATGATTATTGCTTTTTTCTTTTATCAGATGATGTAAAATAGGCAAAGCAAAAGCGGCTGTTTTTCCAGTTCCTGTTTGTGCGCTACCAAGTACGTCATTTTTTCTTAATAATAAGGGAATTGCTTGCTCTTGAATAGCGGTTGGAGTAGTATAATTTTGGTATTTAACCGCTTTTAGTAAAGTTGGGTGTAAGTTTAAATCTTCAAATCTCATAAGGGGATCCCTTTTGTGGAATTATTTTTTGCAAAGTTACTATAATAGATAAGAGTAGTGACTACTCCCCACAACCTTGTATATAGGTAATTTCAAAATCTACAACTTGTAAAGTGTCATTCTGCAAATTTCCTTGCATAATACACTCCATAGGAAAATACTCCATTTCACATACAGCTACATAAAGCTCAACTAATTCTTCTATATTTTCATTAGGGAAAGTAAGCCCCCATTCTCCCAAAGTGGTTTCATCTTTAAAAATATGCTGTTCTTCTCCATATATCCACCAGCCTGTATATTGTTTTGATTCTCGGGTTTTGTCTTGTTCTTTTGTGCTAAATTCACAAGCAGAAATCCCTAAAACTATAGTCAGTATAATTACACTCTTATTTACTAAATCTAACATCCTTTCTATTTATAGAAATTCATTTCATCAATATATCGCCATGCTTTTTCAGGCATCAGATACGATACATCTTTCTTTTGCTTTATTGAGTCGCGGATAAAAGAAGCGGAAATCTCCATTTGAGGAACGCCCTTTACTATATGAATATTTTCATGATTCCCACTTATTTCAATCCCTTGCCTAGGATATACATAAACAGAATAGTCAGCTAAAATCTGTTTGTAATTTTTCCACTTATGAAAATTCTGTAAATTATCTGCTCCCATAATTAGTGCATATTCATTTTCAGAATGCTCCTCTTTTAGTCTCACCAAAGTATCAATAGTATAGGAAGGTAGTGTCATTTTAAACTCAATATCTGAAACTTGTAATTTCGGATTGTCCTCTACTTCCATTCTAATAATCATCAATCTGTGATGCTGATCCAGTAAAGTTTGCTTTTGTTTCAGCGGGTTTTGAGGAGAAACTACAAAACAAACTTTTTCTAAATCAGTAAATTCTACCATATAAGAAGCTATGACTTTATGTCCAATATGCATGGGGTTA
The DNA here is from genome assembly GCA_036012565.1 of Flavobacteriales bacterium. Taxonomy (GTDB): domain Bacteria; phylum Bacteroidota; class Bacteroidia; order Flavobacteriales; family BACL11; genus DUAL01. Next base: position 27,074 of record DASCPP010000071.1, on the reverse strand, counting down.
AATGAACCAAAAAACAATCCTATTTTCATCCAATATATGTTTGGATTAATTGTTTGGCTTCTTTACAAGATATATCAAAATCATCATTTAAAATCACTTTGTCAAATTCTTTACTTTTTACAATTTCTTTTTTTGCTTTTGTTAATCTTTTCTCTAAACTTTTTGCCGATTCTGATCCTCTTTTTTGCAATCTTTCTTTTAAGGTTCCAAGAGAAGGAGGCATAATAAAAATGGATAAACAATCACTTGGATATTGTTTTTTTATATTTAACCCTCCTACCACATCAACATCAAAAATTACTGTTTTTCCTTTTTCCCAAATTCCTTCTACTTCCGATTTTAAGGTTCCGTAATACTGATTCTCATAAACTTCTTCCCATTCTAAAAATGCATCTTCTGAAATTTTTCTTTTAAATCCTTCAACTCCTAAAAAATGATAATCTGTGCCATCTATTTCGTTTTCTCTTTTTGCTCTACTACAAGCTGAAACAGAAAAAGAAAGGCTCTCCATTTTCTCTAAAAGAAAATGAACTATGGAAGTTTTCCCTGCTCCTGATGGCGCCGATATAACAATGAATTTTCCCACTATAATATGTTAAACAGTTGTTCCTTAATTTTTTCCAATTCATCTTTCATTTGAACCACTATCTTTTGCATATCTGCATCTGATGACTTTGAACCAATCGTATTAATTTCCCTCCCCATTTCTTGTGCAATAAATCCTAATTTTTTACCATTTGGAGATTGTGTTTTCATGGTTTCGTTAAAATAAATCAGATGCGCATCTAATCTTACTTGTTCTTCAGTAATATCTTGTTTTTCTAAATAATAGATTAGCTCTTGTTCAAGCCTATTTTCATCAATATTTTTACTTTCAATTTCTGTTAGTTTTTCATTTAATGACTTTTTTATTTTCTCAATTCTATGCTTTGAAAAAGGAGCTATTTCACTTAAAAGAGAGGTTAAACTTTTTATTCTAGATGTTATATCATTCTCTAATTTCTTTCCTTCATCTAATCGGAATTGCAATAAATCTTTAATTGCTATTTCTACTCCTTTTGCAATGTGATTCCATTCATTTTTATTTGATTTTTCCTCTCCCTTTATCAATGCATTAGGTATTTTTAATAAAGTTGGAATAATATCAGATTTATTTAATCCTAACTCATAGAAACTTGTATTCCAAATGCTTGATTTTAAATTTAGATCTTCTTGTAATTTTAATATCTGCTTATGATAATCTTTAACAACTGCTGTATTTATAGTATAATCTGAAGAAGACCATGATTTTTCCCTCCAAATTAAAAGTTCAATTTTTCCTCTTTGTAATCTTTCTGAAAGCAACTTTCTAAGCCCAATTTCTTTATCTCTATATATAGATGACATCTTTACAGTTGTATCTATTTGCTTAGAGTTAAGTGATTTTACTTCAATAGTAAAATTTGCATTCTCTAGGTTGATTTCGGCTTTCCCATAGCCTGTCATAGATTGTATCATCTTATAAAATTTTTACAAATTTAGGAAAGTTTCTCTTTTCTATCCTTTAAGGAGCGAACACTTACCAAATAAACCCCAAAAAAGATAAGAATAGCTGCTATAATTTTTTGATTATCCAAGTTGTCTACTCCCCAAAAGATAGCAAAAAGTGTAGCAAAAATGGGTTGTAAATAAATGTAAATACTCACAGTAGTTGGACTTAATTGTTTTAAAGCTGATGAATTCAGTAAATAGGCGATAAAGGTAGTACAAACCACCACAAAAGCAATTTCCCAATAAATATTAGATGGAATAATTGCCCATTTTACATCTACTAAATTGCTAAATCCAAAAGGGATCACATATAAAAAGCCAAAGCCAAAAACATAAAACATTATAGTAATTGGATTGTATTTTTCTATCATTGGTTTTACAATCACCAAATATAAAGCATAACTAGATGCATTAATAAATACAAACAAATTTCCCGTTTGATAATTGGAGGAAAAGTCAATACTCCCTCCTTTTAGAATCAGCATAGATGCTCCGATTAACCCTAAAAAAATCCCAGTTCCTTTTCTAAAAGTGAATACTTCTTTTATAATTAGGAAAGAGAGAAGAATTACTAAAATTGGGCTGATCGTCATTACAATTGCAGCATTTATAGGGCTAGTTAAATTCAGTCCTTCAAAAAATAAGAGTTGATTAATAGCTACTCCAAAAACTCCACAAATGGCTAGGCGAAAAATATCTTTTCGTTCCACTTTTTCTTTTACAAATAAAAAATAGGGCAGTGCAAACAAGAGTAATGCGCCAATTACTCTTAATAAAATAAATCCGGAAGGTGCAATAAAATCAGGCATTACATCCTTTGCGAAAGTGTAATTGATCGCGTATATTAAATTTGCTATTAGTAACGCAATGTGTGCTAAAAGTATTTTATTCAACTTATTAATTTTCAACAAAAGTAAAATTAAATTCTGCAAATTTTAATAGATTTGCTTTGTATAAATCAAGATAAAATAAAGATGAAATTCGGAACAAAAACTATACATGCAGGCCAAGAGGCTGACCCAACTACTGGTGCAATCATGACACCAATCTATCAAACCTCAACTTATGCACAAGCTTCTCCTGGCGATCATAAAGGATATGAATATTCCAGAACTGGAAACCCAACAAGAAATGCTTTGGAACAAAATTTGGCTGCATTGGAGAATGGAAAATACGGACTTTGTTTTGGGAGTGGGCTTGGGGCAATTGATGCTATTATAAAATTATTATCTCCTGGGAATGAAGTGATTTCAACCAATGATTTATATGGAGGAACTTACCGAATCTTTACACAAATTTTTGAAAATTATGGTATTAAATTTCATTTTATTGGAATGGATGATGTAGATAAAATTGAGCCCTTAGTAAATGAAAATACTAAAATGATTTGGGCTGAAACCCCAACTAATCCTATGCTTAATATTATTGATATTGAGAGTTTGGGAAAGATTTCAAAAAAGCATAATTTAATTTTTGTGGTTGATAATACATTCGCTACTCCTTATTTACAAAGACCATTGGATTTAGGGGCTGATATTGTAATGCATTCACTAACTAAATATATGGGTGGACATTCTGATGTTGTAATGGGAGCAGCAATATGTAAAAATGATGATTTAGCAAAAAGATTGTATACTATTCAAAATTCATGTGGTGCTGTACCGGGACCAATGGATTCTTTCTTAGTCTTAAGAGGAATAAAAACTTTACATTTAAGGATGCTAAGGCATTGTGAAAATGGGAAAGTAATTGCAAACTTCCTTAAAGAACATCCAAAAGTTGGAGACGTATATTGGCCAGGGTTTGAGTCACACCCAAACCATAAAATTGCTAAAAAACAAATGGATGATTTTGGTGGCATGGTCTCCTTCAATATTAATGGAAATAAATTAGAAGATGCTGTAACAGTTGTGTCAAACACTCATTATTTTACACTTGCTGAAAGTTTAGGAGGAGTAGAATCTTTATGCGGACATCCTGCAAGTATGACTCATGCTGCAATTCCTAAACAGGAAAGAGAAAAAACAGGAGTAGTGGATTCTTTAATCCGATTAAGTGTAGGGATAGAAGATGTGGAAGATTTAGTAGCTGACCTAGAAAATGCTCTCAATAAATTATAATTGCAAAAAGTAGCACTAATAACGGGCACAAGTAGTGGTATTGGTAAGGCATTAGCTAAATTACTCCTTTCTGAAAATTATCTTGTTTTTGGATATTCTAGAACAAATCAAATTGAAAATAAGAACTTTACTTTTACTAAAATTGATTTGAGTAATATGGAAGAAGTACAAAAACTAAAATTCCCAAATATTGATGTTGCTTCTGATTTTTTACTTGTAAATAATGCTGCAACTATTGGAAGTATTTTGCCAATTCATAAAAAAACAAATGAAGAGATCTTAAGGGAGTATAATCTAAATATCATTAGTCCAACTCTTTTAAGTAGAAAATTCATTAACAACTATGCTAATAATAAACTACTTATCAATATTAGTTCTGGTGCTGCAAATAAAGCAATTGCTTCATGGAGTACCTATTGTGCAACAAAGTCTGGTCTGGATATGCTTACAGAGGTAATTCACAAAGAAAAACATGAGAATCTAAAAATATTTTCTATTCATCCAGGAGTAGTAAATACCAATATGCAAGAAGAAATTCGGAGATCTGATGCAAATTTCTTTCCTATAAAACAACAATTTATAGATTACTACAACAAAAATGAGCTTTTTTCGGTTGATTTTGTTGCACTCAAAATATTCCAAATAATAGTAAAAAATGAGGATTTGAATGAAATTATTCTAAATTTGAGGGATTTTGAATAAGTGCATCTAAAAAAGTGATAATTTCAGAGTGAATTTATCTTTATCTTTCTAATTATCAGTTATTTACACCATCTCGCTATTTTTAACAATAAAATGTTAAAAAGGGGATGTAATTTTTATCTTTATTTTTATCTTTATTATCTCTATCTATCTGATTTTTAAGTTTTTAAATGTCTATTTCTTTTAGTAATATTAATAAAGGACGAAAAAGAGCAAATAATAGAAAAATCTCACAAAAACAGCTCAACAAACGATATATCCTTTATGTTTGGGGTAGTATTAACCAAAAAATTTTTAATTATGGACAATGTATTTAAGTACTTTAATGGTTTTTTTAAAGGGTTGACTGGTCTTATTATGACTGTGTTGGGTCTTGGCGTTGCAGTTGAAATCCTTTTTGGAGGAGGCGCAATGTTTGGAATCACTGTTATTGACAATGTGATGAATATACTTAATAGTCTAGGAGGTTCTGGTTTTGCAGGACTTGTTGGAATTTGCGTTCTATTTGGACTATTACGTGGGTAGATTTTTAGTTAACTAAATAAAATAGCCCTACAATTGTAGGGCTATTTTATTTTAACAACAAATTTTGTTAACTCATAATTATAGTTTAAGTTTGGAAAATATTTAAAGCCACGAATTATGGAAAAGCTTTTTAAGCAAATTTTAGACATACTAAAAAAGGCAATTACACTTTCTCTTTATTTTCTTTGTTTAGGTATTGTTGTACAGCTTTTAATTGATGATAAAATTTTAGGATGGGATCCTGTTGGAAATATCCAAGATGCAGGGGGTTCTTTTATTGGTGTTATTGCACTAGTAGCAATGTATTCTCTATTTATTCAGAATAAGAAATAGATTTCTTTTTTAGTGCGCTTCTAACCAATTATTGCCAATTCCTAAATCGACAATAATAGGAACATCTAATTCTACCGCATTTTCCATATTTCGTTTTACCAAATCTTTAAGCAGATTTTCTTCATCTTTATGCATATCAAAAACTAGTTCGTCATGCACTTGTAGTAGCATTTTCGATTTTAAGTTTTGTTTTTCTATTTCTGATTGGACATCAATCATTGCTTTTTTGATAATATCAGCTGCTGATCCTTGAATTGGTGCATTTATTGCATTTCGTTCAGCCATTGCTCTGAGCATACCATTTCTAGAATTAATCTCCTTTAAATATCTCCTTCTACCTAGTATGGTTGCCACAAATTCATTCTCTCTTGCCTTTTCAATGGAAAAGTCCATATACTCCTTTATTTTTGGAAATTCCTTAAAATACCCATCAATTATTTGCTTGGCCTCTGTTCTGCTTACTCCAATATTTTGTGAGAGTCCAAATGCAGAAATGCCATAAATAATGCCAAAATTAACCGATTTCGCATTCGATCGCATACTTCTGTCTACCTCTAAAATAGACACTTTATATACCTTTGCAGCAGTTGCTGCATGAATATCCACTCCATCATTAAAGGCTTTTAGCATTCCTTCATCTTTACTCATTGAAGCCATAATTCTAAGTTCAATTTGTGAATAATCTGCAGATAATAGAGTGAAATTATCATCTCTTGGCACAAAGGCCTCTCTTGTTTTTCTACCTCTTACAGTTCTTATTGGTATGTTTTGCAAGTTAGGATTAATCGAACTCAATCTTCCAGTAGCTGCTACCGATTGATTAAAAGTAGTGTGTATCCTTTTTGTATTATGATTAATTAATTCTGGCAATACTATAATGTAAGTGGAGAGCAGTTTTTTGATTTCTCTATATTCCAGAATTTGCTCAATGATTGGATGCTTGTCTTTTAATTTTAAGAGCGTTTCTTCAGATGTAGAATACTGCCCTGATCTTGTTTTTTTAGCTTTTTCTACAAGCTTCATTTTTTCAAACAAAACTTCCCCTAATTGCTTTGGGGAGGCAATATTAAATTCTTCTCCAGATAATTTTATTATTTCCTTGCTGATTTTTTCTATTTCATTTAACAAGGTGATTGCGTAATCCGACAACATCTTGGCGTCAATTCGGAATCCTTGCATTTCCATTTTCACCAACACTTTTAAAAGAGGCATTTCAATTTCAGTAAACAATTTACTGATTTTTATTTCCTCCAATTGTTTGCTGAATATATGATATAATTGCCAAATGGCATCTACTTGCTGATTGGAAAAATTGGACAAATCTTCTTTATCTAAATTTGCTATTTTTTCCCTTAACTTACCCCTTCTTCTTAAATCCTCTAAATTACCAATACTGTAATGCAAATAATTTTCAGTAAGGATGCTTAAATCATGCCTCATATCAGGATGTAACAAATAGTGCGCAATTCCAACATCAAAAAGTTTAGCTTTTACATTGATATTGTTTTGAGTAAGTACTTTAATTTGAGACTTTAAATTATTTCCAATGAGCATTATTTGCTCCTTTTGCAATAAAGTTTGAAGTAGTGAGATTAATTCGTTTTCAGAAATAAAGATAAACTTTGCATTTTCTTTTTCACAGCAGAGGGATATTCCTAAAACTTTTGCGTCTAAAAAATCAGTAGAGCTGCAACAAAGTTGAATGGCAAATTTTTCATTCTTCCTAAAAGAAGTAACAAGTTCTTTTGCTTTTTCAAAATTTGTAATTGTTTTATAATTGTTTGGAATTGATTTTGACTTTTTTATTTCGCTTTCAACAGTTGTAAAAAGGTTCATTTGTCCACTTTTTTTTATTTCAGTTTTTTCTTCTTCTTTTGATGTCACTTCTTTTTCTTGATTATTCGATTTAGAAGCCAAAACTCTTGGCAATAATGCACGGAATTCCAACTCATCAAAAAGGGATTTTATAGCATCTTCATCTTTTTTCTCCACTCTTAAATCTTGCTCATAAAAATCAATAGGTACATCCGTAATTATAGTGACTAATTGTTTGGACTGTAAGCCAATTTCTTTGGCCGACTCTACCTTTTCTTTCATCTTCCCTTTTAGTTTATGCGTGTTTTCAAATAAGTCTTCCATACTTCCGAATTCTGCTATAAATTTCTGAGCTGTTTTTTTCCCAACTCCAGGAATCCCTGGAATGTTATCGGAAGTATCGCCCATCATTCCCAAAAAATCAATTACCTGATCTACCTTTTGAATTTCAAATTTCTCCAAAACTTCTGGTATGCCCAAAACTGTTGTTGGCTGCCACTTATTTCCTGGCCGATACATAAAAATATTTTCAGAAACTAATTGTGCAAAATCCTTATCGGAGGTCATCATATACACTTGAAACCCTTCTTGTTCTGCCTTTTTTGCTAAGGTGCCAATTACATCATCTGCTTCAAATCCATCTCTATACAATTTTGGAATATTCATGGCTTCCAATAATTTATCAATATAAGGCAATGCTTCACTTATTCCTTCTGGCATTGCTTCACGGTGAGCTTTGTATGCTGGAAAATCTATGTGTCTTTGGGTTGGCTTTTTTGTATCGAAAACCACTGCCAGATGAGTAGGATTCTGCTTGTTTATCACTTCAATAAGTGTATTTGTAAAACCAAAAATGGCAGATGTATTTAATCCTTTTGAGTTGATTCTTGGATTTTTTATAAATGCAAAATAGGCTCTATAAATAAGAGCAAAGGCATCTAATAAAAATAATTTTTTTGGATTACTCATATTAAGGTAAAAATACTCTTTTAGATTAATCTTAGCATTTCTGAGTGTTTTTTTTAAACGATTATGTATTTTTATCTTTTTTTATCAGAATAATTTATGAAAAACAAATGGCTTTTTAATGTGCTTAAAATTCCTCTACTATTTGTTACGCTAATGTGGATAGTAAAATTGATTGAGTTGTATTTTGGCATTACTTTTTATGCACATGGCGTTCTCCCACGGTCTATTTCCGGATTACAAGGAATCCTTTTTTCTCCCTTTATTCATCAGGATTTTAGTCATCTTTTAAATAATACTTACCCCCTTGTTATACTTGGAGGTATGCTCTTCTATTTTTATAAAAAATTAGGATTACAAATTTTTTTATGGCTTTTTTTTATTTCAGGAATTTGGCTTTGGGCAATTGGTCGTCCTAACTTTCATATTGGTGCAAGCGGAGTGGTTTATGCTTTAGCAAGTTTTATTTTTTTTAGTGGATTAATCAAAAGCCAAACCAAATTATCTGCCGCATCTCTTTTAGTGATTTTTCTGTATGGCTCCATGATTTGGGGTGTATTGCCCATTTATGATAGCGTGTCATGGGAGGGACATTTAGCAGGTCTGCTAGCTGGACTTTTAATGGCTGTTTTTTACAGAAAAGAAGGTCCTCAACCAAAAAAATACCAATGGGAAATTGAGGAAGAATTAGAGAGAGAAAGGCAAGAAAATAAAGATTTAAACATCCATTATTTCTATAAAGAAGAGGGTTGATTTTCTGCTTTAATCACCCCCCAATTAGATGTGTACCAAGCCCTTTCGTGAAAATAATATAAAAGCATTTTAGTAATCAATTCCCCTGAAATTATTTTAAGACCCGTAATTGGACTTCCAGTAAAAATCCATGAGAGTAAAAGAGTGTCTAAGGTTCCAATAAAGCGCCAGGAAATAGTTTTTGAAAAATGTCTTTTTCTATTTCGTGTTTTCCAATTGTATGAATACCAAGTTCTTTCATGGAAATAATACAAAATTGTTTTGGTGATAACTTCCGTAAAAGCAATCCAGCCACCAGTTTCAGGTGAACCAGAAAAAAAAGTAGCAAGAATAAATGTGTCTATAGAACCAACAATCCGCCAAGTAATTGTTTTTGCAATATGTCTTTTCCTTGATATCTTTGGCTTTCCCATGCCTTGAGTAGGAAGAGAATATATTTCCATATATTATTTTTTTGCAATTATAAACAATTTCTATAAAAACGTACTAAAAGTACAATATAAAGAATTCGATAAATCCTCCTAATAAAAATCCCAAATAAACTTGTTTAAGGTTATGTGCATTTTCATTAACCCTTGCAAATCCCACACATCCTGCACAAAAAATAAGTGCAATTATTAAATAAATATTACCTCCAAAAAGAGAATGAATAGCTAAAAAAGCCCCTAATATACCTCCAATACCAATCATGTGCAAGCTAATCTTCCAAAAGCTAGAAACAATAGCAGAAATGACTAAAATAAGCATAGCGCCAATTAAAAGATTTACAACCACAAAGTGAATATGTAGTGTCTCTAAAAACAGGAAAAGCAAATAATACCATCCCAATGCAAATAGTAAAGGCCCTCTTCTTTCCTCTTGATTTTCCATATAATAAGAGGAAACTACTCTGAGTTTTTTTAGAATATAAACACTTAAAATTGGAAGGAAAAAAGTAAATATACAAGTGTGTTTTAAGATTTGTTTTTTTTGTTCAATATCCATAAACTGAGAAAACAAAGGGATACACTGAAAAAGAAGCAATAGCGCATAAGTTGGCATTAAAATTGGATGGAAAGCAAAAGAAATCAGTTTTGAAAGTTTCATTATAAAGTTCTTCTTAATCTAGCAACAGGAATATGGAGTTGTTCTCTGTATTTCGCTACTGTTCTTCTAGCAATATGATATTCCTGTTTGCCTAAAAGTTCAGCTAATTTCTCGTCATTTAAGGGCTGTTTTTTATCTTCCGATTCTAATATCTCTTTCAATTTTTCTTTTATTTCTTTAGTAGAAATTACCGTTCCATCTTCTTTGTGGTATGCCTCTGAGAAAAGTTCTTTCAAAAGAAAAGTGCCAAATGAAGTTTCTACATATTTGCTATTACTAACTCTGGAAATGGTAGAAATATCCATACTTACTATTTGTGCAATATCCATCAATTTCATTGGTTTCAAATCTTTTTCATCACCACTAATAAAATAATCATGCTGAAAATTAATGATAGCAGACATCACATTGTGTAAAGTATTTTCTCTTTGCTTGATGGCATCAGCAAACCATATGGCTGATTCAATCTTTTGTTTTATAAAATCTTTTACCTGTTTATCCTTTGTTTCGGTAAGCATTTTTTCATAGCTTTTATTTACAAAAACTTGTCGGTTGTTGCTTTTGTTCAATTTCAAATTTAATTTTCCATCTATATAATTGATGCTGAAATCAGGCAAAATATAATTAGTCATTTCAGTGGAATTACTAAATACACTTCCCGGGTTAGGATTTAGTTTTTCAACCTCTAGATACACTTGTTTTAGTTGGGATTTATTGATCTCTGACTTACTAAAAATGGCATCAAAATTCTTTTTACTAAAGGAATCATAATAATTTTGTAGCACATCAATTGCTAACTGAATGCTTTTGGTTTTCTCTTTTGCTTTTAGCTGCAAAACAAGGCACTCTTGCATACTTTTTGCTCCTACTCCAAAGGGTTCAAGTGTTTGTATTTTTTGCAAAATCCTTTCCAATTCCTTCTCGCTTACCTCAATATCCTGGTTGAGCAATAGATCATTTTCTATTATATATAAATCCCTTGTTAAAAAACCATTATTATCCAAACAGCCAATAAGATACTGTGCTAAATCATATTCTTGCCCCTCTAAGTTTAGCAATAAAAGCTGCTTTAAAAGTGCTTCATATAAACTCTCCTCTTTATCAGGAATTGGCGGCGGAGAATAATCAGGATTATTTCTTTTGTAATATTGGTATTCCGTCAGAGAATCAGGTTCCTCTTCATCCACTATTTTCTCTTCCAAAGCAGGATTTTTTTCTAACTCTTCTTCAATTCTGCTTTCTAAGGATGTTAAAGAAGTTTGTAACAAACCCAAAAATTGTATTTGTTTAGGCGATAGTTTTAATAGCTGATTTTGCTGTAATCTTTGCTTGTTCATTTATTAAAATTCGGCATTCTGTGGAGTTCTTGGAAATGGAATTACATCTCTTATGTTTTTCATTCCTGTTACAAACATGATTAATCTCTCAAATCCTAATCCAAAACCAGAATGAACACAAGTCCCAAATTTCCGACTTTCCAAATACCACCAAAGTTCCTGCTTATCCACATCCATTTCATCCATTCTTTTTTTCAGAAGTTCTAGATTTTCCTCTCTTTGCGAACCACCAACAATTTCACCGATTAGTGGAAACAAAATATCCATTGCTCTTACGGTTTCTCCATCTTCATTTTGCTTCATATAAAAAGCTTTAATTCCTCTGGGATAATCGGAAATAATCACCGGTTTTTTGAATTTCTTTTCTACCAAATACCTTTCGTGCTCGGATTGCAAATCAGAACCAAATCCTTCAATAATATATTTGAATTTTTTCTTTTTGTTTGGTTTTGAATTTCTTAAAATATCAATAGCCTCTCTATAAGTTAATCGTTCAAAATCGTTTTCAATTACAAATTGTAACCTCTCTAAAAGCCCCATTTCCGAGCGTTCTTCTTTTTTCAAATTCTTTTCCTCTTCTGAAAGTCTGTTATCCAAAAACCTCAAATCATCTGCGCAATTTGTAATGCAATACTGAATACAATATTTCAAAAATTCCTCAGCCAAGTCCATATTTGCTTCTAAATCTGCAAAAGCAACTTCCGGCTCTATCATCCAAAATTCTGAAAGATGACGAGAAGTATTTGAGTTTTCTGCCCTAAAAGTAGGGCCGAATGTATACACTTGCCCTAGGCCCATTGCTGCCAATTCCGCTTCTAGCTGCCCTGAAACAGTAAGGTTGGTTTTGCTACCAAAAAAATCTTTATTATAGTCAATTTCTCCATTATCATTTTTTGGGAGATTCTTTAAATCAAAATTCGTGACTTGAAACATTTCACCAGCACCTTCCGCATCAGCTCCTGTTATAATTGGCGAGTGTAAATTAAAAAACCCTTTATCGTTAAAAAATTGATGCACAGCAAAAGTAAGTGCATGTCTTAACCTAAAAACAGCAGAAAAGGTATTTGTTCTGAAACGCAAATGCGCCTTTTCTCTTAAAAATTCTAAGGAATGTATTTTTGGTTGAAGTGGATAATCATTCGCATCCGCATGTCCTAAAATGGTAATTTTCTTTGCTCCAATCTCAATTTTTTGTCCACTGCCTTTACTTTCCACCACTATACCGACAACTTCAATACAAGCCCCTGTTGTAATTTGCTTTAATAGCTTTTCCTTAAAATGAATTGCCTCTGCTACAATTTGAATGTTATTAATTGTGGAACCATCATTAAGCGCAATGAAAGAAACATTTTTGCTTCCCCTGCACGAACGAACCCATCCTTTTATAAGAACGCCTTCTGTAATTTTTTTCTCTTTTAGCAAGTCTTTTATTTTAATCCTTTGCATTTATTAAATTTCTTTTGCCGCAAAGTTAATAAATTGGACTTTTCAAAAGAATAACATCAGCAAAAGAATAATATTTTTTATTCTAAGCTAAGAATTTAGATTCTCCATATTTGTGAAGATTTCCTATCTTTGCAAAGAAACAACCTTTATTATTTTAAAAATGACCCCGTACGTACAAGGACCATTACTTAGCAAAATTAATTGCCCTGCCGATTTACGGAAATTGAAAAAAAATCAGTTGCCTGAATTAAGCGAGCAGTTAAGACAATTTATTATTGATATTGTTTCAGAAAAAGGAGGGCATTTGGGCGCTAGTTTGGGGGTGGTGGAACTTAGCATTGCTCTACATTATATTTTTAATACACCTGAGGACCAATTGGTTTGGGATGTTGGGCATCAGGCTTATGGACATAAAATACTTACTGGCAGAAAAGATATTTTTCATACCAATAGAATTTATAAGGGCATTAGTGGTTTCCCAAAAAGGAGTGAAAGTGAGTATGATACTTTTGGAACTGGACATTCTTCTACTTCCATTTCGGCTGCACTAGGAATGGCACTTGCATCCAAGCAAAAAGGGGATGATAAAAAACAACATATTGCGGTAATTGGTGATGGCTCCATGACAGCAGGAATCGCTTTTGAGGCTTTAAATAATGCTGGGGCAGAACACTCTAATTTATTGGTTATCCTTAATGATAATTGCAGGTCAATTGATCCGGCAGTAGGGGCTCTAAAAGAATATTTGACTGATATTTCTACTTCACCAACTTACAATAGGGCAAAAAATAAAATTTGGCAGATTTTAGGAAAAATCAGTAAGTTTGGGCCAAATGCACAAAAGATAGCACAAAAAGTAGATGGAGCAGTAAAAACCACTTTGCTAGGAACAAGTAATTATTTTGAATCCTTAAATTTCAGGTATTTCGGCCCCATTGATGGGCATGATGTAAAGCATTTAACCAGTGTTTTAAAAGATTTAAAAGATATCCCCGGTCCTAAAATTTTACATTGTCTAACAAAAAAAGGGAAGGGATATAATCCGGCAGAAGAGGGCTGTGCAACCCAGTGGCATGCGCCTGGAATATTTCAAAAAGAAACAGGGAAAATAATAAAACAAAAGATAAAAAAAGATGCCCCTATAAAGTATCAGGATGTTTTTGGTAAAAGCATCATAGAACTGGCAAAAGAAAATGATAAAATTGTAGGGGTTACCCCTGCCATGTTATCGGGAAGTTCTTTGAATTTAATGATGAAGCAGATGCCTGAAAGAACTTTTGATGTAGGAATAGCGGAGCAGCATGCAGTTACTTTTTCAGCAGGATTGGCTACCCAAGGACTGATTCCTTTTTGTAATATTTATTCCTCTTTTATGCAAAGGGCTTATGACCAACTTATACATGATGTAGCATTGCAGAATTTGAATGTTGTTTTCTGCCTGGATAGAGGTGGTTTGGTGGGGGAAGATGGCGCTACCCATCATGGTGCTTACGATATCGCCTACCTTAGATGTATTCCAAATATGGTGGTTGCTGCCCCAATGAATGAACAGGAATTACGCAATATGATGTACACTGCACAACTGCCAAATAAAGGTCCTTTTTCTATCAGGTATCCAAGAGGAAATGGTGTTATGGAAAATTGGCAAACCCCATTTAAAGAATTAGAAATTGGAAAAGGACAAATGGTAAATGAAGGAACTGAAATAGCAATTCTTAGCATTGGACATGTTGGAAATTTTGCAATAAATGCAGTAGAAGATTTCAAAAAAATGGGGCTAAGTATTGCCCATTATGATATGCGTTTTGTAAAACCATTGGATGAGAGCTTACTACATACTATTTTCCAAAAATTTGATAAAGTAATTACCGTGGAAGATGCTTGCTTGCAAGGTGGTTTTGGATCAACAGTATTGGAATTTATGGCCGATAACAACTACAATGCAGAAATCGTTCGATTGGGCATACCGGATGAATTTATAAACCATGGCACACAAGAAGAATTAAGAAATGAGTGTGGTTATGATAAACAGGCCATTGTATCGGCAGTAGAAAAACTAACAGTAAGGGGAAAAGTGCCACAAGCGATTTAACTACAACTCAAAATCTTCCATAAATTTAGTGGTATACTTTCCTGCTCGGAAATTCTCATCTTTCATCAGTGCTTGATGAAATGGAATGGTTGTTTTTACCCCTTCAATAATAAATTCTTCCAAAGCCCTCTCCATTTTTGCAATGGCTTCTTCCCTTGTTTGGGCAACAGCAATCAGTTTTACAATCATGGAATCGTAATAAGATGGTATTGTATAATTAGCATATACATGGGTGTCTATTCGTATGCCGTGCCCCCCAGAAGTATGAAAATTAGTTACTCTTCCAGGGCTTGGTCGGAAATCATTATAAGGGTCTTCTGCATTTATTCTGCATTCAATAGCATGAAGTTGAGGTTCGTAATTTTTCCCTGAAATAGGAATGCCAACAGCCACCTTTATTTGCTCGCGTACCAAATCGTAATTGATTACCTCTTCTGTAATGGGATGCTCCACTTGAATACGCGTATTCATTTCCATAAAGTAAAAATTTCTGTGCTTATCTACTAAAAATTCTACTGTTCCTACCCCTTCATATTTTACTGCCTCAGCCGCTTTTATAGCAGCTTCTCCCATTTCTTTTCTCAATTTTTTAGTCATAAAAGGAGATGGGGTTTCTTCCATTAATTTTTGATGTCTTCTTTGAATAGAACAATCTCTTTCCGAAAGATGACATGCTTTTCCTGTGCTATCACCAATTATTTGAATTTCAATATGCCTTGGGTCTTCAATGAATTTTTCCATGTACATGCCATCATTCCCAAAAGCAGCTTTCGACTCTTGCCTTGCACTATTCCAGGCATCAAGTAAATTTTCTTCTTCCCAAACCAATCGCATTCCTTTTCCACCACCACCTGCGGTTGCTTTTAGCATTACTGGATAAGTGATTTCTTTTGCTAATTTTTTACAGCTTTCGAAATTTTTAATAAGTCCTTTTGATCCAGGGATTGTAGGAACTCCTGCTTTTTTCATGGTCTCTTTGGCAGACGCTTTATCTCCCATGTTTTTAATCATACGTGGAGATGCTCCAATAAATTTGATGCCATTTTCAGCACAAATTTTGGAAAAATTAGCATTCTCAGCCAAAAAACCATAACCAGGATGGATGGCATCTGCATTAGTGATTTCTGCAGCGGCAATAATATTTGGAATCTTTAAATAGGATTCTGCACTTGGGGCAGGCCCAACACAAACTGCCTCATCCGCAAAACGAACATGCAAACTATCGGCATCCGCTTTGGAGTAAACCACAACCGTTTTTATACCCATTTCCTTACAGGTTCTGATAACCCTCAATGCAATCTCGCCTCTATTGGCAATTAATATCTTTTTAAACATTTTATTTTAGAATTTATTAGAGGAAATTTAGGAAGGATCAACCAAGAAAAGTGGCTGATCGAACTCAACAGGCGTATTGTCATCCACTAAAACTTTTACAATTTTGCCAGATATTTCTGACTCTATTTCATTAAAAAGTTTCATGGCTTCAATAATGCAAATTGCATCCCCCTCTTTTATTTCATCCCCTACATTTACAAAAGCATCTTTATCTGGTTCGGGACTTCTGTAAAAAGTGCCAATCATAGAAGCTTTTATAGTTACATAATTAGAATCGTCTTCCTGTGTTTTGGCTACTATGTTTTCAGGTTCGGATGCAACAGGAGCAGGAGTAGTTACTACTGCTTGAACCGGAGCTTGTTGAATAACTGTAATGGGCTCCTCTTTTTCTCCTCTTCTTTTCTTTGCAGGAGATTTGATTGAAATTTTTACGCCTTCAAATTCCAAATCTACTTCTGTAGCTCCTGATTTTGCAACAAACTTTATTAATTCTTGAATGTCTTCTAAAGTCATTTTTTTCATTTTTTCTCTATTTAAAATACAAAAGTAATTATTTATTTGAATCGTATGCCCATTTCAGATACATAGAACCCCAAGTAAATCCTCCTCCAAAAGCAGCTAAAATAATATTGTCCCCTTTATTTAGCTGATTTTCCCATTCCCAAAGGCATAAAGGAATAGTCCCATTAGTTGTATTGCCATATTTTTGGATATTGAGCATTACCTTATCATCCCCAACGCCCATTCTTCTGGCTGTTGCATCAATAATTCTTTTGTTCGCCTGATGAGGAACAAGCCAAGCTACATCATCTGCCGATAAATTGTTTTTCTTCATTATCTCCTCCGACACATCTGCCATAGATTTTACTGCAGCTTTAAAAACTGGCTTCCCATCCTGGAAAATAAAATGCTCACGAGCATCAACTGTTTCATGAGTAGATGGTTTTGCCGATCCTCCTGCTTTCATGTGTAGAAACTCCCTTCCTGAACCATCACTTCTTAAAATGGCATCTTGTATTCCTAAGCCATCTTCTGATGGTTCCAACATTACTGCACCTGCACCATCTCCGAAAATAATACAGGTTGCCCTGTCGGTATAATCAACAATAGATGACATTTTATCAGCTCCCACAACAATTACTTTTTTGTAAGTGCCAGTTTCAATAAATTTGGATGCGGTGGAAAGCGCATATAAAAACCCCGAACAAGCTGCCATCAAATCGTAAGCAAAAGCATTTTTTGCTCCTACTTTATCGGCAATTATACAAGCAGTTGATGGAAAAATCATGTCAGGGGTTGCAGTTGCACAAATAATTAAATCTACATCCTCAGCAGCAATATTTAGTTTTGCTAAAAGTCCTTTTATAGCCCCTGCTCCCAAATCAGATGATCCTTTTCCTTCTCCTTTTAAAATCCTTCTTTCCTTCACTCCTGTTCTGCTTACAATCCATTTATCATTGGTGTCCACCATGGTTTCCAACTCCTTATTAGTTAAAATATAATCAGGAACATAGCCCTGGACTCCTGTTATGGCTGCTCTTTTTTTTGTCATTAGCTTAATGTTTCTTTTACTTTATCAATAAGGTTTGCTTCCACTACATCTTTGGTTAAAATAATCATATTTTTTATCGCAATCTCGTTTGAAATTCCATGCCCAATAATAACGGATTTATTTAATCCTAAAATAGGTGTTCCTCCATAATTTTCGTAATTGAATCGCTTGAAATAATCGTCTTCTATTCCTCTTTTAGTAATTAAATTGTAAAAAGCCTCTGCTTCTTTAAGCACAATATTCCCCGTAAAACCGTCACAAACAATCACATCTGTTTGGGAATCAAATATATCTCTTCCTTCTATATTTCCTGTAAAATTGAAATCAGAATTATTTTCCATCATCTGATAAGTGGCTTTGGTAAGTAGGTTTCCTTTTGTTTTTTCCTCTCCCAAATTTAGTAACCCCACTTTTGGGTTTTTTATCTCACAAACATACTTGGAAAACAATGAGCCCAAAATACCAAACTGATACAATACATCTGGTTTGCAATCTGCATTTGCTCCAACATCTAAAAGAACCGTTACGCCACCATCTTCCCTAGGAATAAGAGTTGAGATAGCAGGCCTTAAAATACCCGTAATTGCTTTTACAGAATAAAAACTACCAACAAACATAGCGCCAGTATTTCCGGCAGACGCAAAGCCATCTATTTCTCCTTTTGCTAAGTATGCAAATCCTTTAGAGATAGAAGAATCTGGTTTGGTTTTAAATGCTTTTGTGGGGTGTTCTCCCATTTCAATAATATCAGAGCAGTCTACAATTGTAAATTTATCGACACTTAGTTGATGCTTTTTTAGTTCAGAAAGAATCTCGACTTCTCTACCAAACAAAGCAATTTCTGTATCAACAGGGAGTTCCTTTAGAGCAAGAATTGCTCCGTGAATGGTTTTTTTGGGAGCATAATCTCCCCCCATTATATCGACTCCAATCCTCATTATTGGAAATATTGTAGTTTTATCATAAAGGGGCTAAAACTACAAAATTATTGGATTTTATACTGTTGCTTGTTGGGTAATAGCTTGCTTACCTCTATAATGCCCACATTCTTCACAAACTCTATGGTATAATACCGGAGTTGCGCAATTAGGACAACTATACATTGTGGAAGCAGAAGCTTTATAGTGTGTTCTTCTTTTATCTCTTCTTTGCTTTGATATTTTCCTCTTTGGATGTGCCATTTTATTTTGTTTTTACTTTTAATTTATTTAATATTTCCCATCTAGGGTCAATCTCTTGCTTTTTATTTGTAGCATATTTTTCCATCAATTCAAGCATTTCTTTATCACATTCTCCTTCCTCACTCTTGTTGTGTGCTCTTTTGCTTGGAATAGCAAGGTTTATCATCTCAAAAATTAATTGGTTGATAATAAGTTGATGCTGATTTGTCAATACATAAATCACTTCATCTGTGCTTTCCATCTCCTTCTCGCTCTCTTTAATTACAAAATTTGAAATTATTGAAATTGGCCATTCTAATTTTCTGGCGCAATTATCACACAACAAATTTGTAATAATACCCTCAATATTTATCGTTAGTTTTCTGTCTAAACCCCTTATTACAACTAGGGTGTTTACGATAAAATTTCCTGTTTTTACATCCGAGTACTCATATGCCTGAAAGAACTTATCCTTTATTTCAAACTCTTGCCAATGCTCCCCTTCTTTTAGCCCCGCTATTCTTATCCAATGTTTAGGCATTTTCTTGTTTTTAAAAGGGTAGCAAAGATAGTCTTTTTTTTATTAAAGTTTAAAGCTCCTGTTTTTATTTGGGGCTTAACTTCAAAAGCGGATTAGATGTAAGCGCTTTATATTCTTCTCTTTTTCTGTAAATCTCGCATGCCATATACACCGCATTTCTGAACGATTTTTCATTTGCACAATTTTTACCAGCAATATCGTAAGCCGTTCCATGAACGGGAGAAGTTCTTACAATGGAAAGTCCGGCAGTATAATTCACCCCTTCTGAAAAAGAAAGGGTTTTAAATGGTATTAGCCCTTGATCGTGATACATGGTCAAGACGCCATCAAAATTTTGTAAAATTTCTTTGGTGAAAAAACTATCAGCAGAATACGGCCCAAAAGCCAAAATATCTTTCTGTTTTGCCTTTTTGATAGCTGGCAAAATAATTTCTTTTTCTTCTGTTCCTAGCATGCCGTCTTCCCCAGCATGAGGGTTTAATCCAATTACTGCAATCTTTGGTTTTGAAATGCCAAAATCTTGAATTAAGGTTTTTGACAACTGCTCTATTTTAGATAATATCTTTTTTTCTGATAAAGAATTGGCTACTTCTGAAAGTGGAATATGTCCTGTAACAAATGCGATTCGCATCACATCAGATAGCATTATCATTAAAGGGTTTCCATCAAATTGTTGCCCTAAATATTCGGTATGCCCAATAAATGCACTTTGGGTTTTCTGAATATTTGTTTTACTAATAGGAGCCGTTACCAAAACATTCACCTCCTTATTTTTTAGAGCATCTGTTACTTTCTCTAAGGACTTAAAAGCATACTTCCCAGCAGTTTCTGAGGGCTCCCCAAATTTGATTTCAACTTCTTCATTCCAACAATTTAGCAGATTTGCTCTTTTAATATTTATATCTTTTATCTTGTTTATGATGTTAAAGCTAAAATCTTTTATTTCTAATGCTTTTCGGTGATAGGAAGATGTTTTCGCCCCACCAAAAATAATAGGAGTATAGAGTTCCATCACCCTATTATCTAAAAAAGTTTTGATGATAACTTCCATCCCAATTCCATTCAAATCTCCAACAGAAATACCAACTTTAATTCTTGCCATTACACTCTGTTTTTTATGAAATGATATAACAATCTTACACCCATTCCTGTGGCACCTTTTCCTCTATACCCATATTTTGCTTTCACAAAAGTTGACCCTGCAATATCCAGATGTATCCAAGGGTAATCGGCAAAATGAGCCAAAAACTTACCAGCAGTAATTGCTCCGCCAAAAGGCCCTCCTAAATTTTTAATATCGGCAACATCCGATTTTATCAATTCATCATAATCGGACCAAAAAGGCATTTCAGCCAAGCGTTCATGGGTTTCTTCCCCAATTTTTTTCAAAGTAGCATGTTCCTTCTCAGCCCCTTCATGCATACTTACAATTCCAAAATGACCAATTGCAGCAGCAGCCGCACCTGTTAAGGTTGCTAAATCAATTACCAATTCTGGCTTGTATTTTTTTGCAAAACTCAGGGCGTCCGCCAAAACTAATCTTCCTTCTGCATCTGTATTTAATACCTCAACTGATGTGCCATCATGCATGTAAATGACATCCCCAGGGGCATAGGCATTCCCAGATGGACGATTGTCAGTTGCCGGAACTAATGCAATTACATGAACAGGGATTTTATTAGCAGCAATGGCATGCATTGCCCCAATTACAGTCCCAGCTCCACCCATATCTACTTTCATCATATCCATAGAATTGGCAGTTGGTTTTAAGCTCAAACCTCCCGTATCATACACAATTCCTTTTCCTACCAAAACAATAGGTTTTTTGTTTGTAGCCTTTTTTGGTTTCCACTCCATAATGGAGAAAGTGGGATCATCAATACTTCCTTTATTTACCGCCAAAAGCCCTCCCATTTTCAAAGATTCTATTTTCTTTTTATTTAAAATAGTTGTTTTAAACCCACTATTTTTTCCAGCTTTTTTTGCCGACTCTGCTAAATCTTTTGCTGTTAAATGAGAAAAAGGTTCATTTACTAAATCCCTTGTTAAATAAACGGAATCAATAATGTTTTGCAATTCATTAATATCTTTTTTATTTGCATTTTTACATAAATAAATCGTTTCTAATTTATTTAGGGTTGCCTCTGTTTTGTATGTTGTAAAAGTATAATTGGCTAATGCCATTCCCTCAGTTATTACCAAAACTTCCCTCTGATTTCCTTTTATATCCACAATAAGTACGGACTTTTTATCTTTTAAATTTCCTTGTAATTGGTCGCCAAGCATTCTGCAATTTTCTTGGTGTTGCTTGGTATCTTTCTCTTTTTTTGGGTTTACAACAAAAATTATTCTACTGTACTGATTTATTGCAATAATTTCCTTCTTTTCTTTCTGCTGTTTTTCGATAAAACCAAGTTCTGATTTGCTGAAATCAAAGCTTTTTAAATTGCTTTTTTTATCACATATCAGAATTAAGTTATCTTTATCAGAGATTGTTGTTTTCTTTTTGATTAGCGTCTTCATATAAATTGTGTAATTTTGAAGTCGCAAAACTAATGATTTTTATGGAGAGTAAGCAATTGATAGCAAAGGCATTAAAAAAAGACTTCTTAACGGCAGAGGAAGGACAGTTTTTATTTGAGAATCTGCCAACCACAGAGTTGATGGGTGTAGCAAATAAATTAAGGCAAATACAAGTGTCTGGGAATATAGTAACATGGCAGATTGATAGGAATGTGAATACTACAAATGCATGTACTGCAAATTGTAAGTTTTGTAACTTTTTTCGACATCCTAAGCATGAAGAAGTATATGTTACAGATATTGAAACTTATAAAACAAAAATCGCTGAAACCATTGAATATGGTGGTGATCAATTGTTATTGCAAGGAGGACATCATCCAGATTTAGGATTAGAATATTACACTAAACTCTTCAAGGAGTTAAAAACATTATTTCCTAATGTAAGGCTGCATGCACTTGGACCGCCAGAAGTAGCGCATATATGTAAAATAGGAGGACATACTCACCTTAAAGTGCTTACTGCACTTAAAGAAGCAGGAATGGATAGTATGCCAGGGGCTGGAGCAGAAATTTTGAGTGATAGAGTAAGAAGACTTATTTCCAAAGGAAAATGCACTGGACAAGAATGGTTAGATATTATGAAAGTCGCTCATCAAATAGGTTTAACCACCTCTGCCACCATGATGTTCGGACATATTGAAACCCTAGAAGAACGTTTTGATCATTTGGTTAGAATTAGGGAAGTGCAAGCCCAAAAACCAGAAGGAGAAAATGGTTTTTTGGCATTTATTCCCTGGCCATTTATGGATGATGGAACGCTTTTGCAAAGGGTAAAAGGTGTCAACAATGAAACTTCTGCTGATGAGTATATCCGAATGATTGCTATTTGCAGAATTATGCTTCCGAATATTAAAAATATTCAGACTTCATGGCTTACCGTTGGAGCGGATACTGCTCAACTTACTTTGCATGGAGGCTCAAATGATATGGGGTCTATCATGTTGGAAGAAAATGTGGTTTCTGCAGCAGGTGCTCCCCACCGTTTTACATCTGAAAGTATAGTACAGTGTATAAAAAAAGCTGGTTTTACTCCTCAATTACGAAACCAAAAATATGAATATAGGCGTAACCCTAAAAAAATGGAAGTGCAAGAAATTGATTATTAATGCTAAAAAAAGTTTATATATTGTTTTTTATATTGTTTTTCCCCTTGCAAATGATGGCAACACACAATAGGGCTGGCGAGATAACATACAAACAAATAGGGCCATTAACTTTTGAAATAACACTCATAACTTTTACCGACCCCACCACACTTGCCCATCAGCAAAGAACAGAATTATACTTTATATTTTCAGATAATACACAAGATACTTTCCCTAGAATTTCTGAAACATTAGCAGGAATTAATATCTCAAAAAACGAATATTCTGGAGTGCATACTTTTCCGGCAGTAGGTACTTATATTATTGCTATGGAAGATCCTAACAGAAATGCAGGGGTTGCAAATATTCCAAACTCGGTGGATGTTTCTTTTTATTTAGAAAGTATTTTGATGATAAATCCGCTAATTGGAAATAATAGTTCGCCTATTTTGCTCCATTCCCCAATTGATAAAGCGGTGGTGGGCATTCCTTTTATTCATAATCCTTCTGCACACGATTCTGATGGAGATAGTTTAAGTTATGCTTTAATTTCTTGTAAAGGAGAAAACGGAAATAATCTTGTGGGTTATCAATTCCCAGACGCTTCTAATAGTTTGACCATAGATGCAAGCGGAAATCTGATATGGGATAGCCCCACAATGGTGGGCGAATATAATATTGCAATTCTGATTGAAGAGTGGCGAAATGGAGTGAAAGTTGGAAGTATAGTTCGAGATATGCAAATTACTGTTGCACCCAATACCATTAATAACCATCCACCTAAAATTCAGGTGCAAAATAATTTTTGTGTAGTTGCTGGCGATAGTTTAAATATCCCAATTTTAGCATGGGATGAGGATAGTATTTTTACCGATAATTTTGGAAATTACTATTGGGGAAGTAGCGCTATTCCATTTGGCAGCACCATTGTAGATACTGCTTTTCAAAAAATTAAATTATCAGGAACTTCAGGCCTTTTTGCTTTTTCGGAAATTGTAGACACACAAAGTATTTCCTCTAATTTGACCATACCAACCTTTTGTGCAGATGTACGAAAAAGCCCTTATGGGTTGGTGCTGAAAGTAAAGGAACAATCCCATTCGGCTGTGGCACTTTCTACTATGCAATCAGTGGAGATAAAAATTATTGCTCCAAAAATAGAGAATGTAAAAGTGGATAGCGTGATGCAAATACAAAAAGCCATTGCTATTTCTTGGAACGAAAGTATTTGCAGCAATGCGACTTCCTACTTAGTTTACCGAAAACAGGCGACAAGCAATTTGGCTTTGGATAGTTGCACAACAGGCATACCCAATGGAAGTGGATTTTCAAAAATCGGAGAAATAATCGGGCTTAACAACACCTTATTTGTAGATGATAATAATGGGGAAGGTCTTGGTGAAGGAGTGAATTATTGTTATCGAATTGTAGCAAAATTTGTAGATGGAGCAGAAAGTATTATATCAGAAGAGGCATGTGCAGAACTTTTGAATTTTAGTCCACTAATTACCAATGTGAGTGTAAACCATCCGGATTTGGTAAATGCAATGTATGTGGCTTGGAGCAAACCAAAAGATGGAACTTTTTCTACTAATTCCTTTTACGAACTTTCTCGCTCAGAAGATGGGCAGAATTTCAATTCTATTTATACTTCAATTGGTATAAATGACACTACTTATTTTGATGTTGGAATCTCGGCAAACAACAAGCAATATTTTTATAAAATTCAGCTTTTTGATGGAAGTTTGGTAGGAAAAAGTTTAGCAACATCCCATTGGCTTACCCTTAGCCCACAGGACAATGCAATAGTGCTAAATTTAGAAAGTAATACGCCTTGGGAAGATACTGCTTTTGTTGTTTTTAGGAAAAATCCAAATGCTATCGTCTTTGATTCTATCGCCACAACAACAGATAATTTTTATTTGGACAAGGGACTAAAAAATGGAGAAATGTATTGTTATTTTGTGAAAACAATCGGCAGATATTCTGGCACAAAAACCATTAGTCCACTTATCAATTTAAGTAATAATTTGTGCAGTTCTCCGATTGATAGCGCCTCTCCTTGCCCTCCTGAAATTACTATTGTAGAGGATTGTAAAAACAGCCAACTGCATTTTTATTTTGAGAGTGATAGTGTCTGTTTGGAGGATACAGAAATTTATACTATTTATCTATTAAATGGGAACGATAAAAAGTTTATTGCTACAATGGATAGCACTTATTATTTTTATGAAAATTTGAACTCTATTGCTGGCTGTTATGTAGTTACGGCAACTGATTCTTTCGGTAATGAAAGTGTAATTAGCAACCAAATTTGTGCTGAAAATTGCCCAGAATATAAGTTGCCAAATGTTTTTTCGCCAAATAAGGATAATGTGAATGACCTTTTCGTGCCGATAAAAAACAAGCATATTGAAAGTGTGGATATGAAAATATTTAACCGTTGGGGGCAAGAGGTTTTTCAAACTAATGAGGTGAAAATAAATTGGAATGGAAGAAAAAGAGGTGAAAAGGGCGATTGCAGTGAAGGGGTTTATTTTTATGTTTGCACTATTAATGAATTAAAATTAAATAGAACTTCTTCCTATAAATTAAAAGGAATAGTGATTTTGATAAGGGGAAATACAAAAAAAGTACAGTAAATGTTTACAGGAATAATTGAGCAAATAGCTGAGGTTGTTAAAGTTGAAGATGAAGGGAGTAATCTAAATATTACCTTAAAATCAAACATTACAAAAGAGTTGAAAATTGATCAATCTGTGGCGCATAATGGGGTTTGTTTAACAGTAGTTGATATTAATGGCAATAACTATATGGTAACTGCCATTAAGGAAACGTTAGATAAATCAAACCTTGGACTTTTGAATGTAGGAAGTAAAGTAAACATGGAAAGGTGCATGAAATTAGGTGATAGATTGGACGGACATATGGTACAAGGTCATGTGGATCAAACTGCAAAATGCACTGAAATTAAAGAAGAGAAAGGTTCTTATGTGTTTACTTTTAAGCACAAGGAATCCGATAATATGACGGTGGAAAAAGGTTCAGTTTGTGTAAATGGGGTAAGTTTGACAGTTGTTAATTCCAAAGATACTTCTTTTTCAGTAGCTTTAATTCCTTATACTTTTGAGCATACTAATTTCCTCACATTTGAAGTAGGAATGGTAGTGAATATTGAGTATGATATTTTAGGGAAATATATTTCAAAACAATTTATGAGAGATTTATAAAGTAGAGAAGTTCAAGTCCTCTCATCCTGACTTTTTTCATACTTTAGCATTATGAAAAAACTACTAATAATATTATTTTGCTTGCCAATTATTGGATATGGACAAATTAATGTTGGAAATGATCAAACTATATGCTTAAATGATACAGCAGAGGTAATTGCATCATTACAAGGAGGAAGTCAAGGTGCTGGTATGGATACTGTAATATGTGGAGTTCATGCTTCAAATTTTACATCAACTCTTACTAGAGGGTTTCATTTTCAGGCTCAATCTTCATTTATTATTACTGGCTTAATGTGTGCTACTGAAAATTCAGGCCCTGGATATAATCAATCTGTTCAGTTTGTGATATTTGGCGATTCTCTAGGTGGAGTTTGGAACTCCTATCCGCCAACAACTACTGGGGTTTCTTTTTCAACTCTTTTTTCTTCAATTGACGATTCTACATCAAATTATATGTTATGTAATATAAGCATTGATTCCGGGCAATATTATGGTGTAATTGGCGCAAGACATCTGGCTGGAGCAGGATCCTCTGGACAGGTTTATAATTCTTATAGTGCTACTGCTGGAGCTAATGTAATTATTGATGGCAATCCTACACAATTAAATAGATTGTACTATCAAAGTGTTTTAGCGGGTGGGGTTGCCCCACCTGGCAGTTTTTTAGGAACTACAGGACAAATAGGTAGAGTGCATATACTTACAGGAGGTGGTGTAAATTGGTATGATGTAAGTACTGGCCAGATGATAGGTGGTGGAGACACCCTTTTTTACGCCCCCACTCAATCTACTTTTGTAGCAGGAGTAATTACTGATAGTATTGGTCAGCTTCATTCAGATACTATGCTTATAGATGTTTTAAACACCAACATTTCCACTA
>DASCPP010000070.1:0-2375 GCA_036012565.1 Flavobacteriales bacterium | reverse complement strand
AAGTATTCAAGAAAGTAGAGAAAGTTGTAGTCTTTTATGATGATGCTTCTTTTGAGGAAGTAAATTCTTAAATTCTAACTACATTTTCTATTTTTGCATAAAAATTCTACATGTATAAAATAGTTCGTTTTTTTTTATTCCTTTTCAAACCTGAATTTATTCATCATATTTCTTTTATATTAATCAAATCTGGAGCAATTATTCCTGGGAAGATGTGGTCCTGGCGTTTATTATTTAAATTAAGAGATACTAGGTTAAAAAGAGAGGTTTTCGGAATCAAATTTGATAATCCTGTTGGTTTAGCTGCTGGTTTTGATAAAGACGCAAAACTATTTGATGAATTAGCTTCTTTTGGGTTTGGGTTTGTAGAAATAGGAACGGTTACGCCATTGCCTCAAGATGGAAACCCTAAGCCTAGATTATTCAGATTAAAGGAAGATAATGCAATTATTAATCGCATGGGGTTTAATAATGAGGGTATTGAGGCTACTGTTGCTAGGTTGAGAAGAAAGAAATCTAATATTATTATTGGAGGAAATATTGGAAAAAATAAAGTAACTCCAAATGAAAGGGCGGTAAATGACTATGAGATGTGTTTTGAAAAACTTTTCCCTTATGTAGATTATTTTGCAGTTAATGTTAGCTCCCCAAACACACCTGGATTAAGAGAGTTACAGGAGAAAGAACCTCTCACATCACTATTAAAAAGATTACAAGAGTTAAATTCTCAAAAAGACAAAAGAAAACCAATTTTACTTAAAATTGCTCCTGATTTAACAAATAAGCAATTAGATGATATCATTTTGATTGTTTCAGAAACAAATATTGATGGGGTTATAGCAACTAATACTACCATTGATAGAAGCGGACTTAAAACTACTAAGATTAGGTTAGAATCAATTGGAAATGGAGGTTTAAGTGGTAAGCCTGTTAAAGAAAGATCAACTGAGATGATTAAATACTTGTCAGAAAAATCAAATAAAGCTTTCCCAATTATTGGTGTGGGTGGTATACACTCAGCAGAAGATGCAATAGAAAAACTAGAAGCAGGAGCTGCTCTACTGCAGGTATATACTGGTTTTATTTATGAAGGCCCTGCTCTTGTAAAAAGAATTAATAAGGCAATCTTGAAAAGATGAAAATAATAGAATGTCCAAGAGATGCAATGCAAGGAATTAGTGAGTTTATTCCTACTGATAAAAAGATTGCATACATTAATCAGTTGTTAAAAGTAGGTTTTGATACAATTGATTTTGGATCTTTTGTTTCTCCTAAGGCTATTCCACAACTTAAAGACACTTCTGAAGTCTTAGAAGGATTAGATTTGACACATGCAAATAGTAAATTACTATCAATTATTGCGAATTTTAGAGGTGCTATTGATGCTTGTAATTTCGAACAAATTAATTATCTTGGTTTTCCACTTTCTGTTTCTGAAGAGTTTCAGAAAAGAAATACGAATAAAAGCATTACTAAAGCACTTAATACGGTTGAAGAAATTCAGAATTTATCTTTTAAAAACAATAAGGAATTAGTGGTATATATTTCCATGGCTTTTGGAAATCCTTATGGAGAAAATTACCATCCTGATATTGTTGCGGAACTGACTGAGAAGCTACATAACTTAGAAGTTGGAATTGTTGTTCTTTCAGATACAATTGGAGTATCTGACCCATTAAATATTGCGCCACTTTTTAGTACATTAATAAATGAATACCCTACTATTGAATTAGGGGCACACTTTCATACTACTCCTGATAAATGGGAAAAGAAAGTAGATGCAGCATACAAGAATGGGTGTAGAAGATTTGATACTGCAATTAAAGGATATGGTGGATGCCCAATGGCTAAAGAAAAACTTACAGGAAATATGCCAACCGAAAAACTAATTACTTATTTTACAGAAGATTTAGGACTAAATAAGCAAGAGCTAGATAAGGTATTGATACTTACTAATTCTATTTTTAAAGGTAGCTAGTCTATTAGTTTTTTAATGTCTTTACTATATTTTTCTTTTAGATACCATTGTTTAAAAGTTGTCAATAAATTTGGGTGAATTTCAGAATCCATACAATATTTTAAAAATTAAATTTATATTTTTGATATTTAGTACACTAAAAAAAATAGTGTAAAAGGGAATGGGGTGAGAATCCTCAACTTTACCAGAAGCTGTAAAGTCCTCTATTTTTTGGATACTGCATGTGCCACTATCTTATTATTGATGGGAAGGCCAATCCAAAAAGGACCAAGTCAGAAGGCCTACTAGCTCATACATATTTTTATTATCTCTGTATAAGATATGGAAATTGGACATATTTATTAATTTTTAAATTTAAGAAAAAGATTATGAAAAGAATTTTATTTTTACTATTGCT
>DASCPP010000069.1:0-16568 GCA_036012565.1 Flavobacteriales bacterium | reverse complement strand
CCGAACATGAATTACAATTGGTAATTGGTGTTTTTTTGCCAATTTTATTTGAGTTTCAAAAGCTTCTTTTTGAATATTCAAAGTAGTTTTGTCCCAATAAAGGTCCAAACCAATTTCGCCAACTGCAATAAATTTATTTTTTTCCAGCATCTGCTCCACATGTAAAAGCTCCTTGTCAATACTTTCTTTTTTTACATCACAAGGATGTAAGCCCATCATTGCAAAACAATTTTCAGGATATTTTCTGCACAATTCCATCATGGAATTTGTAGTTTCTGAACTTATGTTTGGTAAAAACATTTTATTTATACCACTGGCAATCGCATTGTTAATTACCAAGTCAATATCTTTATCAAATTGGTTTAAAAAAAGATGGGTGTGCGTATCAATAAATTTCATGGGCGCAAAATTAGAATAAAATAATTAGTTTTACCCCCAGTGCAAAAACCATTAAAAATATTAGTAGTTCGTTTTTCTTCCATTGGCGATATAGTGCTTACAACTCCAGTTGTGAGAGTATTGAAAAAACAGATAAATGCTGAGGTTCATTTTCTTACTTTCAGTAGGTACAAATGTATTTTAGTGAATAATCCTTATATTGATAATTTACATTTAATAGATAAAAATATAGAGGAGGTTTTATCTCAGCTAAAAAAAGAAAAGTATGATTTGCTTATTGACTTGCATCACAACTTCCGTACGCTTTCCCTGAAATTAAAATTAGGTGTAAAATCAAAAAGTTTTAGAAAGTTAAATATTCAAAAATGGCTTTTGACTACTTTCAAAATTAATATTTTACCAAATATTCATATTGTTGATAGGTATTTGGAAACAATCAAACACCTTGAAATTACAAATGATAATTTGGGGATAGATTTTCTCCTAATGGATAAAGATAAAGTTGAAAATTTGCCAATTGAATATATTGTTTTTGCAATTGGCGGAAAGCATGAAACCAAAAAATTACCAACAGGAAAGATAATTTCTATTTGTAATAAACTGAACAATCAAATAATTCTGATTGGTGGAAAAGAAGATTTTTTGACAGCAGAAAAAATTGTTGCTACAACATCAAATACAAAAAATGCTTGTGGAAAATATAGTATTGGGCAGTCTGCTTTTATTATAAAAAATGCAAAATATGTGATATCGCACGATACCGGAATGATGCATATTGCTGCCGCTTTCAAAAAGAAAATTTATTCAGTTTGGGGTAATACTATTCCTGCTTTTGGGATGACTCCTTATTTGTCAGATGTTAGCTCCAAGATAATTGAGCTTAAAGATTTATCGTGCAGACCTTGTACGAAAATTGGGTTCGAAAAATGTCCAAAAGGACATTTTGACTGCATGAATAAAATAGACGAGAATTTATTTCTGGCTAAATAGCGCCTTCAGTTCAGAGGCGTCATTAGCCTTTAATTTTCCCGCCAAAATAAGTGATAGTTGCCTTCTTCTTAGAGCTCCTTCAAATCGTTTCTTTTCCAATGCTGTTTCCGGACTGACTTCTGAAACTTTTGATGGTTTTCCCATAGCATCAACAGCTACAAAGGTGTAAATAGCCTCATTGCATTTTGTTTTATCCCCGGATAATGTATCCTCAATCCAGACGTCAATAAATATTTCCATAGAGGAAGAAAATGCTCTGGAAATATTCGCTTCTAATGTAACAATGCTTCCTTTCGGAATAGGATGTTCGAATGACACATTGTTTACGGAAGCCGTCACACAAGTTCGGTTGCAATGTCTATGAGCTGTGATAGCAGCTGCAATATCCATCCAGTGTAAAAGCCGACCTCCCATCAAATTATTTAGGTTATTTGTATCGTTAGGCAACACAATCTCAGTAAGAGTTGCTCTACTTTCTTTTGGAGTTTTTACTTGCATTTTAGTTGGTAAGTAGCCAAGCTGATTGGTTGGCAATTCGTATTTCTTTCAAGATTAAAAGTGCTTCTTCTTTGCTAGTATAGCTATTATAAGCAACACGATTTAAATGACCATGTTTAACAATAGAAGCATTATAATTCCAGCTTTTTAGTTTTCGTAATAATTTATCAGCATTTTTCCTTTCAGCAAAAGCCCCAGCAATAATATAATATGTGTGTTGCTCTTTTATTATTGGGGTAATTATTTCTTCTTTTGGTACAATCACCTCCACTTTTTCTTCTAATACTATTTCTACAATTGGACTTTCTATTTTTGTTTTAGTAGGATTATCTACTACAATTTCAGTTATATTATTTGCAAAAGGATTCAAATTTGCCATTTGCGAGTACACCTTATTGATATTTTCCTCTTGTGTAATTCCAATTAGAGATAGAGCAATAAGAGGAATAAGAACAGCTGCTGCCCTTCTGATAGTTTTTCCGAAATCTTTTTGCCTAATTGATTTTAAAATCACCTCTTTATCTTGGCTGATAGTGTGTTCTACCTTTTTGGCTTTATGATTGGCTTGCATGCCGAAAGATGCTAAGTTATAGTTGTAATTTTTGTTTTGCTGAAAAGAAATATTCCCTTCTCTTCCCTTTGTAAAAGTGCCAATTTTATTGATTTTGAAAGCGCTTCTTACTGTCAATTCATTATTAATATTTTTGATAAAATCTTCAATAATACTACTGACTTCTGATAAATCAATCCCTTCCATTTTGGCAATATGGGTTACCAAAAGGCCATCATTTTCTACTAAGTTTTTATTAAAAAGGAGCTGTTTGTATGGCGGATATATGATTCCTGAAATAGGATGGATGAAAGCCGATTTTTTGTTGCCGACAAACCCCCCAAAACCTGGGATGACTACACAATCGTGCAAATAAAGTAAATCGGAAATATGGTGTTCTATCGGTTGGTTCATTTTCAAATGCTAAATTACTTAAAAAATAATTAAAATTTCAAATTTTCAATATCTTTTGGAACATCCACTGATTGGCTCTCCAATGTCGTTATTTCTACTTTTATTTTGTAGTTGTTATCTAGCCAGCGCAATTGCTCTAATTTTTCAGTAATTTCATTTTTAGTTGGATTTAACTTGCAAAGTTTTTCTAAAATAGCAGCACGATAGCCGTAAATTCCAATGTGTTTGTAGAATTTATTATGTATAAACCATCTTTCAACATCAAAGGTTTTAGGTTCGGGGATTGGCAATCGACTAAAATTTAATGCAAAATTCTTTTCATCAAAAACTACTTTTACTGTGTTTTCGCCTATTAGCTCATTAGCATTTTTAATACTCTTAACAAGTGTGGCAATGCCAGTATTTTTATCTGTAAAACAGTTAGCAACTTGCGTGATTTGCTCTGGATTTATAAATGGCTCATCCCCTTGAATATTAATAATGATATCAAATTCTTTTTTTAAGTCTTTATAAAGTGCATTACATCTTTCTGTGCCAGAATTATGCTTGCCAGTCATTTTTACATTTCCTCCAAATGTTTCTACAGCATCAAAAATTCTATCATTATCAGTGGCTACAAAAACAGCAGAAAGCAAATCGCATTTTTTAGCTTGCTCATACACTCTTTGTATCATGCTTTTCCCAGCAACATCTGCAAGGGGTTTACCAGGGAAACGGCTAGAATTGTAACGGGCAGGAATAATTCCTAAAATTTTCATTTCTTAAATTTTCATGCTCAGTTGTATGGCATATGTTCTTGGGCTTTTCATGTCTGCAGGGCGCGACATATACTCTCGGTTGAGCAAATTATTTACAATAATTCCCATCCTCAAATTTTTAGTCAGCTGATAAGCAATTCGGCTATCAATAATGAAATCTCCCCTTTTGAATTTTTCCCGTGCTTCAATAATACCTGGAACAAAATAAGAAAACTCTTCAGATGCAAATATTTTATCTACATTTCGCATAAAATCGTTAAATCTAAAACTTGCCCCCAAAGTAATTTTCTTATACACTATTTCGGCATCTAATTTTGCAATATGTCTATATCTATATTTCAAAATTGAAGAATCGGAACTACTACTATTGTATGTAATCAATACTGTATCAGACCCAATTATATTTGTAAAATATGGTTCGTCAGGATTTAATGAAATAGGATTTAAATAAGTATAACCAGCAAGGATATTGATTTTTAAATCTTTTGTTATTTCTCCAGAGCTACTAATGCTACACTCAATCCCACTTATTTGTGTCTCCCCAACATTTACAGATTTAAATCCAAGTCCTTCATCTGAGTTTAATGGATTTTTCCAATAACCAAAACTAAATTCCATCATATCATTATATCGCATCAAAAAAGCGGCAACATCCAAATAGCCCATCCATTTCCCAATTTTAACCCCTTGTTTTATGCCAACTTCTGCACTCCATCCACTTTCTGCTTTTAACTCAGGATTTGGATATACAAACATCCCAGGAACAACTTCTGCGGATATAAATAATTCAGCCATGGATGGAAATCGAAAACCTTGCCCCCAAGAAGTTCTAAGATAAGTTTCTTCCCCCACTTTATAATTTGCTCCTGCCCTAAAAACGGGTTTACTTGCCTCAAAGAAATTAATAGAATCTCCTGCTATCAAATATTTTTCTTCAGAAGATATGCTAAAATATTCAAAACGAGCCCCAAAGGATAGATTCAAACGGTTCCATTTTTTGTCAATTTGGGTATAAACAGAATGGTTTGTTCTATTGTTATTGCCATTAAACAAATCAGAGCGAGCTAAAACCATTTCATTGGTTGTTCCAGTGGTTATTCTCAAATTCCGCTTTTCTAAATTTTTCTGCCACTGATAATCGGTATAATAAATTTCAGATTCATTATCCTGTCCGGCATCAGTACCTTTTGTGCTATTATCGTTTATTACCATTAAATAACGCGTACGCAAAGAATGCCGATTATTTCCTTTACCATAGGAAATAAAAGGATCCACATTGTAAGTATCTCCATTAGTTGTAGTTATCTCATGGTTTAAAGGAATGTAGGCCTCATCATAGCCATTCCAAATAATTGCACTTCCAGAGGATTGAAAAAGGAAATTTCCATTAATACCATAGCTGAGGCCCTTTATTTTTCTGTTTTTATATTTTAATCCAAAATTAAATCTTTTTCTATCAGTAATCTCTCCTTCTCTGTAGCCGTCATCTTTAAAAATATTCCCACCTAATATCAAATCTAGACTCTTTAATTTCATGGCATGCAAAAATTCAACACCCTTAAATGCCCTTCTTTTATCGCCATTCCAATTTATCTCCTCTCTTTTAGGCTTATCAATTAAACCAAAATGCATATTTACCTTTGTGTATCCGGGTAAAACTTTAGAGACTAAAGAAGTTGTGTTCTTATCAATGTCTTTTTGTGAAGGGAAAGCAGTTCGGATATTGATTACCCCATTTAAGGCAGAAGACCCATAAAGTGCGGAAGAGGCTCCTTTTATTACTTCTACTTGATGTATGTTTTCGGTGGCAATCAATTTCCATTGCACTTGCCCAGCATCCCCCGAAATAAGTGGCATATCATCCACCATTACTAATACTCTAGATCCAGATCCATAACTCCAACCGCTACCTCCTCTAATATTTGCTTGTCCATCAGTTATGTTTACTCCAGGAACCTGATCTAATGCAGTTTGTATATCGGTCGTATTTTTATTCTCAATAAGGGAAGGCTTTAGCACTTCCATAGATACGGTAATTTCTTCTAAGTTTTGCTCAAATTTCCCAGCAGAAACCACCACTGTGCTTAGTTGTTCGCTTGCTGTTTTTAGCTTAATATCAATTGTTTTCTGTTCTCCATTTTTGAGTGTAATGTCTTTTATAACATCTTTATAACCAATATATCGATAAGTAATTTGATGTGCTCCCTCCTCTAGTTTTAAAGAATACTTACCGAAAATATCAGTTGCAGTTCCCTTCCCGTCTTGTGTAATAATATTTACGCCAATTAATTTTTCATATGTAGCATCATCAGCTACAATTCCTAAAATAGTTTGCGCATGAGTTACTGAAAACACATAAAACGTTAGTAGTAATAAAGTATATATTTTTCTCATATATTTACCAAAAAAGTTTCTGCAAGATAAAAAAAAACACAAAACCTTAAATGAGTGAAGAAAAAAAATATCAAATTGCAGTGTCCTTAATTTCAGGAGTGGGAGATGTAATAGGTAAAAAACTGATTGCCTATTGTGGTAGTGCGGAAGCGGTGTTTTCGGAAGGTGTAAAAGCACTAAATAAAATACCAGGGATAGGAAGTAAGCTGTCAAAAATAATTAAAGAATCTGATACTTTGGATAGGGCAGAGCAGGAGTTGACGTTTATGGAAAAGCAAGGGGTGAAGATGGTGTTTTATGCCGATAAAAATTATCCTTATCGCTTGAAACAATGTGATGATGGACCACTTATACTATATTATAAGGGTGAGAATAATTTTAATGCTGATAAAATTATCAGCATAGTTGGTACAAGAACAGCCAGCACAGAAGGGAAGATTTTTTGTGATAAAATGATAAAGCAATTGGCACAGTTCAATACCATTATTGTAAGCGGCTTGGCTTACGGTATTGATATTTGCGCCCACAAAGCAGCACTAAAATATGGATTGCCAACTTGGGCAGTCTTTGCCCATGGTCATGATATAATTTATCCTAGTTCGCACACTAATGTTGCTAATGAGATCCTTAATAGCGGAGCATTGCTTTCCGACTATATAAGCAAAACAAAGCCAGAAAGGCAAAATTTTCCTTCTCGCAACAGAATTATTGCTGGCCTTTCGGATGCTACTATTGTAATTGAAAGTGCTAACAGAGGCGGCTCATTAATCACTGCAAATATTGCTAATTCCTATAACAGAGAAGTATTTGCCATGCCTGGGAAACCCAAAGATGAGAAATCGGCAGGTTGTAATTATTTAATTAAAACCCAAAGAGCAGTTTTGCTTGAAAGTATAGATGATATTATTCGCGAGCTTAATTGGGATGCAAAAACCAAACAAAATAATGTGCGTCAAAAGTTATTAATCGAATTATCAAATGATGAAAGGCGATTACTAAATATTTTATCGGATGAAGTGGTGCATATTGATAGTATTATTAGTACTATCGCTTGGTCTTCATCAAAAGTAGCTCAAATGTTACTTCAATTAGAGTTTAAAGGAGTAATTATGGTGTTGCCCGGAAAGATGTATAAAAAGGTGGAGTAAGCAGCATCTTATTTTTATTAAAAAAAACATCTACTTTATAAAAACTATTTACTTTTGCCGAAAATGTAGTAAACCAAAACTTTAATAAAAAAAGAAAAAATGGAACAAAGAATCCATGATTTTATAAAGGAAGTAGCTGCAAAAAATGTTGGCGAAACGGAATTTTTACAAGCAGTTGAAGAAGTAGCAGAAGTTATTATTCCTTTTATGGAAGCCAATCCAAAGTACAATAACAAAATGTTGTTGGAAAGAATGGTGGAGCCAGAAAGGGCTATTACATTCAGGGTTTCTTGGCTGGATGATAAAGGCAATATTCAATTAAACAGAGGATATAGAATTGAATTCAATTCTGCAATTGGCCCTTATAAAGGGGGTTTACGATTTCATCCTTCTGTAAACTTATCTATCTTGAAGTTTTTAGGATTTGAGCAAGTGTTCAAAAACTCTTTAACGACATTGCCAATGGGTGGTGGCAAGGGTGGTTCGGATTTTAATCCAAAAGGAAAATCGGACAATGAGGTAATGAAGTTTTGCCAATCATTTATGACGGAGTTATGTCGTCATATTGGGCCAAATACTGATGTTCCAGCAGGTGATATAGGTGTTGGTGGTAGAGAGATTGGCTATATGTTTGGTCAGTACAAAAGAATCCGTAATGAATTTACTGGAGTACTTACTGGGAAAGGAATGAGTTGGGGTGGTTCTTTAATTCGCCCAGAAGCTACAGGATACGGAAATGTATATTTCGCACAAAACATGCTAGAGGAAAAAGGCGATTCCTTTAATGGAAAAGTAGTTGCTATTTCTGGTTCAGGTAATGTAGCTCAATATGCTTGTGAAAAAGCAACTGAATTAGGAGCTAAAGTGGTTACTCTTTCTGATTCTTCAGGATATATTTATGATGCTGAGGGAATTGATGCTGAGAAATTAGCATTTGTAATGGAACTTAAAAATGTAAGAAGAGGAAGAATTAAGGAATATGCTGATAAATTTGGTTGTGAATTCCATGAAGGAGCAAGACCATGGTCAGTAAATTGTGATATTGCATTACCTTGTGCAACTCAAAATGAATTAAATGGAGAGGAAGCAAAAACTTTAATGGCTAATGGATGTATGCTAGTTTCTGAAGGAGCAAACATGCCATCTACACCTGAAGCAATTGAGGTGTTCCAAAATGCAAAAATCTTATTTGCTCCTGGAAAAGCATCTAATGCTGGTGGGGTAGCAACTTCTGGTTTGGAGATGAGCCAGAACTCACTCAGAATGAACTGGACTAGAGAAGAGGTTGACGCTAAATTGAAACAAATTATGAAAGACATTCATTCTTCTTGTATAGAATATGGAGATGAAGGAGAATATGTTGATTATGTAAAAGGAGCTAATATTGCAGGTTTTGTAAAAGTTGCAGATGCTATGTTAGACCAAGGATTGGTATAAGTATTTATTAAAGATATTATAAAAAGGAGGCTTTGCCTCCTTTTTATATTTGTGTACTTTTACCGTCCAAAAAAATAGAATTATGTACGGAAAGCTACAAAGTCAATTACAAGAAGAACTTTCAAATATTAAGGAAGAAGGTTTGTATAAAAATGAAAGAGTAATTATGAATCCTCAAGGAGCTTCTATTCGAGTAAATACAGGAGAGGAAGTTTTGAATTTTTGCGCAAACAATTATCTTGGATTATCTTCTCATCCTGAAGTGATTCAGGCTGCAAAAGAAACTTTAGACACACATGGATATGGCATGTCTTCCGTTCGTTTTATTTGTGGAACTCAAGATATACACAAAAATTTGGAAGAAAAGTTATCAAATTTTTTAGGAACTGAAGACACTATTTTATATGCAGCAGCTTTTGATGCGAATGGAGGAGTATTCGAACCTCTTTTTTCAGCAGAAGATGCTATTATTTCTGATGAGTTGAATCACGCTTCTATTATTGATGGAGTTAGATTGTGTAAAGCAAAAAGATATCGATACAAAAATAATGATATGGAAAGTTTAGAAGATCAATTGAAACTTTCTCAGAACCAAAGAAACAGAGTGATTGTAACGGATGGAGTTTTCTCTATGGATGGATATTTGGCTCAATTGGATAAAATCTGTGATTTGGCCGACAAATATAACGCCTTAGTTATGGTTGATGATTCTCATTCTACTGGTTTTGTAGGAAACACAGGTAGAGGAACGCACGAGCATTGTGATGTAATGGGAAGGGTAGATATTATTACTTCTACTTTAGGGAAAGCTTTGGGTGGCGCAATGGGAGGATTTACTTCTGGCCGTAAGGAAATTGTAGATATGTTGCGTCAGAGATCTCGCCCGTATTTATTTTCAAATTCATTAGCGCCTGCTATTGTTGGTGCGGCAACTAAGGTGATTGATTTATTAAGTAATACTACTGATTTGCGTGATAAGTTAGAAGAAAACACTCAGTATTTTAGAGAGAAAATGACAGCTGCAGGATTTGATATAAAAGAAGGAGTACATCCTATTGTTCCTGTAATGCTTTATGATGCAAAACTAGCTCAGAGAATGTCAAATAAATTATTAGATGAAGGGATTTATGTTATTGGATTTTTCTTCCCTGTTGTGCCAAAAGAAAAAGCTAGAATTAGAGTTCAGATTTCTGCTGCACATAGTCGTGCAGATTTAGATAAAGCAATTACAGCTTTTACCAAGATAGGAAAGGTGTTAAATGTTGTAAGCAATAATAGGTAATAATATTTTGCAGAAATATAAAAAAGTGTAATTTTGCAGCCCTTTTATAAAGGACTAAAAAACATATATATAGTGGATACATTAAGTTACAAAACATTATCAGCAAATAAAGAGACAGCAAACAAAGAGTGGTTTGTAGTTAATGCTGAAGGACAAATTCTTGGAAGAATGGCATCAAAAATTGCCAAAGTTTTAAGAGGTAAGTATAAAACAAATTTTACCCCTCATGCTGATTGTGGTGATTATGTAATCGTAATTAATGCAGGTAAAATTGTAATGACAGGAGACAAAATGGAAAAAAGAGAAATTTTTTCTCACACTGGATTTCCAGGAGGGCAAAAAAGAATCTCACCTGCTCAGATGCTGAAAAAAGATGAAACATCAGTTGTAAAACATGCCATTAAAGGGATGCTTCCTAAAAATAAATTGGGAGCAGCAATCTTAAAAAACTGTTATATATATGCAGGTGCTGAGCATGGGCAAGAGGCACAAAAACCACAACGCTTAAATTTAAACGATTTAAAATAATATGGATACGATTCATACAATAGGAAGAAGAAAAGCATCAGTCGCTAGGATATATATGTCGGCTGGTAAAGGTAAAATTACCATAAACAAAAAAGATAGTAAAGAATATTTTCCAACTGAAATACTGCTTTATAAAGTAAATCAACCATTACAAGTAGTAGATATGGAAGGTAAATTTGATATAAAAGTAAATGTTGTAGGGGGAGGAACTACTGGTCAAGCAGATGCAATAAAGTTGGCTATTGCCAGGGCTTTATGTGAGCTAGATGTTGAAAATAGACCTGCACTAAAAGCAGAAGGTTTACTTACGAGAGATCCTAGAGTTGTGGAAAGAAAGAAACCCGGACAAAAGAAAGCAAGGAAGAAATTCCAGTGGGTTAAAAGATAGAATTTTAATTATTAATCAATGTTTAGCATCTAAACTTTTAGGACAAGCCAGAAGGCTTCTACCTAAGGGTTGCTGACTAAAAGAAAGTAAACATGACAAGAACGAATTTTAAAGAACTATTAGACGCAGGTGTGCATTTTGGACACCAAAAAAGAAAGTGGAATCCAGCAATGTCCCCTTATGTTTTTATGGAGAGAAATGGAATCCATATTATTGACTTAAATAAGTCAGTAGCAAAAATTGAAGAGGCTGCCTCTGCAATGAAACAGATTGCAAAATCAGGAAAAAATATTTTATTCGTTGCAACCAAAAAACAAGCAAAAAATATTGTCGCTGAAAAAGTGCAAAGAATCAATATGCCGTACATTACTGAAAGATGGCCAGGCGGTTTGCTAACCAATTTTGTTACTATCCGAAGAGCAGTAAAAAAGATGGAGACTATTGATAAAATGAAGGAGGACGGAACTATTGATACTTTATCAAAAAGAGAGCGCCTTCAAATTTCAAGAACTAGAGAAAAATTGGAAAAGAATTTAGGCAGTATTTCAAAAATGAATCGTATGCCTTCTGCTATTTTTGTTGTAGATATTAATAAAGAGTATATTGCAGTTGCTGAGGCCAGAAAGCTAAATATTCCAACTTTTGCGATGGTGGATACCAATTCAGATCCAAGCCTGGTTGAATTTCCTATCCCTGCCAATGATGATGCTACAAAATCAATTGAGTGTATAATGGAAATTATTACCAATGCTGTTGCAGAAGGATTAGAAGAAAAAAATAAAGCGGTTGAACAGAAAGCCATGGAAAATGCTAAAAAACTAAAAGCTAAAAAGGAAAAACAAACAAAAGAAGAAACAACTAAAACAGAAAAGTAAAAATGGGAGCGATTAAAGCGGCTGATGTAGCCACATTAAGAAGGCAAACAGGTGCAGGAATGATGGATTGTAAAAATGCATTATTAGAAGCTAATGGCGATTTTGATGCGGCAATTGATGTGCTGAGAAAAAAAGGACAAAAAGTAGCTGCAAAGCGTGCCGATAGGGAAGTTTCTGAAGGAGTGGCAATTACAAAAATAAATGCAGATAATACAGCAGGTATTGCAATTGTATTAGCTTGCGAAACAGACTTTGTTGCTAAAAACGATTCTTTCAAAGAATTAACTAGTCAATTTGCCGATATAGCACTAAATCATAAGGACAAGGATTCTTTTATGACAGCCGATTTTGGTGGAATGACTGTTGCAGAAAAATTAATTGAACAGACAGGAGTCATTGGAGAAAAGTTAGAAATTTCCGCTTTTGAAAGAGTAGAAGCTCCTTTTGTTGGCTCTTATATTCATGGGGTGAAAATTGCAGTTTTGGTTGGGTTGACTAATGTAGTTGAAAAATCGGAGGTATTAGCCAAAGATTTGGCAATGCAAGTAGCCTCTATGGGGGCAACTACTTTATCTTACAAGGATTTTGATGCAGAATTTGTCTCTTCAGAAACACAGGCGAGAATTGCTGTAATTGAAAAAGACAATGAAGAGTTAGCAAGATTAGGAAAAAAACTTAAAAATGTTCCGCAATACATTTCTATGTCGCAATTAACAAATGAGGTAATGGCAGAAGCAGAACAAACTGTAAAAACAGCATTAATAGCAGAAGGTAAGCCAGAGCATATTTTAGATAAAATTATTCCTGGCAAAATGGACCGATACATTTCAGATAATACTACTTTAGACCAAGAAATGTGTCTGCTTGATCAGGATTTCATTAAAGATGAAAAACAATCTGTTTCAGATTACATTAAAACTTATAGTGATGTTGAAGTTAGTAGTTTTAAAAGAGTTTCATTAGGTTAAAAAACACTTATATAATTTTAAGAAGCCACTTTTTTTCAGAGTGGCTTTTT
This sequence comes from Flavobacteriales bacterium, assembly GCA_036012565.1. Lineage (GTDB taxonomy): Bacteria > Bacteroidota > Bacteroidia > Flavobacteriales > BACL11 > DUAL01. The sequence goes on along the minus strand of DASCPP010000069.1, from coordinate 3,889 downwards.
TATGGCTCAAAATTTCTAAACTACATTATTTTTTCTTTAGCTGAATTATTTATCTTTGAAAAACTTTTTTAGACTATGCAATACAAAAGGATTCTATTAAAATTAAGCGGGGAAGCTTTGATGGGGAAAAAGAAATACGGTATTGATTCGGTAAAATTAACCGATTATGCCAATGAAATACATGCAATCACATCTCTTGGCGTTGAGGTTGCTATTGTAATTGGGGGTGGCAATATTTATAGAGGAATTCAATCGGAAGGAGCAGGATTTGACAGAGTTCAGGGCGATTATATGGGGATGCTTGCTACCATCATAAATGGAATGGCTTTGCAATCGGCACTAGAAAAAATTAACATCCAAACAAGGTTGCTTACCGCAATTAAAATGGAACAAGTTGCTGAACCTTACATCAGAAGAAAAGCCATTCGCCATTTACAAAAGGGGAGAGTAGTAATATTTGGAGGAGGAACAGGAAATCCTTATTTCACAACCGACACGGCTGCCACTTTAAGAGCTATTGAGATTGAGGCAGATGTAATTTTGAAAGGGACCAGAGTGGATGGTATCTACACGGCCGATCCTGAAAAAGATAAAACGGCAAAAATGTATGACTCTATTTCCTTTGATGAGGTGTATAAAAAAGGTTTGAAAGTAATGGACATGACGGCTTTCACCCTTTGCAGGGAAAACAATTTACCGATTAAAGTTTTCAATATGAACCAAAACGGCAACCTTAAAAAAGTATGTTCTGGCAAAAAAGTTGGAACTTTGGTTAATTTTTAATAATCTTGTATAAAGCTTTTAACCAATGACAGAAGAAGTAAAATTTCACTTAGAGGCTGCCAAAGAGCAAATGGAAGAATCCATTAAGCACTTGGAAGCTGTATTGACAAAAATAAGAGCAGGAAAAGCTAATCCGCAAATGCTTGGCAGTGTTCAAGTTGACTATTATGGCACTTCTGCTCCTATCAGTCAGATGGCTAATGTAAACACTCCTGATGCGCAAACCATTTCTATTCAACCTTGGGATAAATCTGTTTTGCAAGATATTGAGAAAGCAATAATGGAAGCTAATCTTGGCTTTACGCCTATGAATAATGGGGAAATGATAATGATAAACATTCCCCCACTTACTGAGGAAAGACGATTAGAATTGGTAAAACAAGCAAAAGCAGAAGCAGAACATTGCAAAGTAAGCATTCGAAATGTTCGCCATAAAGCGAATGATGAAATGAAGCAATTAGGAAAAGAGGGGTTGTCAGAAGACTTGGAAAAAGATGCTCAGGCAGAAGTGCAAAAACTAACGGATTCGTATATTACAACAACAGATAATCATTTTTCTGCCAAAGAAAAAGAAATTTTAACCATTTAGAGTTTCCTAATCATTAAATTTTTTTGGCTCATTTTTAGCCGTTTTTTTATCTCTATTTAAATATTTTGTTGAAGACATAAGATTGGTATAAATTAATTCGTTAAGAAGAGGGATAATCAAATTTTGTCCTTATTTTCGGACAAAATTTAAGCATCATAAAAAAGCATTTTATATATTTATGTGGGTAGTAATTTCTAGAATTATATTAAGGTTTCGTCTTGCAATTTTACTTTCTGTTATTTTGTTAACTACCTTGATGCTTTATCAGGCAAATAGCATAAAGCTATCCTATCAAATGGCAAAGATTTTGCCAAAAACATCTACTGTTTTTCATGATTATAAAAACTTCAGAAATAATTTTGGTGACAATAAGAATGCCATGGTTATTGGTGTCATAAACCCTGACTTATTTAATATTGAACAATATAGTGCTTGGCAAAACTTAAGTAATGAAATAAGCGAAATTAGTGGAGTTGAAAAGACAAATTCCATTGAGAATTTATCTTTGCTTGTAAAGGACACAATTAGCAAAAGTTTTAAGATGATTAACTGGCATAATTCCAATTTAACTTTTCAAGAGGAATTTGATAAATCGGTTACCAATTTATTAAATCAGCCATTTTATAAAGATTTATTCTATAATGAAAAATCGAAAGCCACTTTTTTAGTTGTAAGTATCAATCCTGAAATTTTAAAAATAAACGAACGGGAAGAATTGATTCGGCTAATACATCTCAAAGGAGAAGAGTATGCTAAGAGGCAAAATTTAGATCTACATTATTCCGGATTACCATATATTAGAACAGTTGATTCTATACAGGTACGCAAAGAAATAACACTTTTTATTATTCTTACCTTGCTTATTACTTCCTTTATTTTATTTCTGTTTTTCCGTTCGATTAGGGCGACTTTAGTATCTATGTTTGTGGTAGTAATTGGCGTAATCTGGTCATTTGGAACTATGTCCCTTTTAGGATATGAAATTTCAATTTTAATGGCATTGGTTCCGCCAGTAATAGTTGTTATTGGCATTCCGAATTGTATTTTTTTACTCAACAAATTTCATAACGAATTTAAAGGACACAGAAACAAGATAAAAGCAATATCGAGAATAATAAATAAGGTGGGGAATATCACACTACTTACTAACCTTTCAACTGCTTCTGGTTTTGCTGCTTTTATATTCACCAAAAGCCAAACACTTAAAGAATTTGGGGTAATTGCTTCTATGAATATTATGCTCATTTTTCTTTTTTCACTTATTATTATCCCTATTGCTCTTAGTTATTTTCCTCCTCCAAAAAGAAAACACACTCAGCATTTAGATAAAAAATGGATAAATGCCTCTGTGGCAACTCTTGTAAAATTAGTGCAGTATAAAAGGACACAGATTTATATTGTAACATTAGCAGTAGTTATTTTGGGGATTTTCGGAGTATTTAAAGTGAAAACTACTGGAAAACTTACGGATGACTTACCCAAAGATGGGGTTTTGTATAAGGACATAAAGTTTTTTGAACAAAATTTTTCAGGAGTAATGCACTGTGAAGTTTTGGTGGATACAAAAAAGAAAAATGGCTTAATGAAAATATCGGTAATAAAAAAGATAGAACAATTACAATTGGTTTTGGATAGTTTTCCTGAATTTTCACGAGCTATTTCCATTGTTGATTTTACTAAATATGCGAAACAGACTTTTTACAATGGGGATACCAGTTTCTACACACTACCTAATTCACAAGAAAAGAACTGGATATTTTCCTATGCGAACAATTTGCAAAACGATAATGTGTTAAGCAAAAATATTTTTACAGATTCCTTAAACCAAATAGCACGAATAAGCATGAGGATGTCAGATATAAGCACGCCAAAATTGGATAGTATAATGGATGTTTTGCAACCAAAAATGGATAAAATATTTGATTCAGAAAAGTATAATGTAACCATTACTGGAGCAAGCATTGTGTTCGTAAATGGTACAAAATACTTGGTTCGAAACCTTTTTACCTCTCTGTTTTTGGTGATTATTCTTATTGCAATTTTTATGGCCTGGATGTTTAATTCCTTCCGAATGGTGGTAGTTTCACTTATCCCAAATTTGATTCCTTTGTTACTAACAGCAGCCATAATGGGCTATTTTAACATTGCAATTAAGCCCTCAACTATTCTAGTTTTTAGTATTGCTTTTGGCATTTCGGTGGACGATACAATACACTTTTTGGCTAAATACCGACAGGAACTAATCGCAAGAAAATGGAATATAAAAAGGTCGGTTATTGCGGCCCTAAAAGAGACTGGAGTAAGTATGATTTACACATCAGTTGTTCTTTTCTGTGGTTTCTTTATCTTTATTGCCTCAGAATTTGGAGGAACGGTTGCTTTGGGGCTATTGGTTTCCATTACGCTACTTATTGCAATGTTGGCCAATTTGTTGTTATTACCTGCCCTTTTATTGACATTAGAAAGGGTGATTACAACTGAGGCATTTAAGGAACCATTACTCGATATCTTTGATGA
>DASCPP010000068.1:0-9171 GCA_036012565.1 Flavobacteriales bacterium | reverse complement strand
GATAAGCCAACTGGTGCTGTTGTTGGGCAACAACCGTTTGGTGGTGCAAGAGGATCAGGAACTAATGATAAGGCAGGTTCAATCTTAAACTTATTAAGATGGGTTTCTCCAAGAACAATTAAAGAAACATTTGTTCCTGCAACAGATTACAAATACCCTTTCTTGGGCGAATAGATTTATTAACAAATAAGAAAGTCCATTTATGATGGGCTTTTTTTATTTAATTTTGTTGCTGTGAAAAGAATAAAAGATTTATACCAAAAACTGCCTACCCCTTTGCGCAACAAATACCTAATTACATTTATTATTTTTTTGGTTTGGATTTTCTTTATCGACACTTTCGATATTATTACTCAGATAAAAATGAATAAAAATTTCAAAGATCTAAAAGAGCAACAAGAGTTTTATAAAGTTGAAATAGAAAAAGATAGCATAAAAATTTACAATTTGAATAACAATCCACAGGAGCAAGAACGATTTGCCAGAGAGCGTTTTTTGATGAAAAAAGACAATGAAGATTTATTTATTGTAAGAGAGAAAAAAGAAAATGAATAGTCTTTTTGAGGATTTCAAATCTCAAAGTGCAAAAGATTGGGAAGAGAAAATAATAGCAGATTTAAAAGGAAAAGATTTTAACTCTTTAATTAGTAAAGATGGGGTTCTTCCTTTTTACCATCAAGAGATAGTAAATCAAAATCCTCCAATCTCAAAAGAAACCACTTGGCATACTTGCCAATTTATTGATAGCACAAATACAAAAAAGGCAAATAAAAAAGCCCTTTTAGCCCTCAGCAATGATGTAAGTACCCTTTGTTTTAGTAATCCCAACAACTTGGAAATATTATTAAAAGATATTTCCATAGAACATATCCGTATTGATTTCAAAAATTATACGCCTAATTTTGTAAAAAAGTGGGAAGATTTTATTAAAAATAAAACAGTTAATGGTGCTTTTCATGGGATAGAAAATTTTTCTCATCCTACTTTTTGCTCTACTATTTTTGCAAAAGGGAAAACGGCCAAAGAGCAAATAAAAGATGCTTTTGACAAAGGAAAAAAGGAAAAAGGAAATATCCAATTTCACTTTTTTATTGGTGAGAATTACTTTCAGGAAATTGCCAAATTGAGGGCGTTCCGTATTCTTTGGAAAGAAAAAACAGGCAAAGCACCATTTATATTTGCAGAAACCGCTACAAAAAATCAACAAAAAGATAATCCTTACAATAATTTGATAGCAAGCACAACTGCTCTTATGTCCGCTATTTTTGGTGGCGCGGATAGTATCTTAGTAAATTCCTATAATGCAAACTTTGAAAAGTCCTCCAACTTTTGTGAGCGATTAGCCAGAAATCAGCAAACTATTTTAAGAAACGAAAGCTTTTTAGATAAAGCACAAGATCCAACGGCTGGTGCTTATTTTATGGAACACTTAACATCTGAACTTTTGAAAAATTTTGACATCAAACAAAAAGCTATTGCAAAACAAAAAAATATGGAAAGTTGGCTATCAGCCGAGCAGATTAATGTACCAAATTGTTTTACCAAACAAGAAGAAAAGCACAATAATTTTGTGGCTGGAATTCCACCATTCTTAAGAGGTCCTTATTCCACCATGTATGCAAGCAGGCCTTGGACCATTCGCCAATATGCAGGATTTTCCACAGCAGAAGAATCGAATGCTTTTTACAGAAAAAACTTAGCCGGAGGACAAAAGGGACTCTCAGTTGCTTTCGATTTAGCAACACATAGAGGGTATGATTCGGACAACAAAAGGGTGGAAGGAGATGTAGGAATGGCAGGAGTGGCGATTGATTCTGTTTTGGATATGAAAATTTTGTTTAATGAAATTCCATTGGACAAAATGTCCGTTTCCATGACCATGAATGGGGCGGTTTTACCAATTTTGGCTTTTTATATTGTAGCGGCTCAGGAACAAGGAGTGGATTTAGAAAAACTAAACGGCACCATACAAAATGATATTTTGAAAGAATTTATGGTGCGAAACACCTATATCTATCCACCAAAGTATTCCATGCGTATCGTTTCAGATATTTTCAAGTTTACTACTAAGAAGATGCCCAAATTTAATAGCATCTCTATTTCTGGCTACCACATGCAAGAAGCAGGCGCAACTGCCGATATTGAATTGGCTTACACCTTGGCGGATGGCTTGGAATATGTAAGAACGGGCATTGCATCTGGCTTAAAAATTGATGATTTTGCTCCCCGTCTTTCCTTCTTTTTGGGAATTGGGATGAACCATTTTATGGAAATTGCAAAGATGCGTGCTGCAAGAATGCTTTGGGCAAAACTCATCAAGCAATTCAATCCAAAAAATCCAAAATCCATGGCACTAAGAACGCACTGCCAAACCTCTGGGTGGAGTTTAACCAAACAAGACCCTTTCAATAATATTACAAGAACAACTGTGGAGGCAATGGCGGCCGCTATGGGAGGCACACAAAGCTTACACACCAACGCGCTTGATGAAGCAATTGCATTACCTACCGATTTTTCGGCAAAAATTGCAAGAGATACACAAATTTATTTACAAAATAGTATTGGTATTTGCGATACAGTAGACCCTTGGGGCGGATCGTATTATGTAGAATATCTTACTGCTAGAATAGCGGAAAAAGCTTGGAAACATTTTGAGGAGATTGAAGAGTTAGGCGGAATGACAAAAGCTATTGAAACAGGAATTCCTAAAATAAGAATTGAGCAATCGGCTGCCAGAAAGCAAGCAAGAATTGATTCAGAGAAAGACATTATTGTTGGGGTAAATGCCAATAAGATTGAGGAAGAAGAAAATGATTTTGAAATACTAAAAGTAGATAATACGGCTGTACGAAAAGCACAGATTGATAGGATCAACCAACTAAAAAAAGATAGGGATAATACTAAAGTAACTGCTGCCCTTAATGCTTTAATAAAAGGATGCAAGAGGAAAGATGAAAATTTATTAAGTTTGGCGATAGAAGCGGCCAAGCAAAGAGCAACTTTGGGTGAAATTTCAGATTCTTTGGAAAAAGTATTTGGGAGATACAAAGCCCAAAACCAATTGATAACTGGCGTATATAAAATGGAAATACAGGATAATAAATACTTTAAAAAGGCAAAAGATCTAGCTGATCATTTTGCCACAGAAAAAGGCAGACGCCCAAGAATAATGGTGGCTAAAATGGGGCAAGATGGACACGATAGAGGAGCTAAAATTGTGGCCACTTCCTTTGTCGATTTGGGTTTTGATGTGGATATCAGTCCTCTTTTTCAAATACCAGAGGAAGTAGCCAAGCAGGCCATTGAAAATGATGTGCATATTTTGGGAATTTCATCCTTGGCAGCAGGACACAAAACCCTTCTACCAAAAGTAATTACTGCTTTGAAAGAAATGGGTAGAAGTGATATTTTAGTTATTGCTGGGGGCGTTATTCCTAAGCAAGATCACGATTTTTTGTATGAGGCAGGGGTAAGTGGTATTTTTGGCCCTGGAACCATTATCGCAAAATCAGCTATTGCTATATTGGAGAAGTTAAGCTAAATAGCCTTTTTTCTACTTTAAGATAAAATTCGTTTCGTTTGCCGTAAAGGGGTTCTGAGCAAATATAGGGAAATATTCCACATAAATTAAAAGGTCTTTCTTTTCATTAGTGCAGAAAGCAAATTCATTTTAATTTATATCTTTGTATAATTCAGAAATATGAAGTTTTTAAGCAAAAAATATCTTTTTTTTCTTTTTGTTATTTTGTTAAGTCCAACTTTCATTTGGTCGCAAAATGCAATCCTTATTTTTAATGAAGATTTTGAAAGTGGAACAAACCTTTTTATTGCTGACTCATCTTTCGGGTTACCTCAAGGAGTGAATTCTTGGATTACCAATAATGAGTATAATGGAAACGGAATCTACCCAAACACTACTAGTCAAGCTAGTACTGTTTCTGGGACAATTGGAAATCCGAATGGCTATTATTTGCATATTACTGACACTACTCAAACTACAAATGTAGCTAATGCTAATTTTCAACCCAATTCAGCTTCCGATAATTTTTATGTGTTAGATAGGAGTTTCTGTACCCTTGGTTTTGACAGCATAGAATTTTCTTTTTTCTATTTATGTGAGGGTTCTACTAATGCTTATGCGGAGGTTTTTTACAGCATTGATGGAGGAAATTGGATTTCGACTGGAAATCAATACAATAGTCAAACGCTTTGGGAAAATGAAAGGATAATGAATCCGTCCTTTAACAATGTTTTTGATTTGCGCTTTGGTTTCAGGTGGGTAAATACCAGTTCAACATTGGCCAATTCCATATCATTTGGAGTAGATGATATTTTCTTAGTAGGAAATTTTAACCAAACTACTAATCCAATCGACATTAATGTTACTTACCTTTCTGATAGTGTTATTTGTCAGGGAACATATCTTATTTTCCGTTACGAAATTTCTGACACCCTTTGTGGTGGGCAATACCTTATTGAGCTTTCGGATGCCAATGGAAACTTTGCCAACCCCACAGCTCTTTGGACAACAACTATGTTTTATCCAAATACATCTTCCCTGCTAATGATTCAGATTCCAAATTGGGCAACAGCAAGTACTTGCTACAAACTAAGGGTAAACCGTATTTCACCTTCCCCTCAAATTACAGGTTTTGCTTCTGTTTGCTTTGAGGTAGCCGTTTGTCCAAATACTATTATTACAGGCCCAACACCTCCTGTTGTAACAATGGACACAGCTGATGTCTGTGTCGGGAGTGTTATTGATATTCCATTTTATGCTATTGGCGTTTATCTTTCTGGAAATACTTTTACTGCTTATCTTTCTGATTCCTCTGGAAGTTTTGCAAACCCAACACAAATAGGGCAATTAACATCTAATCAAACTTTCGACCCTGCTATTGCCCCATATTTACCTGGAAATGTAAGCGGTATAGTGCCTAATGTCCCGGAAGGATGCAATTATTATATCAGAGTAAGTTCAACTAATCCTATTGCCAATGACACTTCTGTTTGGGGACCATTTTGCATTAGAAATTGTGATATTGAAACCAATAATCGGCAAGATTTACAATTCTGCATTAGTGCAACTTCTGGCGATAGCACGCTTATCCCTATTGATGTGAATATACCACCTTGCAGTGTTATTTATTATCCTGGAAATCAGTTCCAAGTTGAACTATTGGATGCCATGAGTTTTGGTAGGGTTAATTTAGCGGGGTTGGGTAGTATTGCTGCAACTTCTGACACAAATATGTGGGTTGTCGTTCCAGATTATACAACCTTACTTTCAATAGGAATTCAGCCCGGAATGTATTATATGCGAATTGTAGCAACTAGTTCGAATACTCCTAGCAATCAGTTAGGCACTATTATTCGGCTCACTATTGGGCATCCGGCAGATAGTCCTGTTGATATTTATGCTACCGATTCCTTGATTTGCCAAGGGGATGCAGTTACCCTTTGGGTATCTCCAACACAAATGGGAAGCACTTATCTTTGGCGATTAAACGGACAAGTATGGCCAGCAATTTCAACTGGCTTAAATCCTGCAAATTCCGTAGGGGCACTTTTTAATGGGAATGCTGGAAATTATAATTTTACTGTTCAGGAAACTAACTATGGATGCATTGGGTCTGTTTCCCCTCCTTTTACTGTCCAACTTATAAATCCTCCTTCTATTTATGTAGTGCCAAATGCACCAGTTTGTTTTGGGGATACGGTAGGTTATTTTGTACAATTCTCACCAAATACTTATTACAGTTGGACAGCCCCCACTTGTGGCACAATGCTTGATACTACCAACAACCAAATGACTGTTGCATGGAACCAAACTACTGGGCAATGTAATTTGCAAGTAAATGCAATAAACAAATGTGGTTCTAATACTGGTTCAACTACTATAAATATAAATCCTTTACCCAATGCTTTTGCAGGAAATGACACCATAATGTGTGAGGGGGATAGCATACAACTTACAGCAAGTGGTGGAAACACTTATATCTGGACGCCAAACAGTACCTTGCAAAATGCAAATACAAGCATGCCAACTGCTTTTCCGCCTAATACTGAAACTTATATTGTACAAGTTACCGATAATCAGAATTGCAGAAATACCGACACAATTTTAGTTTCGGTTTCAGTCGTTCCATTTTTTGATGCTGGAATAGACATAAACATTATTTGTGGAGATAGCATGCAGCTAAATGCAACCCAAATTGCTAATGCTACTTACGCATGGCTACCAATGAACAATATTTCAGATTTTACTATTTATAACCCACTAGCCTTTCCTATAACAAGCGGTTATTATATTGCAAAATTAAGCACAATACATGGTTGTAATATAAAAGATTCTCTACTTATTACGGTAAATCCAATGCTTGTTGATGCTGGTGAAGACACTTCTATTTGTAAAGGAGCTTCACTAATTCTTGGAGGAAACATCATTATAACTCCTGGTACTATTTTTAATTGGACGCCTACTAATTCCTTAGATGATGCTTCAAAAGCAAGGCCTATAGCAACCCCAAATATTAGCACAGAATACATCCTGAATGTTTCCAATCTTTTGGGCTGTACAAATGCCGATACAATCAATATTGAAACAATTATTTACCCAAATATTGATACCTCATTTGAGATATGTCATGGCTTTAATTTAGTGTTAAATCCATCCAATGATAACGCAACTTATCTTTGGAATACTGGAGAAAATAGCAAGCAAATTGTAGTGACCGATATGGGATTTTATACAGTTGATATGCTTACTGGGGAGGGTTGCTTGATAACCGATAGTTTCCTTGTTACAATTGAAAATTGCGAATATTTCTTTTACACCCCAACCTCTTTCACACCAAATGATGATGGAACGAATGATGTATTTATTCCAATAACAGATGGAGTAGATAGTTTGCATTTTATGGTTTTTGATAGGTGGGGAGAAAAGATTTTTGAAAGTGATGATTTCACTCCTTGGGATGGAACTTACAATGAAAATGCAGTAATAAGTGGTATATATAGCTGGAAGGTTTATTATGTAGGAAAAGGTACATTTGGAAGAGAAGAAAAATCAGCAGTAGGAATAGTAACGCTTATCAAATGATGAAAAAATATTTTGTTTTTTTTCTCTTTTCTATTTTCTATCTCTCTTGTTTCTCAACCCATATTGTTGGTGGATATATCAGTATGAAATATCTAGGGGTTTCTGCCTCTGCAGTTAATAATCTGGATTATGAAGTAACCCTTATTATTTATCGAGACCAAGGTGGGGTGAGTTTGCCAAATCCTGTAAATGGTATTAAATTTTTTAATGGATTGAATGACACTATCGGATTTGGTTTCTCTTTAGATTTGGTATCTCAGCAATTCCTCAACTTTGGGGATTCTTGTTTTATGCCAAAAAATCTATCGGTAGAAGAATTTATTTATAAAGATACCATTGAGCTTTCCATTTTTAGTGAAGGTTATTATTTTGCTTGGGAAACTTGTTGCAGAAATGCTGGTATCATCAATATCGATAATCCTTTATCGGCAGGAACAACCTATAAATCGGAAATACTAGTTAGCGATCCTAATAATGGTTTTGCTAATTTGGAAAACTCAAGTCCTACTTTTGGTTTTGATTCCTTGATGAATCAATATTACCCACATAATGCTTATTTATGCAAAGAACAAGAACACACTTTTAATTTTAGTTCAGTGGATCCAGATGGAGATTCTTTGGTTTATTCTTTAGCTAGTCCTTTAAATTGCCATCCTTTTACTTGGCCAACTGGCCCAGTTACTAATCCAGCACCTTACGATACAATTACTTGGGCAAATAGTAGTTATAGCACCAACAATCCTTTAGGTACTGGAAGCTATATGTATATTGATGCTGTTACTGGCGATCTAACTTCCTTTGCTACTATAGTTGGGGTTTATGTTTTTTCTGTTCGAATTGAGGAATGGAGAGAGCTAAATGGAGTTTGGCGAAAAATTGGTGAAGTGGTGCAAGATATTCAGTATGAAACCATAGATTGCGAACAAAATAATGCCCCAACCATTACAATTGATGAGCATTTGGAAAATGGTATTTTTATTGATTCCAATTATAGTGCACTAATACAACTGCCTTATTATGACACTCTGAAACTTTCTTATGATGCTTATATTGAAAAGGAAATATGCCTAAAGATTGCTTCCCAAGATTTGGATTCAAATGTGAATATTTTTCAGCAAATGCTCAAAGATTCTGTGTCGGTTTATTGTGAGTTAAGTTTATTTAACTCTGGATTGGATAGCACTTCCAATATGGCTTTTTTTAGTAATGATAGCGCCCTTTCCAATGTAAATTCTAATTTTTGTTGGACTCCTATTTGTCAAGATATGAGTAGTAGTCCGTACTATGTGTATTTTTATTCCAAAGATATTTCTTGCTTTGCATACCATACTTCTGTTTTGGAATTGGAAATAAACCTAAAACAACCCAATAACAATCCGCCAAGTATAACAGAAATGACGGATAACCCTGCACTATTGGATTCTTCATATTCTGATACCATCAAACTAAAATATACAGCAGAAGTGGGTAAAGAAATTTGCTATCCAATAAGCACGAAAGATGAGGATATTTACAATGGAATTAGCGATTATTTATCGCTTAGTATTCTATCTTTTAAAAATGAAAGTAGCGTAAATGTGCAAGAATATAATTTTACAAATACTGCTTATTTCACCCAAGTGAATTCTGATTTATGTTGGAAACCAACTTGTATTGATATGGAGCATACGCCTTTCACTGTAACTTTTTTAGCTTTTGATGATGCTTGTATAAATGATACTGCCGTTTTACAAATTGAGTTTGAAATAATTGAACCTACAGAATTTGAAATTGATTCTTCAATACACAATGTTTTTACTCCTAATGGAGATGGAGTAAACGATTATTTTGAAATAAAAGATGTAGAACTAAACTATTGTTTTGACACCGAATTTTCTGTCCAAATTTTTACAAGATGGGGTAAAAAAGTATTTGAAGATGATAAAGTAAATTTTAAATGGAGTGGTAAAATGAAAAATGGGGCAGAATGTGCTGATGGCGTATATTTTTACATAATAGAAAGCCCTTTACCTGTTGTTCCCCAAAAAGGAACAATTACCATAATTAGATAGTTTTGTTTTTATAGTTTC
>DASCPP010000067.1:0-9439 GCA_036012565.1 Flavobacteriales bacterium | reverse complement strand
GATTTGGTGTGGAAATAACGAAAATTCAGAAGGGTGGCACAGATGGGGGTGGCAAGATTCTTATACAGAAAAACAGAAAGTAGCAATTTGGAAAGGCTATCAACAAACATTTCAGAAGATACTCTCATCTATAGTATCTAAAAATTCTCAAGCTGCTTATTGGGAAAGCTCGCCAAAGTTTGGAAGAGGAAATCCTCAACATCAATTTGTAGGAGATGCACATTATTGGGGAGTTTGGCATGATGCAGAACCTTTTGAAAATTTAGAGAAAAAAGTGCCGAGATTTATGAGTGAGTTTGGCTTTCAATCATTCCCTGAGATTCCAACTATAGAAGCTTTCTCAGATTCTGCTGACTGGACTTTAGACTCAGATGTGATGAAAAGTCATCAAAAACATCCAAGGGGAAATTCCCTTATTACTGAATATATGGAAAGAGAATTCAATGTGCCAAAAGATTTTAAAAAGTTCATTTATGCAAGTCAAGTTTTGCAAGCTGAAGGGATGCGAATAGGTTTGGAGGCGCACAGAAGAAATCAACCCTACTGTATGGGAACTTTATATTGGCAACTAAACGATTGTTGGCCTGTTGCCTCTTGGAGTAGCCTGGATTATTACGGCAATTGGAAAGCACTTCACTACACTGCACAAGATGTTTTTGCGCCAATATCTCTCTCTTTAGAAAAAACTAAAAACAATAGTTTTAGTGTTTGGGTAATCTCTGATACAACAAATTGTACTGACACTTTGCTTATCAGCACTTATTCTTTAGAAGGGAAATTAATTTCTTGTAGTAATCAGTTTATAAAAATTCAAGCCAAATCACAACTCATTGCTTCTATTCCTTTTTGTAAAGATGATGAATTTATCATTTGTAAGTTAAAACAGCAAAAAGCACAATCAAAAGTTGGCTTTACTAAAGCAATTAAAAATTATGACTTTCCAAAACCAAATATTCAATATCAATATCTAGGTAGTCAACTAAAACTCAAAACTGATATACCAACCTTTCAGCTTTATTTACATGGAGCAGAAGAAAAGTTTTCCGGTAATTTCTTTACCTTATTACCGGGTGAAGAAAAAATAATAGAAATTGAAACTCCAGAATTTAACCCAAATAATTTAGTAATTTGGTCGCTATACGATTTGAACAAAAATTAAACTTATGTCAAACAGAAGAAATTTTATAAAAGGAGGACTTTTAGGAGCGGTTGGAACAGCCATTTTCCCTAAATTAATTTCTGCCAAAGCAGAGAAAACAAATCCTAACTCTAAAGAAGGTCACCCAATGGTTATTTCTACTTGGAAACATGGAATGGCTGCTAATGTGACTGCTATGAAAGTGCTGCAAAGCGGAGGTAAGGCAATTGATGCAGTAGAAGCTGGTGTAAAAATACCAGAAGCTGATCCGGAATCTATGTCAGTTGGATTGGGAGGGTTGCCGGATAGAGAAGGAAAAGTAACTCTTGACGCTTGCATTATGGATGAAACAGGAAATTGTGGTTCAGTTAGTTTTTTACAACATATAAAACACCCAATTTCTGTTGCCAGAAAGGTAATGGATGAAACGCCTCATGTAATGCTGTCTGGAGAAGGCGCATTACAATTTGCATTAGAACAAGGATTCCATAAAGAAGATTTACTTACTGAAAAAGCAGAGAAAAGATGGAAAGAATGGTTGAAAGAATCAAAATATAAACCAATAATAAATGTGGAGAACCATGATACTATTGGGCTTTTGGCTTTGGATAAAAAAGGTGATATTTCTGGAGCTTGCACTACATCAGGACTCTCTTGGAAAATGCACGGAAGAGTTGGTGATTCACCAGTAATAGGTGCGGGAATGTTTGTAGATAATGAAGTTGGTGGGTGTTGCGCTACAGGAGTTGGGGAAGCCGTGCTTAAAACTCTAGGTTCTTTCTTAATTGTTGAGTTAATGCGACAAGGCGCCAGTCCACAAGAAGCTTGTGAAGAAGGAATTGCTCGGATTGTAAAAAATCAAAATTATAAGGATATGCAAATTGGCTATTTGGCCATCAATAAAAAAGGAGAGCATGGCGCTTATGCTGTACATCCCTGGTTTAATTATGCTTTACATCAAAAAGGTGAAAACCGTATGATTGATTCCTTATCTTATTTAAAATAATGAAATATTGGTTAGTTATATTTTGTTTACTATTTGCTTGTACTGAGCCAATTGTACAGGAAGTAAACCTTATACCAAAACCTCAAAAATTAGAAATAAGTGATGGCGTTTTCTCTCTAAGTTTTAACACAAATTTAATTATTGACAGTTTGTTTGATGCTGAATCTGACTACCTAAAAGAAATTCTCAATTTGGAATTAAACGGGAACGGAAATACAATTGAATTATTTAAAAAAGAAGGATTTCAAGAAGAAGAATTTTTTCTAAATATTACTGAAGAAAACTTAAAAATAGAGGCGTCTACCCCGATAGGGATAATGAGAGGGATACAAACTTTAAGGCAGTTGTTACTGACTAAAAAAGGAATCGCAGCAACAAAAATACCTTGTTTAAAAATTCATGATTTTCCAAGATTTTCTTGGAGAGGAATGCTACTGGATTGTTGCCGTCATTTTATGAAAAAAGAATTTGTAATGCGTTATATCGACCTACTGGCTTATCATAAAATGAATATTTTGCATTGGCACCTTACAGAAGATCAGGGCTGGAGAATTGAAATTGAAAAATACCCAAAACTGACTGAAATTGGAGCTTGGCGCACAGAAAAAGATGGTAGTAAATATGGTGGATTTTATACTAAAGAGGATATTAAAGAGATTTTGGTTTATGCAAAAACAAGGCATATTACGGTAGTCCCTGAAATTGAATTCCCAGGGCATAGTGTTGCTGCTATTGCTTCCTACCCTCATCTTTCCTGTACAGGAGACAGCATCGCAGTTGGCACAGATTGGGGTGTTTATAAGGATATCTATTGTGCCGGAAATGATAGTGTTTTTACTTTTATGGAAGATGTGCTCACTGAGGTAATGGAGCTTTTCCCTTCCAAATACATTCATATTGGAGGGGATGAAGCTCCAAAATATAGGTGGGAACATTGTAAAAAATGTCAGCAAAGAATTAAAGAAGAAAACTTGCATGATGCACACGAATTGCAATCCTATTTTATTACAAGAATTGAAAAATTCTTGAACGAAAACGGAAGGCAACTTATTGGTTGGGATGAAATATTAGAAGGAGGATTAGCTCCATCAGCCACAGTGCAATCTTGGAGAGGTGAAGAGGGAGGAATTTCAGCCGCTAAAAGCGGTCATGATGCCATTATGTCTCCTACTTTACATTGCTATTTTGATTATGGTTTGGATGCAACAGATTTGAAAGAGGTATATCATTATGAGCCTATTCCAGCAGAATTAACAGTAGAAGAAGCCAAACACATTTTGGGTGGAGAATGTAATATGTGGAGCGAAAGAGCGCCACAAGAATTAATTGATAGCAAAGTATTCCCAAGGATTTTAGCTATGAGTGAAGTGCTTTGGAGTTCCTACGAAAAAGATTATGATAATTTTTATGCGCGTGTGCAAAAACACTATCCTAAGCTAGATGCACTAGGAGTAACTTATGGCTTTGAAAGTGTGCCTATTACCTCAACTGTTATTTTTAATGCCGATAGTTTTGCTGTTTCTCTTTTTAAAGGCAGTCCTGATATGCGTTTAGAATACAGCTTCAATAATAAAGACTGGCAAGCATACACTGTTCCTTTTGGCGTAAATGAGACCTCTAATTTAATGGCTAGAGGGTTTAAAAACGAAAAGCCTTATGGGGAGTTTGAGCAAGAAATAATCATGCATAAAGCCACTGGCAAAAAAGTGCACTATACTATTCCATATAACAAACATTATAAAGGAACGGGTGATAATAATTTAACAGACGGCTTATTAGGCAGTATAGAAAATTTCCGTGATGGATACTACCAAGGATTTTCCGGAACAGATTTTGAAGTTGTAATTGACTTAGGGGAAACAACAACATTTTCTAGCATTCAAACTACTTTTTTCCAATACTATTTGTCTTGGATTGTCTTACCAACCTCTGTAGGTTATGCTGTTTCTGAGGATGGAGAAAATTTTACCGAACTTGCCAGCTTAACACATAACATACCACTTATGCAAGAAGGAAAGTTTAAACATACTTTTAGTTTTGAAGAAGAAGAAACAAAGGCCAAATACCTAAAAGTAATTGCTAAAACAGTTGGAAAGTTACCAAAAGAGCACCCTGCTGCTGGATCAGATGCTTGGATTTTTGTGGATGAAATAATTATAAATTAACATTTTTAATAATGAAAAAACTTCTTTACACACTTTTAGCAGTATCAACTATTTTCTCATCCTGTAAGGATAATAAGTCCGCCTCACCATATAACCCTACAATGGTAAATCAAAATATATATTCTGTTATAGACATATCTAATTCTCCCCAAGGTACTTATTCTTATTATGCCTCAACATCAACTGCAAACTTCCAAACACTAGGTGGTAGTGTTTCACATACTACTGATAATTGGATCTTAGATTGGGTTTCTGGCAATACAATTTCATATAATCTAAGCCTTTCTTTTACAACACAATTTGCAGGATGTGCAGATGTAGAAATAAGGACATATAATAATACTAATCTTATAAATACTGAGAATTTTCAAATCGGGTATTCACAGTTGTCGCCTAATATATATTGTGATACTTCATTGGCTAATAATAATTTTAATATGTGGCTCACAATTGTAGCAGATTAACAATGAAAAAACTACTACTTATATTACTTTGCTTGCCACTATTAACTTTAGCACAAAAAACATATGTTCCTGATGATAATTTTGAGAATTATTTAGAAACCAATGGTATGGGAGATGGAATAGCGATAAATGATTCTGTATTAACTGCAAATATTGATACAATCACTCAATTATTACCCGCTTGGAGTTCAATAGCAGATTTAACTGGGATAGAAGACTTTACTTCACTAACTTATTTAAATTGTGCAGGAAATTTTTTGACAACCTTAGATGTCAGTAATAACACATCTTTAATTGCTTTATATTGTTATGACAATCAGCTTACAAATTTAGATGTTAGTATTCACACACAATTAACGGACTTATTTTGTGATAACAACCAGTTAAGTTCTCTTGATGTAAGTAACAATTCATTGCTTATAGATTTTCAATGTGGAGATAATTTACTTAGTAGTTTAGATATAAGAAACGGAAATAATCAGAATTTTTATGCCATCTCAATGAATAATAATCCTTTTTTAACTTGTATAGATGTTGACGATAGCACTTATTCAACAAATAATTGGACAATAGCTATGAGCATCATTGATTCACAACATTACTTTAGTAATAATTGTAGTGGGACAACAAGTATAGAAGAATATATTACAAACAAAGAACTTTTGCGAACAATAGATGTATTAGGAAAAGAAACAAATCAACCACTCTTTTACATCTATGATGATGGAACAGTAGAGAAAAGAATAGTTATAGAATAAAGAATTAAGCACCTATTGCTTTAAAAGCCTTACCTAAATAGGCAATACAGTCAGAAGCAATAAAAGAGGCTGTACTTTGTGTTTCTAATGCCAAATCAGCTGACAGGCCATGTAGATACACCCCTAAAATACAGGATTCTTCTGGAGAATATCCCTGTCCTAAAAAGGCCACAATAATCCCACTCAACACATCTCCTGCTCCTGCAGTAGACAGCCCTGTATTCCCTGTTGAATTAAAAAATAATTTTCCTTCAGGAGTAGCAATAGAAGTGTGCGCTCCTTTCAAAATCAGAAATACATCATGCTTTTTTGCAAACTGTACTTGCTTCTCTAATTTCTCTTCATCAGAAGTAAAATCACCACATAAGCGTTTAAACTCTCCAATGTGTGGGGTCAATATTGCTTTGCTGCAAAATGATAGCCATTGTAAATGATTGCTTAATATATTTAGGGCATCTGCATCAAGTAATAATGGGTTTTCTTTTCTTAATTGTAATATTTGTTCCAAACTGTTAGTTACTTCATTGTTCGTCCCTAATCCTGGGCCAATACCTATTGCTGTATAAGGAGATAAATCAGTAATTGGTTGGTGTGCCAACATTGCCTCTGGAAGTTCAATATTCAAGTCTTTCACCCATTGTTCTGGAAGCGTAACGCTTACTTTCCCTGCACCTGAACGCAATGCGGATTTGGCTGTCAATATTAATGCTCCTCTCATTTTTGTTGCTCCTCCTACTAATAATGCATGACCAAAATTTCCTTTATGAGCGAATTTATTTCGCTCCTTTATTTGAGGTAAATCCTTTGCAGTAATATAGTGTTGATGTCTTTCTGTTTGCAATGAAAATGGAGAGTTTAACCCTATGTCAATTACAACAACCTTTCCGTAATAAGCATAATAAGAGGCTTGTAATAAGGCTAATTTCATGCATTGAAAAGTAAGTGTATACTGTGCTTTTATTATGGCTCCATCATTTTCACTATTGTTATTTGTGAAAAGTCCAGAAGGCATATCAATACTAATCACTTGGGCATGTGCTAAATTAATCCGATTAATAATCTTTGCAAACTCCCCCTCTACTTTTCTGCTTAATCCATAGCCAAAAATACAGTCGATAATTACTTCCTGTTTATGCAATTGGAAATCAGCAGAAGCATGAGTTAGATGCATAATATTTGAGGGTAATCTCGCTTTATTTGTACTAAAATCTGCTGATACTGTATCCGAAAAATTTAGGATACTAACTCTTACTCTATAGTTTGCTTCAACTAATTTACGAGCAATTACTAGTCCGTCACCCCCATTATTCCCTTTGCCTACTACAATATGAAAAGGAGTGTTTCCCTCATGTATTTTCAATATTTCTTGAAAACAATAAGTGGCCGCACGCTCCATCAAATCCAAAGATGAAATAGGCTCTTTACTTATAGTAAAATCATCCCATTCTTTTAGTTCAGTAGCATTTAAAATTTTCATCCTTCAAATATAACACTATTCTGATGATATTTTCTTTACTTTTACGCTTCAAGAAAAACTTCATGACCTTAAAAAGAATCTTTTTTTTACTATTTCTAGTTTGTTTACTCTCCTGCAAAAACGAAAATAAAACCCCAATTGACTATGTAAATCCTTTTATTGGTACAGGTGGGCACGGCCATACTTACCCTGGGGCTACTACTCCTTTTGGAATGGTGCAACTCAGCCCAGATAGTCGTTTGGAAGGCTGGGATGGCTGCGGGGGTTATCATTATTCAGATTCTATTTTGTATGGTTTTTCGCATACTCATCTTAGTGGGACCGGTGTTTCCGACTATGGTGACATCTTACTAATGCCAACAACTGGAGAATTATTATTAACTAATGGTGCCGATGGTAATCCTGGCTATAGTTCAAAATTTTCGCATGAAAATGAAAAGGCAACAGCAGGTTTTTATCAAGTCTTTTTAGAAAATTATTATGTGGATGTTGAACTAACTGCTAGTCAAAGAGTAGGCTTTCATAAATATACTTTTCCTGAAAATGAAGAAGCTCAAGTAGTGCTAGATTTAGAGCACAGGGATAGGTTATTAGATTATAAAATTGAAATGGTTGATAGCAATACGCTACAAGGCATACGTTATTCAAACAATTGGGCAAGAGAGCAAAAAGTGCATTTTTACATGCAATTTTCTGAGCAGTTACAGAACATTACCTTTAATAAAAAGCAATCGGTTGTAGGGGTTTCTTTTGGGAAGCTACAAGAACCTCTGCTTGTAAAAGTAGGGGTCTCAGCTATAAGTACTGATGGTGCCAAAACCAATTTAGAAGCTGAAATACCGCATTGGGATTTTGAAAAAACTAGATTGCAAACTAAAGCGCTTTGGGAAAAGGAACTTAGCAAAATTGCAGTAGAAGGAAATTCTGATGAGCAGAAAGAAATTTTTTATACTGCACTTTATCATTCCTTGCTCAATCCCAATTTATATGTAGATGTAGATGGGAATTACAATGGTACTGATTTACAAAAACATCATACTGACGATAAGCACTATACGATCTTTTCACTTTGGGATACTTTTAGGGCTACTCATCCACTTTTTACTTTAATTCAACAAGGGAGAACTAATGAATTTATCCGCACCTTTCTAAGACAATACAAAGAGGGTGGGCAATTGCCTATTTGGGAGTTGGCTGCTAACTATACCGGCTGTATGATTGGCTATCATGCTATTCCGGTCATCGCAGATGCTTATGCAAAAGGCATTAGAGATTATGATGCTAATTTAGCATTAGAGGCCATGGTGCACTCTGCCATACAAGATGATTTGGGATTAAAATCATATAAAGAAAATGGATTTATTTCTGCTTCTGATGAACCAGAATCAGTTTCTAAAAATTTGGAATATGCCTATGATGATTGGTGTATTGCACTACTTGCTGACTCTTTAGGAAATGAAGAAATTGCAACTAATTTTTATCAAAGAGGTCAGTATTACAAAAATTTATTCGATCCTTCAACAGGTTTTTTCCGAGCTAAAAAAAGCCATACTTGGTTTGCTCCATTCCGACCTGAAGAAGTAAATTTTAATTATACAGAAGCTAATGCTTGGCAGTACTCATTATTTGTTCCGCAGGATATAAATGGGCATATCAATCTCATGGGTGGACCAAAAAACTATGAACAACATTTAGATAATATGTTTAATGCCTCAACTAAAACTTCTGGAAGAGAACAGCCTGATGTTACTGGACTAATTGGACAATATGCACACGGAAATGAGCCAAGTCATCACATGGCTTATTTATATAATTATGTAGGGAAGCCACACAAAACACAAAAGATTGTAAGGGAAATTTTAGATGAACAATATACTCATCTTCCAGATGGTTTGTCAGGAAATGAAGATTGTGGACAGATGTCAGCTTGGTATGTGCTTAGTGCAATGGGCTTTTATTCAGTTACTCCAGGGCTTGATCATTACACTATTGGAACTCCACTATTTGAAAAAGCAACACTTAATTTAGAGAATGGAAATACATTTGTAATAAAGGCTAAAAATGTATCTGACAAAAATATATACATTCAATCGGCTACTTTAAATGGAGTAGATTTTAATCAATCTTTTATAAAATATCAGAGCATAATAGATGGTGGAGAATTAATTTTTACAATGGGAAATACTCCTTCTAATTGGGCTTCAAATAGCATTCCTTATTCTGCTATTACAAAAAATATGATAGTGGCTGTGCCCTACTTTGAAGCAGAAAGCCAGACATTTACAAATAAACTAAGTATTGAATTAGGATCGGCTGTTGGAGGTGATATTTATTACATTATTAATGATGATAATGAAAAAATATATGATAAACCAATTGTCATTACTGCTGATGCTATTATAAGTTGCCGCACTAAAAAAGGAGAAAAATG
>DASCPP010000066.1:0-1919 GCA_036012565.1 Flavobacteriales bacterium | reverse complement strand
TTTCCAATCGTATTTTTTTACAGTAGCATCTAGATTTTCTAAATTATTAAAATTCAAAATTGCATTTTCTAATTTATCAGTAAGTTGCTCAATAGACTTGTAAAAGTATTTAGCTTGATTAGGTAAATGTTCTGGGTATGCCAAACGCTTTGGTAAAATAGGAAAACAATTGCAATAAATCGCTTCCACTACTGAGCCACCAAAAAAATCTTGATTGGAAGTAACTGGCAATATGTGTGCTTTCCAAAGCCAAGAAGCATAATCTTCAAAACTTTGAGCAAAACCCATAAATACAATCTTGTCTTTTAGTTTTTCTTTTGCTATTTCAAATTCTTCTGGTATTTGTCTGAAATTTTCTCCTAAAACCACTACTTCAAAGTTTAAATTTTTCTCTTGCATTTTGTAAAGTGCTTTAAAGAAATCCGTCGGGTTTTTATCGTACTCCCACCTATGATTCCAAAGTATTAATGGTTTTTTATTTTGCTCTGTTTTGTATTTATCAAACTTTTGCAAATCCATTCCCAAATGCAAAACTTCAGCTTTTTCTTCAATTTTCTCAATACTATCTATCTCATTATAATCTGGGAATCCTTTTAGGAAATTGGGTAGTGCACCCAAAAAAGCATCTTTATGAAACTGAGAGTTAAAGAAAATTCTATCAGCCACAAGTGCAGAAGAGAAGTTGATGAATGCGTAATGCGAATCTCTATTTTTTTGTACGTCTCTATCGGTTTCTGACCAAGGATAACACAATTGGTTTTCGTGAAAATAAAGAACAATGGGCGTATCATTATGTTTTGCACTAATCAAAGATTTGAAAAGTGCCACATCCATCATGTCTGTTGTCAAAATCAAATCGTACTGCTGCTCTTTTTCCGACAATTGCTTGGATAAAGTAATGGCTCCTCCATGCATTCTCCATTTCCAATAATTTCCTTTTAATGAATAAATATCAATTTTGTGTGAGCTGAAAGATTGTAATTCCTCTGCCCACCTTTTGTGTGAGCCAGTAAAAAATGCTTCAATAAGAGCTATCCGCATTAGTACTGATGCCCTCTTGCATCTTTTTTTCTTATGCGGTGGTCAATTATAATTTCCTCTTCAAAAGGATTAGCAGATTCTTTCATTCCGTCTAAGATTGGTTGCCCAGCATCCATCCAAGCGGAATACCATAAATCACCAATGGCTTTAACCGATTGCCTTAGACGCCTTTCTACCATTCCATTCAATTTTTCATGATAAGCAGCTGAGAAACTTTCTGATTTTACTTTGATGGTTTTCTGTCCTCTCTTCTCATAAGAATATTGTTTGTCCTGCTCAAAAGTATTGGAAAGCTCTTTTTCAAAACCAAGCACAGAATCAAGTGCCCAATGGCTTTTCTCTATCGTTTCCCAAGCTACATCCAAAACAGAATATCTATAATCAGCTGAGCCGACCAAAAAGTCATAATTATCAGAAAAAAGCTCAGGCAAACGCGATTCCCAAAAAGCATGAATTCCTTTTTGCCCTGTAAGCTGACCATCATAATTTAAAGTAGTATGCAAAGGAACATGTGCATCTGCTATATAATGTCCTAGATCGGAAGCGTTTCTCAAAATATACTCTACATCTTTATCTGAAAATGCTTTCACCAAACGATTATAGATAGTTTGGATATGCCAAGGCACAATACCATAAGCTAGTAAAGTATCTTCTGTAAATTTTTCTACTGCATCATTCCATTTTCTCGGCATCACCTCAAAAGGGTTCTCACCATACGCATCAATATCAATATAATGTCTAGGAGCTTCTTCTGTTACAGCATAACGCCTTTTGTCTGCATCTACACTATGCTCGGTTAAATGATCAATATGTTTTTTGAAAAAGCCTATCAACTCCTCTGGCATAGTAAAAACGGCATAACGATTTGCTAATTTGTG
>DASCPP010000065.1:0-2327 GCA_036012565.1 Flavobacteriales bacterium | reverse complement strand
CTATATAAAATCCTGACATTTCAGCAATATTTTTAGCTGGAATATCAGCAAACATAGCATACAATTTAGCACCACCAATGAAGGTGAAAAGTCCGAAACCGAGAATAAACATTAATGTGCCAAATACCCCAAAAAAGTGCATTGGCTTTTTACCAAAACGAGAGACAAAAGTAATAGTCATTAAGTCTAGAAACCCATTAATAAACCGTTCCATGCCAAATTTGGTTACCCCATATTTTCGAGCTTGATGTTCCACTACTTTTTCTGTTATATTTGAAAATCCTGACCACTTGGCAATTACCGGAATATATCGGTGCATCTCTCCATGCACTTCAATACACTTTATAACTGCCTGTTTATACGCTTTTAATCCGCAATTAAAATCGTGCAAATAAATACCGGAAGCTTTTCGAGCTGCCAAATTAAATAATTTAGTAGGAATGGTTTTTGTTACTGGGTCATATCGTTTTTTCTTCCAGCCAGAAACCAAATCATAGCCTTCTTTTGCAATCATATTATAAAGCTCCGGAATTTCATTAGGATTGTCCTGTAAATCGGCATCCATGGTAATAACTACTTTTCCTTTTACTTTAGAAAAACCAACATTCAAAGCCGCTGATTTCCCATAGTTTCTTCTGAATTTTATACCTTTTATATTTTGATTAGAAGTGGTGATTTTCTCAATTACTTCCCACGATTTATCTTTACTCCCATCATCAATTAGAATCACTTCATAAGTAAAATTATTTTGCCTCATTACATTATCAATCTGAGCACATAACTCTTGCAAAGATTCTTCTTCATTAAGTAAAGGGATTACTAGACTAATATTCATCATTATGCGATTTCGTTTGGATTATCTTTTTTAACAAATATGGATATAATTAGAGAATAAATAAAACCCATAAAAGTGCCACTTAGTATGCCTAAGATTAGCATCCAATGTGGTTGTATAAATTTATCTGTCATCTCCAATGCCAAATCCAATTCTTCATCTGATATTTCAGGTTTGCTTTCTAAAATAGCTTGTTCTGCTTGCTGCAGTATTTCATTCAAAGTATTTGGCTCAATATAGTTAATGAAAATAAAAGTATAAAAAGCTAAAATTACAGAAGAGAAAAAAGCAACTGATGTCCCTAATTTTAAGGAATCGCTATAAGAAATAAAACCACTATTCTCAGTGTCTCGAAACACAATAATAGTATAGGCAATACCGGCAATTATCAATCCATTATTTAAAATAGTAGGTAGCATTGAGCCACTTTTATCTACTCCAAAACTCCACATTACAGAGGCAATAGCAACTAAGCAAAGTCCTAAAACTGCTCCATAGTTCATTGCAGATTTTCTTGTATTCATTCTATAATTTTTTAAAATTAAATCGAGCAAAGATAAACAAAAATAGATTTACAAAATTCCATAACTCTTTTAAGAATAATCTTATTTTTGCGCCCCTAAGGGCAAGTCTTATGCGACCAGCTCCCTATGAACTCCCCCAGGACCGGAAGGTAGCAAGGGTATTAGGTTGTAGCGGTGCGATATAAGTAGCTTGCCCTTTTTATTAACTAATTTTACTCCACCCCATTCTTTCTCTGGCATAAGGTCGGTAAGCACGAGCAATATTAATGTTCTCTGCTTTTTCTAAACTTTCATCTTCTTTTAATAAATTGATTGCTTCATTTCTGGTAAACTCCAATGTTTTTCCATCTTTTACTAAATCAGCAATTTTGAAATTGAGCATACCGCTTTGCCTAGTACCCATCATATCGCCAGGACCTCTTAATTTTAAATCAACTCGCAATTTTAGAGTCATCATTGGTAGTAGCTATGGTTTCCAGTCGCAATCTGCCTTCATTATTAATTTTATGTTCGCTTTTAGCTCTGATACTTTATGAATAACACTCCTGTCAGTATAACGAAAAGGATAATAATGCAGTAAATCAAAAAAGTAAAGATGCTTAATTCCTTTTTTAAGAGTTCATCTATCAAAAGACCAACTCCCTTTAAATACTCTATTGGTGTATCTAAAAAATGCATGGAGTAAAGATGGAGAAAGGCGAGTATTTGCTCGGCTTCTTTATCTAACTATTCAAGATTTTACTGCAACACCAACTTTTTATTTACCACTCCATTATCTATTTCAATCTCTAACATATAGATTCCTTTAGGATAAGTATTAAGATTGAATGCTTTACTGTACTGCCCAATGTATTTTTCTTTTTCATCAACAAATACCACTTCTCCTAATAAGTTTACAATCCTTATTTTTAAGTTCTGAACCTCATCAGAAACGAAACTTACATTGAAGATGTCTCTTGATGGGTTTG
>DASCPP010000064.1:0-17521 GCA_036012565.1 Flavobacteriales bacterium | reverse complement strand
CAAAAGTTTGCCCAATAAGTGGTGGAACGGAATTGGCAACCGCAAGCAAATCTGGATCGGTTACTGTATTGGGAGGATTAGCGCCAAAACCAGTAAAGTTAGGATCTAATAAATCGATATCGCCAGTAGCCATTACAATTCCGCTATCCAATCCTAAATTGGTGTTTATAGCATTAAAAAAACCGATTTGCATGCTATCACCTTGATAAGAATAGTTGGATGCTACTACTCCACCACCTAATAAAATATTATCTACAAGCCATGTAGGTGAATCGTAAGGAGCGGTTTTATCAATTGTAATTTGTGCCGAACTACTTTGATAAAAAAGAAATATTGCAATTAGGATATGGTAAATATTTTTCACGATACAAAATTAACAATAAAGCCGAAAAAAAATAAATCTATATTTCTTTTCTTCTGTGCTTATTTGTTAATAAATTGTTGGGTGCTATACATCCTTTGATAAACTCCTTTTTTCTGCATCAAATAATTGTGTGTGCCTTGCTCTATAATTTTACCGTCCTGAAAAAGTAAAATTTTATCGGCATTTCTTATTGTGGAAAGGCGGTGTGCGATAATAATAAGGGTACGATTAATGGCTAATTTTTCCAAAGCATTTTGTAATAATTGCTCTGTTTCTGTATCGATTGAAGAAGTTGCTTCATCTAAAATTAAAATTTTTGGATTTCGAACATACACCCTCAAAAAAGCAATTAATTGCCTTTGTCCAGTAGAAAGTGTAATCCCTCTTTCTCCAACAGAATAATTATAACCCCCGGGCAAAGAATTAATAAAATCATGGATTCCAATTTGCTTGGCAGCATCTTCTACCCTTTGAATACTTATGTGTTCATCGTAAAGGGTGATATTATTAAAAATGGAATCGGAAAACAAAAATACTTCTTGCTGAACGAAAGCAATTTGCTTTCTCAATGAGGTCAGCTTTACATCTTCAATGGAATATCCGTCAATATTTATACTTCCTTTTTGTATATCGTAAAAACGATTGAGTACATTGGTAACAGAAGTTTTGCCAGCACCCGTTTCACCAACAACTGACAGGGTTTTTCCCGCCTCAATATCAAAATTGATATCCTTTAAAACCCATTGATCTCTATTGTAAGCAAAAAACACACCTCGAAAACTAATGTCTCCTTTTATATTTTCCAAAACCAAATCGCCATTATCTTGAATTTTCTGGTCAGTATCCAATATTTTAAAAACCCTATCTGAACCCACAATACCCATTTGCAAAATATTGAACCTATCTGCCAATTGACGAATAGGACGAAAAAGCATGTGGATATACAAAATAAAAGCTACCAATTCCCCAAAAGTAACCTCTTGCTCATATAGAATAGCGCTACCTCCCCACCAAATAATGAGTCCAATAGAAGAAGCCGATAAAATCTCCACCACTGGAAAAAAGATTGAATAATATAAAATAGAACGCAAATGCGCATCTTGATGTGCTTTGTTAATCTTTTTGAATTTTTGATATTCTGCGTGTTCTCGAACAAAAATTTGAACGATATTCATGCCCACAATATGCTCTTGAATAAAGGCATTCATAACAGAAACTTGCGTGCGTACCTGCTGAAAGGCAGACTTAATGGAACGCTTGAACCAAGAAGTTGCAATAAGGAGTAAGGGAATGGAAGCCAAAGAAACAATAGTAAGTTTTACATCCGTATAAAACATAACAGCAAGTACCGCTACAATTTTTAAAAGTTCAGCAATAATGATAAGCAGTCCTTCCGAAAAGATAGCGGCAATGGTTTCAATATCAGAAATGGTACGAGTAACCACTGTGCCAATAGGAGTTTTATCAAAAAAACTAAGTTTCAGGCTTACAATATGCTTGTATATTTTACCTCTTAAATCCTGAATAACATGTTGCCCAATCCAAGCGGCATAGTAGATATAATAAAACTGAACAATGGCTTCAATCGCTAAGATAGCAATCATTAAAATGGTGACTTGGAACAACATTTCCAAATTGGGAATGAGTATATACTCATCCAGTGCATAGTTGATAAGTAAAGGGCGCAATGGCGCCAGAAAAGCCAACAAAATAGCAAAGGTAGCAGTAAGCCACATCTGTGATTTGTAGGGTTCAGAAAAACCCATCACCCTTTTTAGCAAGCTATAATCTAATATCTCTCCTGTTTTGGACATAAATTGGGTTGTGATTTACAGTTATTAGTTTTTAATTGTTTCATTGTCAAATTAACGAATTGTTACATTATCTTTTCAAAATATTCAATATTAGTTAGGAAAAGAGCATGTGCTGGAACAGAAACGCCTGACTGAGATCTATCTTTCTTCTCGATTATTTCTTTTACTTTATCTTTAGTTATTTTACCTTCTCCTACTTCTAGCAAAGTCCCTACAATAGCACGAACCATATTGCGCAAGAATCTATCGGATTTTATGGAAAAAATTAAGTTATCGTCTTTCTTTTCCCAATTGGCCAATATCAAATCACAATCATTGGTGTGGGTTTGGGTATGTAGTTTGGAAAAGGAAGTGAAATCTTGTTTTCCTAAAAGATGTTTGCAAGCCAAATTCATGGCATCTACATCCAAACTTTTATAATGAAAATAAACATTACTATTAAATGGGCTTTTTTTATTGGTAATGTAATATTTATAAGTCCGACTGATGGCATCAAAACGGCAATGGGCATCTTCATTTACTTTAAAGATATTGAGTATTGCAATATCGATTGGTAGAAAACCATTGAGTTTTGTAATGAGTAGAGGAATTTCAACTTCTATCTCTACATCAAAATGGGCAAACATTTGCCTGGCGTGAACGCCAGAATCTGTGCGCCCAGCCCCAACTACTGAAATGGCATTATTCAAAATAGTGGAAAGTGCCTTATTCAGCTCGTCTTGAACAGTATTGGCATTTGGCTGTATTTGCCAGCCATGGTAATTACTACCATTGTAAGATAATTCAATAAAAAAACGCATTAGGCAAAGATAAAAGATAGATGTTAGGTTTTAGTAGTTAGATGTTAGATTTTGATTTTTAGTTGTTGGTTGTAATCAGTCAAATCAAAGCGGACTGTCTAGTTTAAAAAGTTAGTATATGGTTTTTATTAATTTTAACCCTTTAAATCTAATAAAAATGAAAGAAAAAGTAAATGCAATACAATTAAGATAAAAAGCAATATGAAGCATCAGTATATTTGAAACAAGGATATTACAACTATTATTACGCTTTGAATGATTCTACTACAAATTGTGTGGATGTAAGTTATATAGAGGGGACACATTATCAAACGCGAAATGATTATTATATACACGTATACCACTGAGCAGTTGGCGATAGGCACGATAGTTTCGTAGGTTTTTTGAAAACCTCTAGTAAGGAGCTGTTTTAATTATCTCAGTCAATAACTAACTTACTCTTTGAGGTGTAGTTTCTAGTTTTAACAACTAACAAATATATACCTTTCGTTAAGTTTCCCCTCTCAATTGTAATAGTGTTATCTTTGGTATAGTAATTCAGACCTTTTACTTTTTTTCCTGTAGAATCAAAAAGAGACAAATCTAGTAATTCATCCTTTTTATTTAATAATCTGATAGTTGTATTTTGTGAAAAAGGATTAGGATATACCATTAGGTTACTACTTAATTGCTCATTAATTCCTGAAATTACATTTGTTACAGTAAAAATTAATGAGGTGTCAACACAACCATTTGCATCTGTAACAATAACATAATAATTCCCATTCTGAGTTGGAGTATAAGTAGCATTTGTTCCTACTAAAATATTAGCAAAAAGCCATTGGTAAGTATAATTAGGTGTCCCGCCCATTGCATTTGCTTCTAAATCAAAAATTGCTTGAGTTATATTAGATGAAATAGCAGTTGGTTCATTAATAATAAAATTTTGTGCACCTACATTTCCTACAGCATCAGTTACTGTTACTGTGTAAGTGCCAGCAGACAAAGCATTCGGATTTACTCCACTCCAATTAATAACATAAGGAGCAACCCCCCCCTGAACACAAATAGTTGCTGTCCCACTACTATCTCCATTACATAATAGTACATCAGTAGTGATTACTTGTACATTTGGAGATCCAGGTTCTGTTGAATTAAAACTACCTGCTTCAAAAAAAACTCCAGAATCATATACACCATCTGATCCATCTGCTATAGCTAATTTGATATGGTAAGTTTCACAAGGGATAACACTAACTTGAGCTGTAAACACATCAGTAAAACCATTAAAAGCACTTACAATACTTAAACTGTCATTATTGTAATATTGACTATTTGTTAAATTGTTAACTGTACTTACGGTAATGGGTAAAGTAGGTGATAGGTTTGGAATATTTGCAATATTTATAGCTCCATTAGGAAAATTTATTGGTGATGAATATGGGCCTGTAATTCCTGGTCCTGAGACTAAGAATGCAAAAACATCATTGTATTGGGTATTTACAAAAGTGAGATATTCTTCCGATGCAAATACATATTTAAATCTTACTGTATCTGATGATGGTACAAAATCAAACTCTAATATTACTGCATCAGCAGTAGAAATTACTGTAAAAGTTTGTCCAATGAGTGCTGGTACAGAGTTAGCAATAGTTAGAAGATCAGGATCCCCAAATCCCAAAAGATCTGTTCCCATAATAAATGGATTTGTAAGATTATCGATAGAATCAGCTATACCAGTTGTGAGTACAAAACCACTATCCATTCCTATTAGTCCTAAAGAATCATGGAAAAATCCAATTTGAGAAGGGTCTCCAGAAAAAGAATGATTAGATGTAACAACACCGTTACCAATAAAAGCATTGTCAATTAAATAAGATGAATTGGAATAATTTCCGCTAGTATTTATTTGTACTTGTGCAAATAAAATTGAGGAAATTAGAAAAATAAAAATTAAAAGGCAAAAACTCTTTTTCATATTTTTTTCACAAAAGTAATAAAATTAAGCTTCATTATTATTTTAGATAAATCCAGTGCATTAAAATTCTAAACTATTAATCAAATCATCATTAGCAATATTTGGCATAGTAACTTTTAATTCAGGGTTCATCTCCATAGCTCTTTTAATTGCAAAATTAGCTTCTTTGTTTCTTGCCCAATTTCTTCTGGATATTCCGTTATTTACATCCCAAAATAACATGGATTTTAATCTTCTGTCAGCATCAGCACTACCGTCTAATAACATCCCAAAACCACCATTTATTACTTCACCCCAACCAACGCCACCACCATTGTGTATGGAAACCCAAGTAGCCCCTCTGAAACTATCACCAATAACATTCTGTATTGCCATATCGGCCGTGAATTGTGAGCCATCATAAATATTGGATGTTTCTCTGTAAGGAGAGTCCGTTCCTGACACATCATGATGATCACGCCCCAAAACGACAGGAGCAGAAAGCTCACTACTAGCAATAGCATTGTTAAAAGCTTCAGCAATCTTCATTCTTCCTTCAGCATCAGCATAAAGGATTCTAGCTTGAGATCCAACAACCATTTTATTTAATCTAGCTGCTTTTATCCAATTGATGTTATCACTCATCTGTAGTTTAATTTCATCAGGTGAGCTCTGCATTATCTCTTCCAAAACTTCTGCTGCAATTCGATCAGTAGTGGCTAAGTCTTTAGGGTCGTTTGATGCACAAACCCATCTGAAAGGTCCAAAGCCATAATCAAAGCACATAGGTCCCATAATATCTTGTACATATGATGGGTATTTAAAGTCTCCATTATCTTTTAAGATATCAGCACATGCACGACTTGCCTCTAGTAAAAACGCATTTCCATAGTCAAAGAAATACATTCCTCTTTTAGTAAGTGTATTAATTGCATTTGTATGACGAACCAAAGTTTTCTGCACTTCTTTTTTGAATTCTTCTGGATTGTTGTACATCATCTCATTTGCATTCTCATAACTCATACCAATAGGATAGTAGCCACCAGCCCATGGGTTGTGTAATGATGTTTGATCAGAACCAATTTCAATGTGAATTTCTCGTTCAACAATTCTTTCCCATATCTCAACTATATTTCCATTATAAGCAATTGAAACAGCTTCTTTATTTTCTCTTGCTGCTATTGCTCTATCTAATAATTTATCTAAATCAGTATAAACCTCATCTACCCAACCTTGTTCATGTCTTTTGTAAGTCGCTTGAGGATTAACTTCTGCAACTATGCAGACTCCTTTAGCAATAACACCAGCTTTAGGTTGAGCTCCACTCATACCTCCAAGACCTGAAGTAACAAATATCTTCCCACTTAAATCTTCTGCTTTTGCATCTATCTTTCTTGCAGCATTTAGTACTGTAATTGTTGTGCCATGTACGATTCCTTGAGATCCAATATACATAAAAGAACCAGCAGTCATTTGTCCGTATTGAGTTACGCCAAGCGCATTAAATTTTTCCCAATCATCAGGTTTGGAATAGTTAGGTATCATCATTCCATTTGTGACTACAACTCTAGGAGCATCCTTGTGTGAAGGGAATAATCCCATTGGATGACCAGAATAAAGAACCAAAGTTTGCTCATCAGTCATCTTTGCTAGGTATTGCATACATAATAAATATTGTGCCCAATTTTGAAAAACCGCACCATTTCCTCCATAAGTAATCAATTCCTCAGGATGTTGTGCAATAGCATGATCTAAATTGTTAGAGAGCATAAGTTGAATTGCTGCTGCTTGCTTGCTTTTATGAGGAAAATCCTCTAAATGTCTTGCTTTTATCTCATATTCTGGCATAAAACGATACATGTAGATTCTACTATATGTTTTTAATTCTTCTGCAAATTCAGGAGCTAATACAGAATGCATGCTTTTGGGAAAATAACGCAAAGCATTACGGATTGCCAATTTCTTTTCTTCCTTATTCAGGATATCTTTACGTTTAGGAGAATGACTAATTTTAGGATTTCTCTTTTTCTTTGGAGGAAGTTTTGATGGGATTCCTTCTAAGATATTTTTTTTAAGATTTGTCATTTTGTTTCTTTTTATACGGACAATGTCTACAATTATTATTGCAACAATATCCTTTTTTTAAATGGTACTTTTCTGTAAAGATAATATAACCATCTGAAGAATGATAATATTCGTCTTTATCTAGTTTATCTATTTTTGAGAACTCTTTCATTTTACAAATATATATTATTTAGTTTTGAAAAATTGATTGTTTACATATCTAATAATTTGATGTTTTACAGGTGTTTATTATAGGTATTTTTCAAAAATGAAAATAATTAAGGTTTTAGCATGTATTTTTTTTATTTCTCATTATTGTTTCTCTCAGAATAAAACAGAGGAATATATTGAAACATATAAGGATATTGCAATCATAGAAATGAATATGTATGCTATTCCCTCTAGTATTACCTTGGCTCAAGGAATTTTAGAGTCAGGAAATGGAGAGAGTAGGTTGGCAGTAGAAGGGAATAACCATTTTGGCATTAAATGTCATGATAACTGGAATGGAGAAACTATAATTGAAGATGATGATGAAAAGGGAGAGTGTTTTAGGAAATACGATAAAGCAGCTGATTCCTATAGAGATCATTCTTTATTTTTAGCCGAAAGAGAAAGATATGCATCTCTTTTTTCACTTAGTTCTACAAACTATAAAGCTTGGGCAAAGGGCTTAAAGAAAGCGGGATATGCTACCAATTCTAAATATCCAACACTTCTCATTGATTTAATTAAGAAGTATAATTTAAGCAGATTTGATAAGGAAGTGTCCCAGCAAAAGAATCTTTATCTTGCTCATTCCTACGGGTTTCCTTATTTAAGTGGGATAGGGGTTTACTATTTCAATAAGAAATCACTATATGTAACAGAGGTAAATACATCATTTGTTTTTAGTAGTGCTAGTTTGAGTTTTAATTATGAGTTTTTTAATAATTTCTATATCGGAGCGAATTCTGGAATTATTTATCAGCCAACTAAAGAAGAAAATATTATTCCAAAAATTGCTGCAGAATTAATATATAAAAAATTATCAAAAAATCAGAAGTTTGATAGTGTCCTTATAAGAGGGGGTGTGCAGATGCCTTTAGAAAAAATAGACTATAAATTTATCCCTTATTTAAGACTGACTTATTTTTTAAAGTAACTACTCAACTTCAAAATTATAAAGGAAAGCATCACGACTGATAATTATATTTGTTTTTCCATCCTTATCCAAATCACAAACTGAAGTGAATCTATCTGTTTCAATAGGGGTTCCTTCCATAATTTCTCCATCTTTCCAAAGATAAATCTCTTTTGATGTAATCAATACAATTATATTTTTAAAAGTGGTGATCTCTTGAATAGTATTATTTAATTCAAAAGAGTGTAAAAGGTCGAATTTTTCATCTACAACAAATATTGTTTTGTCAGAAGAATAGATAAATTTATTATCATAAAGCAGAAATTTAGAATTTGCATTAAGATTAGTAACTGGTATTTTGGTGGCATTGCCATCTAATTTTCCTCTCCATAATTTCCCCTCATTAGTAATGCCATAAATCATACCGTTTTTGTCTACTTGTAATGACTGTTTGTTAAATTCAGGAATGTTATTATAACTAACTCTTTCTTTTCCGTCTCTAGCTAAAAGTGAAAGATTCTTATCCTTTGCAGGATATAAAATATAATCTTTACTACCAACTACGAAATGCTGTGCATTTTCAGTAATTGTTGAGTTTTTCTCTTTAAAGTTCCAGCCATTAATTTCATGTCCTTTTTTATCGAAATTATATAGCTTTCCATCTTCTGCAGCAATTAGAATCCTGTAGTTTCTATTATTATTATAATCAAAAGTAGCATGTCCGTTTGTTGCATTTGAAGGTAATTTTTTTGGAAAATTTTCTACTATTCTTCCTAATCTATCAAATATGTACAACTTACTTTTTGTATTGAAAAGTATCTGTAACTTCTTGTTTTTATAAAAATCAATCTGAGAAACTTCTCCAAGAATTCTTTCTTGAATTTTTTCTTCCCAAAGTTTTTCGCCATTTGTTGAGAAAAGATAGATTTTATTGTTTTTATCTTGCACAAAAACTTGCTCTTTTTTCGTTATGTAATTGTAGATAATTTGAGGTTTTATTGCAAAAGTTGTGTCCAATTGTCCATACCATTCTTGTTTTAATTCTTCTTTAAAGTCCTTATCGTAAAACAAAATGATATTATTTAAAAAAAGAGTCGAACCTGCATTCATTTGGAATGCAAAAGCCGTGAATTTTTGTAGAGAATCTTTATTAATAGTAAATAAATCCTCCCATTTTTTATTTAATGTATTGCTTAATAAATCAGCCGATTTACCAGGATTGATGTAAAAGAAAAGGTTAGCTCTACTTGCTATTTGCTGCTGGAATTTCTTAAAATGTTTGCTACTACTTAGGGTATTTTTACTGCTATAATTATCAATCATATATTCTAGTGCGGCACTACTATTACCGAAAATTAGATAGTCTTCAATTGCTACAAAATAGGAGTTATCCGAAACTGAAAAAATATCACCAAATAAGAAAGGAATTAGTTTAGGTTCAGCAATATTAAAAATACTCAAACCATCATATTCCGATTTTAGATTTGTGTTAACCAATCCACTCAAAAAAATGGATGATTGCTGTATATCTGTAACTTTAATAAACGAATAACTCTGCTCAGAATCATCTTTAGTTGTTGATTCAATTTTAAAAACCCCAATCTCATTGTCTACATATTTCAAAAATTCATTTATTTCAAAATTATAATTTTCTTCATGGTATTTTTTTTTCTTTTCCCATGGGTAAAAGGCATTATGTCTTTGCAAGAAGGTATTTTTTTTATCAGCAAAAAGTTTGGCATTACTAATGCAAAGTTCAAATACAAAGGAAGTATTGTGTGGCAGAATTTCATAAACATTATGACTGCTTGATTTTTGATTTTTTAAAGCAGTTAGAAATATGTCGCTTCCAGAACCGACATCTGATAGACCATTGGCAAAAAAGGAATTATTTTTTATAAATATATCGGTTGCTGCCCAAGAAGAAAAGTGATTCAGGAAAATACTTTTATTTTGTTTTCCATGACTGTAAATAGTAGATAAATCAAGTAGATTATTAAAATTATAATACAAATTAGCAATGGCATTATTATTTACGGTATTCTGTACTTTTATAAAAGCAGAATTACTTAAAAGGTTGCTTTTTGCTCCAAATTGCCTGATGGCATCTTGCACTAATATTTTTGAGGAACTTCCGAAAAACATCCCTTCTTTTTCAGCTATAAAGTATTTTTTCGTTTTTCTATTTAATTCGTAAATGTTTTCATTCTCGTAACTGAGAGTCTCAATTTCTTCTTTTTTTATTTGTAAGATATTTACCATAAAATCTTTTAAATTTATGCTTTTACTAGGAGTAGTTGAAAATAGAATAGCGGCATCATTATAACTGGATTTGTGCGTGGAGAACAAGACTGTGTTGATTTTTGTTTTTTTGGATTGATTAATTATTAGAATTAAAGAGTCCAAATAATAAATATCGCTTTGTAAACTTTTTCCATATTTCGATAAAATACACTTCCCCCAAATTTCAGATTCATTTAGTTTTTTACTAAAATCATTCATATCATTCACTTGCAAAATAATAGAAGCGTTAGTTGGGATCAGCACAAAAGGATAGATGCTTTTATCTGATAATTGTTTGTAGTTTTTGTGTCCAAAAAAGAAAATAAAACTTACTAAAAGTAGTAAAATTAAGATTTTAAGATATTGGCTTTTCATTAAAGGTTTAGTTTGAGATGCAAAGGTAAAAGTTTAAAGCTCTTTCTGTGGTATTTTGTGATGCCATAATTAACAATAGTTTTTCGGTGAATTTTTGTTGGATATCCTTTGTTGTTTTTCCAGTCAAATTGGGGAAATTCTAAATGTAATTTTTGCATTAGTTTATCTCTGTAAGTTTTGGCTAATACGGATGCTGCCGCAATGCAAGCGTATTTTGCATCTCCTTTTATTATGCATTTGTGTGGGATATCTTTGAACGTATGAAATCTGTTTCCGTCAATTAGAAGTAATTCTGGTTTTATTTTTAGTTTTTCTATGGCCTTATGCATAGCTTTTATAGATGCATTTAAGATATTTATTTTATCAATTTCCTGATTCCAAATCACTCCAATTCCACAAACAACTGCTTCTTCTTTTATCACTTTCTCTAATAAATCCCTGTTTTTTTTACTCAATTGCTTGGAGTCATTCAAAAGAGGATGCTTAAAGTTTTTTGACAAAATAACAGAGGCCGCAACAACAGGCCCAGCCAAACAGCCTCTTCCTGCTTCATCACATCCGGCTTCTATTTTATTGCTAGAACTATTTTTTAACATGGAAGGTTTTGCTCTAAAATTTTCCAAACTTCATTTGCTGCTTTATACCAACAAAATTTGTTTTTTCTAATTTTACAATTTTCGATTAGTTCTTCTCTTTTTTCTTTATTTGTATACATTTCTGACATGGCACCAGCAATACTATTTACATTATTAGGATTGGCATAAATAGCAGTATTCCCTGCAATTTCAGGAAGACAAGAAGTGTTAGAAGTAATAATTGGCCTGTGGCAAAACATGGCCTCAACAAGTGGTATGCCAAAGCCTTCAAAATGTGGGACAAAAGTAAGGGCGAGAGCAGATGCTGCAATCTGACTTACTTCCTCTATTTCTTTTCTGCCTAGAAAAAGAATATGCTCTTTGTGTTGTAGCTGTTTAAATACTTGCTTAGTTTCATCATTTCTCCACATGGGTTCACCAATTATAAGCAGTTTGCAATCGGATGTTGTTTGTTCACAAAACTGATTAAAACCCCTCATTAAGTTGATAATGTTTTTCCTAGGGTGCAATGAGCCAACAAAGTAGAAATAATCTTTGCCATTTGCGTATTTGTCTTTCACCTCTTGTTTTTCTTTTTCTTCTAGGGGTTTATATATTCTGTTAGCACCATTATAAATTGTTTTTACTTTTGAATTATCCACGCCATACTTATTTTCAATATCCTTTTTTGAAGCATCAGAAACGGTAATGATTGTATTTGCTTTATGGGCAAATTTTGGCATAAAATATTGGTAGTATCTTCTTGTTAAAAAAGGTAATTGATCTGGGAAATACTCAAAGTTCAAATCATGTATCGTTAGTACAGTTTTAACATCTGTTTTTAAGGACAAATACCCATCTGGCGAAAAGAATAAATCGATATTATTTTTGCGTAAAAATTTGGAAACTGAAAATTCAAACCAAAAGTGCCAAAGCAAAGGATGCCGAGCCGGTGGAGCCAAAATAATTGGTTTTACATTTTTTGCAAAAACAAAATCGGAGCTAAATGGTCGGTCAAACAGAAAATAAAAATCGTGTTCGGGGTGTTGGTTGCTTATACGCTTTACAATCTCGTAGGTATACCAACCAATTCCTTCTAATTTGTCTTTAAGAAGTAGGCGTGTGTTAATTGCGATTTTCATAGGCAATAAAAATATATATTTTTCATTATGATTGTTGTAGATTTGCCACTCACTTATCACAAACGCAATTTGAAAGAGAAAATATATAGATTATTACTATTAATTACAAAATCTGAACTTTTTAGTAAAGGAAGTACTGCTCTAGTTTTTAAGGTAGGAGGGATGCTTTCTATTTACTTCTTCCACTTTTTATTGGCAAAATTTGCTGGCGCTGAGGCAAATGGTATTTTTTCCACTTTTTTCACATTGCTTAGTATAATTGCTGTTGTTTCTATTTTGGGTTTAGATACTTTTCTTTTGAAAAAACTTGCTGATTTTAATTCTAAACAGCAATGGGGCTGTTTGAAAAATACCTATAAAAAAGCAATAAGTATTGTGCTGACTATTAGTATTTCCCTTTCTATTTTGTTGTATATTCTTTTTACAAATGGATGTCTCGATTTTTACAAGCAATCAGATATTGTTTATTATCTGATTTTTGCCATTATTCCTTTTTCTGTTTTGCATATAAATGC
Organism: Flavobacteriales bacterium; assembly: GCA_036012565.1. Lineage (GTDB taxonomy): Bacteria > Bacteroidota > Bacteroidia > Flavobacteriales > BACL11 > DUAL01. The sequence continues at coordinate 4,530 of DASCPP010000064.1, read as the reverse complement.
TGAGGCATTTAGGGCAATTAAAAATATAAAGTTATTTTCCTTTTTCAAGAATTTCTCTATTTTTGGATTGGCAGCAATTTTACTAATAATTGCTAATGGATCGGAACTAAATATTGGGGTTTCAGCATTTACCATTAGTGTGATTAGTTTATCGGTTTTAAGTATCTTTTTATGGTTTAGAATTGCTAATAAACTACATGCTCCTATTGGGGAAAACGTTTCTGTTCTGGTAATAATGAAAGAGTCCTTTCCAATGTTTTTGTCTGGCTCGCTTTTCTTACTTATGAGTTGGGTGGATATATTAATGTTAGGCCATTTTAATTCTCAAACTGATGTAGGGGTTTATACTATTGCTTTAAAATTAGCAGCACTATGTACTCTTATTTTATTTGCTGCTAACACTATCCTAGGACCTAAAATATCAGAGTTGTACTATAATAATCAGATGCAGAGATTAACAAAAACTGTACAAAATACTGCTAAATATACTTTTTTGCTTAGTCTTCCTATTTTTGGAGTAATTCTATTTTTTCCTGACCTTTTATTAGCACTTTTTGGTAGTGAGTTTAATAATAAATTAGCCATAGAAACGTTAATTATATTGTCAATTGGGCAAATGACAAATGTATTTTTTGGGACTGTTATTTATATCCTTGATATGACTGGTAAGCAGAATGTGTCAAAAAACATCTTGTTATTTACTGCATTTGTCAATATAGCGTTTAATTGGTATTTAATCCCAATTTATGGTATAAAAGGAGCTGCAATAGCAACTGCTATTTCTATTTTTTGTTGGACTATTTTAGGGGCAATCTATGTTAAAAAACACCTAAACTTTTATGCTTTTCCAATATTTAAGAATTAAAGATACAATAAAGATGTATTTTTGCAAACATAAAATTAAACACTATGAGTAATACAATTTTAGATAACACTTCTCTTTTTGCACTTTTTTACAGATGGAGAAAAAAGATTATTATGGTATCTTTTGTAGCGGCTGTAATTGCAGCGGTCGTTTCTCTATTTATTCCTAACAAATATGAATCGGAAGTTATTTTATTTCCTACAATGAATTTATCTACAGGTAAAGCATTGCTTAATGAGTATAATGATTTTTTGGAAATAGGAGAAGAGGAAGAATTAGAGCATATGATGCAGATTTTACAATCTAATGAAATCATTAATCGGGTAGTAGATAAATTTGATTTGGTTAATCATTATGAAATTGATACATCAAATGAAAAATATTATATGGATTTGATGAAAAAATATCAAGCTAATATTGAATCAGAAATCACAAAGTATTCTTCTATCAGAATATCAGTTATGGATAAGCATCCTCAGATGGCTGCAGATATTGCTAATGAGATTGCTTCCCTTATTGATACAGTAATGAATAATTTACAAAAGAACATGGCTCAGCAGGGTTATCAATCTTTAATAAAAGATAGAGATTATGTGCTTTCAGAAATCAAAGTTTTAGAAGATTCAATTGCTAAAATCAGAGCTTTAGGAATAAATGATTACGAATCGCAGTCGGAAGTGTTGAACGAACAATGGGCAGTAGCAAAGATTGAAAACAATCATGCAGCCGCAAACGAAATTGCAAAGAAACTAGAAATTCTTTCCAAATATGGTGGTCAGTATAGCGCCCTTAGAGATGATTTGGTACACTCAAGAGGTAGGTTAAATTATGTCCAGAAAAAACTAAATGAACATAAAGTTACTGCTCAAGAACAATTAGAGCATAAATTCATAGTGAATGCTGCAGGACCTGCGCTTAAAAAAAGCTATCCTATCAGATGGTTAATAGTTGTTGCTACTACTTTTTCTACTGCACTTTTTATGGTAGTGCTTATTGCTTTTAGAGAACAAATTAAGCTCACAAAAAAAAGCTAGATGTTAAAGAAAATACAATCTAATCAGCTTGTATTTTTTACTGCACTTTTTGTAATTGTGAATTGTGTGCTTTTAGCTAATGAGTTTTTCTGGCTTGCATTTTTACCAGTAGTTATTGCTATAGTATTTTTAGCTTTTTTCTCTTTGGAAAAATTATTATTATTGATTATTTTTTGCACTCCTTTTTCTTTTAGTTTGGAGAGTTTAGACTTTGCTGGGATTGGGATGTCCCTTCCAACAGAACCACTACTTTTCGGAGTATTAATATTATTTTTAATAAAACTTCTTTCAGGAGGAAAGTTAGAATCAAAACTCTTAAATCATCCGATTACTTATGCGATTTTTTTCTATTTGTTATGGATTACTTTCACTATTATTACTAGTGAGATGCCACTAGTTTCGTTTAAGTTTTTAATTTCACGATTATGGTTCATAGTTGCCTTTTATTTTTTAGGTTTTCTCCTTTTTAAAGATCTGAGAAATATTAAAAAATTTATTTGGCTTTTTGTAATTCCACTTTGTGTAGTAATACTGATAACCACTTACAAACATTCCCTTTTCTATTTTGATTTAGAATCTTCTCATTTAGTAATGTATCCTTTTTTTAAAGATCATACTAGGTATGGAGCTGTAATCGCTTTTATGCTTCCTTTGGTATTTTATTTGTTCTATGCAAATAAAAGAAAGGTTATCATTGTAGGATTTATTGTAATTCTGATTTTAGGTTTGACACTCTCTTTTACTAGAGCAGCATGGATAAGTTTGCTTGGTGCATTAGCATTTGCCTTTGTGCTTAAGTTAAGAGTGTCTTTCTCTAAATTTATCACGCTAGCTGTAATTAGTGGTAGTGTATTACTTTTTTCTTGGGACTCAATAATAATGAGTTTAGAAAAAAACACACAGGATTCTTCATCCTCTTTAAGCAAACATGTGGAATCAGCTTCCAATATTTCAACTGATGCATCTAATTTGGAGAGAATAAATCGGTGGAATTGTGCCATCAGAATGTTTAAAGAAAGGCCAATTATGGGTTGGGGCCCAGGAACTTACGCCTTCCAATATGCACCTTTTCAAAAGTACAACGAAAAGACAATTATTAGTACTAATCAGGGAGATTTAGGTAATGCTCATTCTGAATTTTTAGGACCATTGGCAGAATCAGGGATTTTAGGTATGGTAAGTTTCTTACTTTTGATTCTTACGGTTTATTATAAAGGCATGCAACTTTATTATAGCTTAGGAAAGGGAGAATTAAAGAATTTGGTATTTTTTACTTTACTTGCCTTGACGACTTATTTTACGCACAGTTTTTTGAACAATTTCTTAGATACAGACAAATTAGCAATTCCTTTTTGGGCTTGCATTTCCATATTACTTGCTGTTGATATCTACCATAAAGAAGAAATTATTCAGGAGTAATTCCCATTTTAGGATTCCCTCTTGCAGGGTTTTTGGAGGAAGGATTGTTAGCTGCCACATCATTTTTAAATTCCCATTTTCCATTTGTATATTTCATGGCATTGTAAGTTCCATCTGGTATATAGTATTCATGCAATCCTTCCAAATCTTTTCTCATTGGCATCAAGTGATCAAATATAATTCTTTTCTCTTTTTCCTCATACCTTACACTAATGGTAGAGGTGGCATTATACTCAATAATAAACCTTTTAGTAGTTGTTTTCCCTTTTTTGAAAATGGATGCACCAAATTTTATTTTCTCTCTGCCAGAAAAATACATGACATCAATAATTTTTTTTGTACTGATATCATTGTTTCCATCCCAACCTAGTAGAGTATAGTATGTTCTACCTTTCTTTTTGATGTAGATAATATCGTAATATAGTGCGCCATACCAATTATTATTGTCGAGTTGTTCATTTTCTGGCCTTCTTATGTTTTCCGAATTATCATTTAGTGTTATAATCTCATACCGTTTTTTGGATTTATTTTTATAGTGCACAAAACCAAAATACTGATAGTTTCCGTTATCCTTTTTCAGTAGCCATGTATAAATTCGAACTTTACTATCAGAGGATATTTTTATCGATATAGTTTTAAGCGAATCAAAAGGATAGTTAAAGGAACGCTCAAATTGTAAAACTTCTTGCAGTGTGGATATAAAAGCATTATTAGCTTCCGTTTTAACTGTCTGACTCTCTCCATTCATGATGGTATGTGCCATTACTTTTAGAGTATCCTCATATTCCGCAATTAGTTGTTTAGACACCTTTTGTGAGAAAACACTAATGGTTAGTATTGAAAAAAGGGTAAGAAAGAATATTTTTTTCATTTTCCTGAAAATGTATGCTAAATATCTAAAATGTAAATCTAAAATCTATTTTTGCACAAAGATAAATAAATGATGAGTTTAGAGGAAAGAATAAAAGCATTTAGTCAGTTGGGCCACTTTTTTTCAGATGAAATAATTGATGATTTTGCAGAAAAGTTAAAGGATGCAGAAATAAAAAATCCTTGGTTTACAGAAGAGAACACCAAAGCAGCTATAGGGGCTTGGGCAAAACTGCTGACAAGCGAAAACCTGAATGCTTGGCTATTGCCTTACCATTTAACAGATAACCTAAAGCCAAAAAATGTGCTGATTATTATGGCAGGGAATATTCCATTGGTGGG
>DASCPP010000063.1:0-14878 GCA_036012565.1 Flavobacteriales bacterium | reverse complement strand
ACTTTAATTATAAAAGGTATGATGTTTGTCCGCCATATTGTTAAGCCTAACGAAACTTATAATAGTATCTCAAAAAAGTACAATGTAAGTACGAAAGAATTAAAATTATACAATATAAATTCTAAGATTTTCTATAATCAATCCCTACTGATACCTATTAAATCTACTTTGTCAGAACGCTTGCTTTTAAAGAATAAAAGAACAAATAATCTATTTTCCATCGACTCTAGAAGATGGAAAGGAAGTAGAGAAAATCATACTTTAAATATTGCTGTTCTCTTGCCTTTTTATACCACTAAAAATGATTCTCTTTTATCTTTCCTTTCTGAATCTCAGCAACCCAAAGAAGATATATATAAAGGGTCGTACATGGCCTTAAACTTCCTGGAAGGTGTTATAATTGCAACTGATTCCCTAAATAAAACAGGAATGAACATCAATTTGTTTGTGTATGATACCGAAAATGATTCTATCAAGGTGCAACAGATAATTAATGCTGGAAGATTAAAAAATATTGATTTGATAATTGGACCTGTTTTTAGAAGAAACCTAAGTAAAGTAACAAAGCTTTATGGAAGAAATCAGTACAAAATAATTGTGTCGCCTCTTTCCAGAAATACTAATGTATTAAAGCACGGTAAGAATGTTTACCAGATTATCCCCCCTTTCAAAGTTCAGATTGATAAGAATTCCAATTATATATCAAAAAAACACAAGAATGAAAAGATTCTGATTCTTGCCAAAAAAGAGGAAGAAAAGTATGCAAAGCAATATAAATCCTTCTTTAGAAAAGAGAAAAGAAAAGTTAAGCTTTGTCTGTTTGATGGGTTGAATACGATAACAAGAGATACGCTTTGTAAGTTTTTGACTAATCATAAATACATTGTGCTTATTCCTTCTACTGACAGATCCTTTGTGACAAAAACATTAACTGCATTAGGTACAATTGATACTAATATGATTGTATTTGGGTTACACAATTGGAGGTCATTCGGAAACTTAGATATAGAAACCTTAATGAAATTGAATGTGCATTTTCCGGATCCTTATTATTTTGATTATCAGTCTCCGGAAAATAAAAGGTTTATTTCTCTTTTTAAAGATAGATTCCATGCACTACCCAATAAATATGCTCAAATGGCATTTCAGCAGTGTATGTATTTTTGTTTCAACAAAGGCGACTATAAATTCAAAAAATATTATACTAAAGGGGGTTTTGTTAATCATCATTTTCCTATTGTAAAATACAAGGATTATACCATTGTAAAAGTAGATTAACAACTCTTTATAAAAGCCATTGTCTTTTTATAGTTTATTTTATAATTTTATACAAAGTAAGTTAAGGGGATGCAATTCATTTTTCGAAATATAATTATTTATTGTGCTTTATTTTTTTAGCAAGAATGTATTTTCTCAGTGTACTGTTTTGGATTGAAACCGCCAATGTAAAGAATATTAATTGTCCTAATAGCGGTGCGAAGGGAATGCAAGTTTAATGCAAGGAATTTATACTAATTATTCGTGGACCAACATCTCCAATGATCAAACTTATGGAAATGGGCCTTTTATTACTTCAGTTTCTAATTTGGATGCAGGTATATATGTGGTAATGGGAAGTTCTCCTTATGGCGGTTGTAATACCACAACTATGACTGATACTTTTCGACTTTTGGAGCCAAATCTTCTCATCTGTACTTTTTCATTACTTTTATACAATTCAGAATTTAAAAATAGTTCAAAATAATTTAAAAAGATTTATATCTTTGTAAACTACTGAACATCAATGAAAAACAAGTATATTGTTCATTCCCGAATTTCTGAGAAGAAATTTAGCCAAATTTTTAAGGAATACATAAACATAAGTTCTATCTGCATTTAAAGGAATATGAGTGCCATTATAATTATAGACATAAAAATTTATATATTTAGCACCTTAAGATTAATAAAAGATAAGCCACTTAAATTATCTTGAACCTTAAAAAATAATGAAAAAAAATCTACTTTTTATTCTTTTATTTCTCCCTTTCTGTATTTCAGCACAAAATGGTTGGAATATGAATTTACTCGGTTCATTTGATTATGATGCTAATCATAATACTAAATGTAATGATATTTGGGGCTGGGAGGATGGTAGTGGAAATGAGTATGCCTTAGTAGGGCTCGAAAATGGATTCTCTTGTGTAGATGTAACAAACCCATCTTCTCCAGTTGAAGAGTTTTTTATATCCGATATAAATTCCATTTGGAGAGATATCAAGACTTGGGGTGATTATGCTTACATTACTACTGAAGCAAATGCAGGTCTATTGATAGTTGATTTAACTGATTTAACAGGAAATACATATTGGCATGTAACTCAATTTAACCATTCTTCAAATGGTACAAGCATTAGTTTTACTTCTTCACATAATATATACATTGATGAAAATGGGGTTGCTTATATTTTTGGACTCAGAAATAATGGATCTTATGTAGCTAATGGTGGAGTTGTTTTTTTAGATGTGAATTCTAATCCAACTGCTCCTTCTTATTTGGGTAAATGGAATGGTCAGTACATACATGATGGTATGGCAAGGGGAGATACCATGTATGCGGGTTGCATATATGCAGGAGAACTTTTTGTGGTTGATGTGAGTAATAAAAGTAATCCCCAAACATTAGGTAGTACATCTACACCAAATGCGTTTACGCATAACGCTTGGGTCTCTGATAATGGAGATTTTGTATTTACTACTGATGAACAATCAGATGCTTATTTGGCAGCATATGATATCTCGAATATAAATAATATACATGAAGTAGATAGAATACAATCTAATCCTGGTTCTAACTCTATTCCTCATAATACACATGTAGATGGAAATTTTTTGATAACTTCTTATTACAGAGATGGAACTACTGTGCACGATATTACTTATCCTAATCATATGATACAGGTGGCTTATTATGATTCTTATGTAGGAAGTGGTAATGGTTTTAATGGTTGCTGGGGAACTTATCCTTTTCTTACTTCTGGTAATATTATTTCTTCTGATAGAGATAGTTATAATGGAAAAGGCATACTAAATATTTATGGTAGAGCGTTTCAGCAAGCTTGTTATTTGAGCGGAAATGTAATTAACGGCACTAACGGAAATAATATTAGCTCTGCTGATGTTACAATTTTAAGCACCACAACATCTGCACAAACTAATATTGTAGGAGATTATCAAACGGCAGTTGTCGATTCAGGAACTTATCTTGTAGTTTTTGCTAAAAATGGATATGTTTCTGACACTCTACAAGTATCTTTAACAAATGGAGTGATGACTATCTTAGACGCTACACTTTATCCGCCTTGCTTTATGAATATTACTATTAGTACCACTGATGCGTCTTGCTTTGGAGGAAATAATGGAACTGCAATTGTTCAAGTAAGTGGCGGACAACCTCCTTATGCAATCGATTGGGGTGGAGTGAATCCTAATGCGCTTTCATCTGGAAATTATCCTATTACTATTTTTAATAATTCTTGTTCTATAAATGATACAATTATTATAAATGAACCTACAGCAATTAACATTAACCTTTCTGCTACCAATATTCTTTGCTATGGTGATTGTAATGGCACAATTTCTACTAATATAAATGGAGGGAATCAGCCCTATAATATAAATTGGTATAATAATGGAATTTTAATTTCTAATGCTATGAATTTGTATAATTTATGTGGAGGAAATTATGATTTAATTCTTACTGATAATAATGGTTGCACAGAAAGTGGAATTGCAAACATCTCTGAGCCAACTGCTTTATCGTTAAGCATTTGGGCTGATACTATTTTATGTTATGGAGGCACAACTATTGCAACTGCTTATCCATTAGGAGGAACAACTCCTTACTCTTACAATTGGAGTAATTCCGCAACTACACAATCTACCTCACTAGTGGTTGCTTCTAGTTTTGTTATAATTTCTGATAGCAATGGATGTAATATTTCTGATAGCATTATGGTATATCAGAATGATTCTATACTTCTGTATAATAATATTTCTGCAATAAGTTGTAATGGTGCTAATGATGGCAGCATAGCAATTAGTATTTCTTCTGGTGGACAAACACCATTTCAGTATTCGATTGATAATGGGGTGACTTTCCAAAATACCAATCAATTTTCTTCTCTTTCATCTGGTACTTATTTTGTAGTAGTGATGGATGCCAACCTTTGTTTGGCAGATGTGATTATTACTTTAACAGAACCATTACCTTTAATTGCAACTAGCACAATTACGGATGTAAGTTGCTATGGAGATTGTGATGGAAATATTCAACTTTTTGTAAGTGGAGGAATGCCAAATTACAATCAGAATTGGAATGGGACTAATCCAAATGCACTTTGTGCTGGCACTTTTGTTTGCACTATTACTGATAGTAACTCTTGTTTTTTGTCGGTTAACAATACGATTATAGAACCATCCCAATTAATCGCACAAATAATACAAAATGCAAATGATTTGGATGCTATTGCTAATGGCGGAACTTTGCCTTACACATTTGTTTGGAATACGGCAGAAACAACCCCAACAATTACGCCAACTCAAAATGGTACTTATTGGCTTATTGTTAGTGATAATAATGGCTGCACATCCGATACAGTTTTTATTATTTTTGATAACTTCCCCACTAGTGTTCTGGAACTAAATGCCAATGAAAAAACCTTAAAAAGGATTACGGATATTTTAGGAAGAGAAACATCATTTAAAGAGAACAATACTCTTTTCTACCTTTATGATGATGGAACAGTAGAGAAAAGAATAGTTATTGAGTAAAGGTTTTTCATTCTTTTTACCCTTTGTTTACCCGATTATTAACCACACATATTTTAGCATAAACATTGCTTAATAACCAAATTAGCACACCATCAAATGTGTAAATTGCTACACTATCTTCTCATCCACCTACTCTTTTATAATTAAAACCTTTCTCCTCCAAGATCTCCATCACTTTATCTCTTTCATTTCCTTGTATAAGTATTTCTCCATTTTTCACGCTTCCTCCGACCCCACATTTTGTTTTCAGCATTTTTCCAAGCGATTTCAAATCTTCAGTTGTGCCTACAAACCCCTTTATGATAACTGCGATTTTCCCTGCTCTGTGCTTGTCAATACAAATATTTAAGTTTTGCTCAGAAGGATGAAGGGTTTCCATCTCCGCATGTTTGTATTCATACTCAAAATCAGGGTTTGTTGAGTACATTATTCCTTTTCTGTTTTTTCCTTTTTTAGCCATTTGGCGAAAATATATTAAGAGTTAGTGGGTGTATTTGTATTATTATTGGGCTATTAAGCGAATAAGGTTCTCCATCTAAATGAATTACTTTTTCATTAGTTGTAATACTCATTTTATCTGTATGAATAATGCGAATGTATTTGGAAAGATGCGCTTTTCCTTTTGTAATTTTAAGTAGTAAAGCTGGGATTTTCCATCTTGGAAGATCTTTTACAATTACAAAATCTATCAGCCCATCATCTGTTTTAGCATGCGGTGAAATCTGGAAGTTATTTCCGTACTGACTAGCGTTAGCAAAGGAAATGAGTATTGCATTCACTTGTTCGGTTTTTCCATCGTAATCTATAGTGTAATTCCTTGCTTTATATTTTAGCTCCTTATAGATGAGCTTTATATAATTAGAAAAACCTCTATTTGTTAAGTTAGCAAAAAGGTGAGCAATATGGGCATCAAATCCTATTCCTGCTACATTTACAAAAGGAATGCCGTTAGCTGTGCAACTATCAATACTTGTTATGCTACAATTATTTAATTGTTTTATGGATTGTTCAATATTCTTTCCCATTCCAATATGGTAGGCAAAACCATTGCCAGATCCGCACGGAATTACCCCTAGTGCTGTATCAGTGCCAATTACTGCTTTAGCGCATTCGTTTACTGTCCCATCACCTCCTACTGCCACTACAATATCTATTTTATCTTCTATTGCTTTCCGGCTGATTTCAGTCGCACTTCCACTTTCCTTTGTATATACAATAGTATAGTCAAAATTAGATAGGTTCTTGTCAATCAGATTTTCAATTCCTTTTTGCTTTCCTGTTCCTGATATAGGATTGATGATAAATCTAATTTTCATACAGTAGTTTGTTTTCAATCATTGCTTTGTTGTACTGCTGCTTTATAGCTTTCAGTTTTCTTACATCTTCTTCTTTTACTTCTAATTTTTTAGTTAAATCCCAATCTTTAAATAGCTGATATTCTTCTCCCTTATTGATTAGAAAACCATTTTCTGAAATAAAATAATACTTATTTTCTAAATAACTTAAAGCCCAACTTTCACTAGTAAGCATTGATTTTCCAAAGGCAAAAAATCCTTTGTTGTAATTCAATAAATCCAAGACAGTAGGCATAATATCAATTTGTTGCACAATGGTATTATTTTCTCCAACAAGACTTCCGTCCCCTTTGAATAGGATAAGTGGTATAGCGTATCTTCCAATCTTATTCTTGTATTTTTCTTGATAGCGTGTGCCACAAGTATGGTCGGCAGTAATTATAAAAATAGTATTTTTAAACCACTGCTGTTTTTTAGCTTTTTCAAAAAAAGTCTGTATAGCATAATCAGAATAAGCAACTACTTTATGTGCATCTTTTTCTTGCATAAACTTACTTTTATATTTTTCAGAAATCACAAAAGGAGGATGAAGTGTTACCGAAAAAAAAGTACTAAAAAAAGGTTGTTTTTCATTTTTCAAATAATCAGAATAGAAGGCAAAAAATTCCTTATCATATATGCCCCAAGCTCCATCATAGTCATCTAAATTATCGTATTCTTCTAAGCCAACATACTTCTGAAATCCTGCTTTTCTGCAAAAGCTATCAAAACCCATTGTACCTCTGAATCCACCATGAAAAAAGGATGTTCTGTAATCTTCTTTTGATAATAATGAAGCTAGACTTTCAAAATTATTTTGGGCATAACTAGATGTAATTAGAGGGTTCTCCATTAACATAGGAATAGAAGCAGTAATTGCAGGAAGCCCTTCAATCGATTTTATTCCAGAAGCAAAAGCATTCTCAAATACTAAACTATGCTCCATCAAACTGTCTAAAAATGGAGTATAGCCATTTCCATTATTGTAAGCGCCTACAAATTCTCTTGACAAACTCTCCATTATTAAAATAATTACGTTGTTTTCCTGAAAATTCCCCGTTTGATAGTGGTGAATAGGAGTATAAATCTTATATAGCTCTTCTTCTGAAAAATAGTTCTTATTCCTCAATTGTTGACTTCCAATAGAATGTAAAATAGAAAAAGGTGTATTCAGTATTAAACTACAATTATTAGAGTTACTCAACTCGCCTGCATTAATGGGTTTTATGGGTTTTAGCTGCAATCCTCCTCTGGCAGAAACAATAAATATTCCTCCTGCAAAAAGTAGAATAAGCAGCTGTTTACTTATGCTCTTAACCTTTAGTGAAAACCTATATTGAGGTATTTCTTTTATTTTAAGGAGTAAATAAATTTGAAGAATAGAAAATATGGTAATTGGCCAGTAATCTTTTAGGTATTGAGGGATGATATTTTTTGCGTCATCTCCTAATTGCATTAACTGAAAAAAGTCAATTGTACTCCTTTTCTGGGTAAATCGAAAATATTCAATGTCTATATTATTAAGCAGGATAAAAGGGATATTTACTCCATAAAAGAGAATATTTACAAGTCTTTGGTATCCTTTTTTGCATCTAAAATTAATAGAGAAAACAAGTAGAATCAGAACAGGAATATTAATGTAAACTAGAGCGGATAAATCAAAACGAACCCCTTCCAGGAATTCAAAAAATGAGGGATTAGAAAAACTATCAAGATTATTGAAAAAAAGATATATTCTGCTTGCAGAGTAGATGCTAAGCAGATAAATAATGCGTTTTAGATAAACTTTTAAATAAACAAATGAATTCATTTAGTGACAGCCACAATTTCCACTACCACAATTATCAGTCGGCTTTCTGAATCTTTTTATCAAATAATAGATTGCAATTCCTAATACTAAAACTATTCCTATTTCTTGCCATGTCATAATTGTCAATTTTTTTACAAAGTAAATAATTATTATGATAATTTTGTCTCAAATTCTTTAAGGAATGAAATATAACAGAAAAGGAATATCAGATAAGGAGTTATTAGTTTTATACAAGTCCCTGCTAAAACCAAGAATGGTAGAGCAAAAAATGTTGATTTTATTGCGTCAGGGTAAAATTACAAAATGGTTTTCAGGCATTGGGCAAGAGGCGATTTCAGTAGGTGTAGTTGCAGCACTGGACCAAGATGAATACATCTTACCTATGCACAGAAATTTAGGAGTATTTACTGGAAAAAATATTCCTTTGGAAAGGTTGTTTTCCCAATTTCAGGGAAAGGCGAATGGTTTTACAAAAGGGCGTGATCGTTCTTTTCATTTTGGAACTCAGGAACATCATATTATTGGGATGATTTCTCATTTAGGTCCTCAATTGGGGGTGGCGGATGGTATCGCTTTAGCAAACAAATTGAAAGGTAATAAAAAAACAACTGCTGTTTTTACAGGTGATGGTGGTGCTAGTGAAGGTGATTTTCATGAGGCGCTTAATGTTGCTGCTGTTTGGGATTTGCCAGTAATATTTGTGATTGAAAATAATGGGTATGGTTTGTCTACTCCAAGTTCTGAGCAGTTTAGGTGCAAGCAGTTTGCTGACAAAGGGATTGGTTACGGAATGGATGCATATACGATTGACGGAAATAATATACTAGAAGTATATACTGCTGTAAAAGATCTTAAAAAGCAAATGGCTGACAATCCTAAGCCTGTTATTTTGGAATGTATGAGTTTCAGAATGAGAGGGCATGAGGAGGCTTCAGGAACAAAATACATACCCAAAGAGTTGATGGAAATGTGGGCTAAGGAAGATCCTGTTGATAATTATGAGGCTTTCTTATTGAAAGAAAAATTAATTTCTCAAGAAGAAATAGATGCTTTAAAGAAAGAAATAAAAGCAGAAATAAATACGGCATGGGCTACTGCTGATGGTGAGCCAAGAATTGCTTCAACTCCTGAAAAAGAATTGACCGATATTTATGCTCCTTATACTGCTGAAATTATTCAGCCGTCTGCAACTAAAACAGATAAAAGATTAATTGATGCTATTTCGGATGGCTTTAAACAATCCATGCAGAAACATGATAATTTGATTATTATGGGGCAAGATATTGCTGATTATGGTGGTGTTTTCAAAATCACGGATGGTTTTATGAATGAATTTGGTAAAGATAGAGTGCGTAACACACCTATTTGCGAATCGGCTATTGTGAGTGCTGCTTTAGGATTGTCTATTAACGGATACAAATCGGTAATGGAAATGCAATTTGCTGATTTTGTTACTTCAGGTTTTAATCCGATTATTAATAATTTAGCAAAAACACATTACCGTTGGGGTAATAAAGTGGATGTAGTTGTACGAATGCCAACAGGTGCAGGAGTAGGTGCTGGGCCTTTTCATTCTCAATCCAATGAAGCATGGTTTACCCATACACCAGGGTTAAAAGTAGTTTACCCTGCTTTTCCTGAAGACGCCAAAGGATTGTTGAATGCAGCCATAAATGACCCGAATCCTGTAATGTATTTTGAGCATAAGGCCCTTTACAGAAGTTTAAGCGGTCAAGTTTCGGATGACTATTTTACAACAGAAATTGGAAAGGCAAATTGCATAAAAACAGGATGTGATGTAAGTATAATAACTTATGGTATGGGAGTACATTGGGCTTTGGAAGTGCTTTCTAATAATCCTGATATTTCGGCTGATCTAATTGATTTAAGAACCTTAGTTCCTTTGGATAGAGAAATGGTTTTAGTTTCTATAAAGAAAACAGGAAGAGCAATTGTGTTGCATGAAGACTGTATGATTGGTGGTTTTGGTGCTGATATTTCTGCAATGATTGCTGATGAATGTTTTGAGTATTTGGATGCTCCTGTAAAGCGTTCAGCATCAATAGATACGCCAGTACCTTTTGCACACGAATTAGAAGATGAATTCTTGGCAAAAGCACGCTTTGAACAGCAATTAATAGACTTACTCGCTTATTAGTTAAGTAATTCTTTGAGTTTATTAATCTCTTCTTTATTATTCGGAAGCTCAATCGCATTTCGAATGATTCCTTTTTCATTTTCTATTAAATGCCAGTTGAGGGCTATCTTCTGTTTCTTCTCTGATGGAAGTGAAATCGTTATAACATCCAGTCGTGTATTGAGCCAATCTTTGGTGTAGATTAATGACTTATCCCTTTCTAAATCATTCATATTTTCCCACGATTTATTAAAATCAGAAAAAGGACCAATTATCGAATGTAAGAAACTTTTTGTGTACTGCTTTTCCGATAAAACCATTCTCTCTCTTGACCTTATTTGCAATATAATTACACCAGATGTATTTTGCGAAATCCACTCTTTAAATGTTCGGATAAATTGAATGCTCAAATCTGTTCCTAAATTATCCTTTAATCCTGCATCCATTACCTCTAACATGGGTTTAGATGGTAAATAAACAACCGGAGAAATATAAGGGAAAGTAGCGTTCATCCTCAGGGCGGAAGTGATTTTTAGATTTTGGGCATCTTGCTGAGCAAAAAGTCGAGAAAACTCTATTCCATCAAAATAAGAATTATCGGTTATCTGCGTCATATAGGCAATTTTCTGTGAGGAAACAATAAGCAGATGCCCGTTATTTGTAATTGTTGGTGAGATAAAAACCATAGGAATTTCGGCATTTTTTTCTGGAAGGTAATAGTCATTCAAACTTTTATTAAGAATGGAATCCGTATTCTGATGCAGAATGTGTTCAAAAGTAAACCCTCTATCCTTAGTATGGATATATTTTCCGTCATTAAATTTCTGCAAACGCATAAGTATATCATTGACCGTTATGGTAAATGATATTGGGTTTAGCATGTCTTTTGATATATTCTGATAATGTTTTTCGCTTATTGAGTCGCCTCTCAGGTAAAGTTCTCTAAAATAACAGGCGCCAATCATTCCGCCAGAAGACCCTGTAATGAGTTGAGTTTTTTTGAAAAGATCTCCATTAGTTGCATTATTAATGTAGTTTAAGGTATGGAAAGTTAAATAGGAAGCCCGCATACCACCACCACTACAATTGATAAATATCATTTTTGGTTTTTTCTCACTTATAGTTTTATTTTTTTCTTTCCAATTTTTAAGTATTTCTATACTTTGTTTTTTATCTTCTTTTATCTTCTTTGTTGAACTAATTTCTTTCAATTTTGTGGTATTAAAAATTACTCTTGTTGTGTCATAATTTATTCCGTAAACATGATTTCTACTATTTAATGGCTTGAATGTTGTCAGATAGTTTACGCCAACAATTAACAACAAGAAAACTGGAATAGACCAACCTCTAAACCAGGAATGAATAGCACTAATAATCATCAAAAACATGGAAAGTAAAAGCATAATACTTGATGCAGCAGGAATCATAAAATATCGGAAATCTCTAAAAATACCAATAAATAAAATAATGGAGAAAATTGCCAATAAATAAAATGCAGCATTATGATGATGTTGATTCAAAACCTTCATTAGTATTTCTGTATTATAATGAGAAGATTTTCGAGCAATCCTAACTTTAAATGGGCTATACAAATAACTTCTTACTTCTGACTCACCCGGAAGAGCGCCTCTTTCTACTTTTTTCCTAGAAAAAGATGGAGAGAAAAGTTTTATTTTAGGATGTGTTCCGTTTTCTTTTCCTATTGGTATTCCAAATAATTTAAAAAGACTTTTGTTGGTTTGGTTAAAATAAAAAATAGAAAAAAGAATAAAAACAGTATTCCCAATCAAAAAACCAAAATAATAACTTGCTGTTTCATTAATTGAAAAATGTGTCTGATTGGAATAAAATATAAAAAGTCTTATCCCAAAAACGATTAAAAATACCAGTGGGATAGTTGAATTATTGATACAAAACTTAAAAAAAGCAGAAGAAAGTGTTGCGATAAAGCGAAAACGATAACCCATTATAATGTAGCTAGCAATATGAAAAGCCATGATAAAAATTCCTACCGAAAGCCCTAATAGTAAGAAAGAGAAGAAATTTACCTTATTCAAATATTCAGGAGATAAAAATAAATAAGGGATACCATATTTTACTCCACAATACTCGATTACAAAGCTAAATAATATAACCCAAAAAATACTAAATAGATAATTTCTTTTGATGTGATACAAAAGCAATTGAGTGGGAAAAAAATAAAATAATCTCTTCATAGAATTCTATCTTATACTGTCTTCAAATTTATACGAAAAAAAGATAAAAAGGCTACTTATCTGGTAAAGATCTTTATCTAAGGATAAAAATTACGATATTTGCAATCTTTATTAATACAAGTAGAATGAGAATAACAATAGTTGGTACTGGATATGTGGGCTTAGTAACAGGAGCTTGTTTTGCCGAAATGGGTAATAAAGTTATCTGTGTGGATAAGAATAAGGAAAAAATAGAGGAATTAAAAAATGGGATTGTTCCTATTTTTGAACCGGGCTTAAAAGCAATGGTAAACGAAAGCTATCAAAAGCGAGTGCTTAGTTTTACTACATCATTGGAAGAGGCAATAAATGAATCAGAGATTGTTTTTATTGCTGTCGGAACTCCACAGGATGAAGACGGAAGTGCAGACCTTAGCCATGTAATAAATGTGGCAAAGGAGATAGGAGAGAAGATGAACCACCCTCATATTGTGGTGGATAAATCTACTGTGCCAGTGGGTACTGCTAATAAAGTTAGGGAAACTATCCAAAGCGCATTAGATAACCGAAATGAAGATATTGAATTTGATGTGGTTTCCAATCCTGAATTTTTGAAGGAAGGAACAGCAATTAAAGATTTTATGCAACCCGATAGAGTAGTAATTGGCTCTGAGAATCAAAGCAGTACAAATACGCTCAAAGCACTTTATCGCCCTTTTACAATTAACAGAGAAAGGTTTATTCAAATGGATATTAAAAGCGCTGAAATGACCAAATATGCAGCCAATGCTTTTTTGGCTACCAAAATTAGTTTTATGAACGAAATGTCTAATATTTGTGAAAGGGTTGGGGCAGATGTAAATATGGTAAGAATAGGAATTGGAAGCGACAATCGTATTGGCTATAAATTTATTTATCCTGGATGTGGATATGGAGGAAGTTGTTTCCCGAAAGATATAAAAGCATTGAAAATAACAGCTGAGAATTATGGATATACAGCAAATATTCTACAAGCAGTTGAAAAAGTGAATGTGCATCAGAAAAGAGTATTGGTACAAAAAATAACAGATAAATTTGGTGATAATTTATCAGGAAAATGTTTTGCGATTTGGGGACTTAGTTTCAAGCCAGGGACGGATGATATGAGAGAGGCGGCTTCAGTAATTATTATCAATGAACTGATAGAGAAAGGAGCAACTATCAGAGCTTATGACCCAAAAGCAATGAAGGAAGCAGAAAATCATTATTTTAGAAACCAAAGCAATATATTGTATTGTAAAGATAAATATGAAGCCCTTGATGGGGCGGATGCAGTTGTTTTAATTACAGAATGGAAAGAATTTAGAAGTCCTGATTTCAGTAGGATAAGCGCCCTTTTAAATCAATGTATTATCTTTGATGGCAGAAATCAGTACGATAAAGATATGCTAAAAAAATATGGATATGAATATTATCAAATTGGAGTTAAATGAAGGGAGAGAAACATGACTTTTCTAAGATTAAGTTATTTTTATCAGATGTTGATGGTGTGCTTACTGATGCAGGAATGTATTATACAGAAAATGGTGATGAATTTAAGAAATTCTGTACTTATGACGGAATAGGCTTTCAGCTTTTGCAAAAAACAGGGATAAAAGTAGGTATTTTAACTACTGAAGATAGAGAGTTAAATAGAAGAAGAGCTAAGAAACTTGGATTAGATTTTGATTTTCATGGTTTGAAAGACAAACTTCAGTTAGTTAAAGATTTATGTGAAAAAGAAAATATTTCCTTAGATGAGGTTGCGTATATTGGTGATGATATAAATTGTTTCAGTTTACTATCTAATGTTGGTATTGCTGCTTGTCCGAATAATGCAGTTTCAAAAGTTAAAGCTATTCCGAATATCATTCATCTAAAAAAGAAAGGCGGAGATGGTGTGGTTAGGGAACTGGCGGAAAAAATAATGATATCCAAGAATTAATCCTATAACAATATAGAATTAAGGGGGATGTAGCTGTTGTTATTTATGTAAAGAAATGCAAGAAAAATTGTTCGGTGTTGGTAATCTGGAGAATTTAAAAGTCAAAAAATGAATAAAACCGATAGAATTTATATTGCTGGACATAATGGAATGGTTGGCTCAGCCATCATAAGAGAACTAAAATCAGAGGGCTATGAAAATTTAATTACTAAAAATTCCAATGAGTTAGATCTAAGAAATCAAAATGCTGTGCATGATTTTTTTGAAAAAGAAAAGCCAGATTTTGTTTTTCTGGTAGCAGCAAAAGTAGGGGGAATTCTTGCTAATAATACTTTCCGTGCAGATTTTTTATATGACAATTTGATGATTGAAGCAAATATCATTCATGCTTCTTATTTGTTTAAAGTGAAGAAGTTATTGTTTTTAGGTAGCTCATGTGTTTACCCAAAACTTGCAAAACAACCCATGAGTGAAGATGAACTTTTATCGGGTTTCTTAGAACCAACAAACGAACCATATGCCATTGCAAAAATTGCAGGAATAAAATTATGTGAAACTTTCCATGATCAATATGGATGTAACTTTATCTCTGCAATGCCAACTAATTTATATGGGCCAAATGACAATTACG
>DASCPP010000062.1:0-6601 GCA_036012565.1 Flavobacteriales bacterium | reverse complement strand
GATATAATCATTTAGTAAAGATTTATTATCCGAATAATCTTTACCATTTCTATCAATATTTCTTCCAACTTCTTTTAACCTTTCACGCGTATTCATCATAATCTTTCTTGGAGATAACAATTTACCAGTCTGATTAGCTGGACATTCTGATGTGCATCTACCGCACTCAGTACAAGAATATGCATTCATTAATTGCACCCAATTTAAATCAGTTACATCCTTAGCTCCAAAAGATTCTGGCGGAGTAATATCAGAAGGTGGTGTTGCATAAGGATCAGCATTAGGATCCATCATAAGGCTAACTTCTTTAGTAACAGAAGATAAATTTTCCATCTTGCCCAACTTTTCAATATTCGAGAAATATACATTCGGTATTGACATAACCACATGAAAATGCTTAGAATAAGGTAACTCATTAAGAAAAATAAGCACCAGTAAAATATGTGTCCACCAACTAATTTCATGAAATAAATGCAAATTCCAATTAGTAAAATAGGAAAGTAAGAAGTTACTTACGGGGAATGTGCCATAATAATCCTGAGGATGAATACCAATGTAGCCAATATTCATTGTAAGTAAGGAAACCATCAAAAAAACAATTATTACTAAAGCAATTATTGCATCTATTGAAGAAGATTTCTTCATCTCTTTTCCAGAGAATCTTTTAATCTTCATAAAGATTCTTCTGAACATAAAAATAAGACAGGAAACAAGGACCAAAACTGCCATTACATCCCCTGATGCTGTAACCAAATTATAAAAACTACCCAATTCCCCGAAAAACCTCTCAAAACCAAAAATACCATCCATCATCATTTCCAAAGTACCAATGGTAATTACCAAAAATCCCCAATAAACTAGTGCATGTAAAATGCCTGAGAATGGGCGAGCAAATAACTTAGTTTGTCCAAAAGCTATCTTTAATAATATCTTTGTGCGTTTTAATGGTTGATCAAAACGATTTTTTGATTTTCCTAAACGAATATTACGTACTATTTTCCAAAGATTAAAGGAAAATAGACTAAGTGCAAAAATTAAAATAAAACTAAAAATAAAGTTTTCAAGATGCATACTTATTCCGATTAAGGTCTTTTGTAGGATTTTGATTTACCTCCTAAAACAGAAAAACCAACATATCTCTTGGGGTTTAATTTGATATCTTTTATTAGTGTTTCCAATTCTTTTGAGGATTTCTCTAGATTAAGATACAAATCCTTATCATTGATAAACATACCTAAACTTCCTTCTGAGTCACTTATCTTTTTAGAAATTTCATTCAAACTAGCAAGCGTAGTTTTTATATTTGACTTTGCAATATCATCTGATAAGTCAGAAAAATTCTTTAAAATATTTGTAATTTCATCATTATTTGCTTCCAGATTTTCTATAATACTTGATATTCTCTCATCATTCTGATCCACAATTTTGTTAACTTTCGTCATAGTTTGCGACATAGTGGTAAAGGTATTATCCAGACTTACCAGACTCTTTGTAAGGCTCTCACGTGCATCCTTGCTTAATACAGAAGTAATGACAGTTACAACTGAATCTATTGAACCTATAAGTTCTTCTGCCTTATTCTTTAAGGGTAATACTTGCAAGTTTACTTCTTCTTTAAGACTAGTTTCCATATCTGTTGCAAGCGTATCTCCCTTAGCTAAGAATTCTTTAGAATTACCTAACTGAAGAGCAACTCCCTTTGTCCCCATAATATCTTCATTTACAATCTTCAGTACACTATTTTCAGGAATCTTAATATCATTATTAATACTAATTACAACTAATAATTTATAGTTATCCTCAGATAGTAGCTGTATTTTCTTTACGAAACCTACCTTAAATCCACTTACCATGACTCCACTTCCCTCTTGCAGGCCTCCAATTCTATCATAAAGAGCATAAAAAGTTTTACTACTGTCAAATAGATTACTTCCTTTCAGATAATTTGTTCCCCAAACCAGCAATACTATTGAAGTAACTACAAGGATTCCTATCTTAATTTCTTTCGATATTTTTTTCATAATCTTAATTATTGATTTTGCAAACTTAACGCTTCTTTTACATTTATTCTAATACCATCTTTTAAAGCAACTATAAATGCTCCATTAAAGCCCCTTTCTACCATCTTAATTCTCAATTTATCTGCGACCCTTTTACTGGGGGTATTTCCTACAAAATACTTGTATGTTCCATTAATAATTTGTTGTTCAACTTCTAATCCTTGAAACTTTTCACTGCTTTTCATCTCTTTTAAATAGGTTCCTATTTGCACCTTAAAGATAATATCTTGTTTTGAATCTATCACAGTATCTTGTTTTACAATTTCTTTTTTCCAACTATTTCTGTCTATCCTAGTTTGATTGTAAATTAATCTCTGTTCTGGTGTCATATACAATTCAGTACCACATTCTTTATCTGGAATTTGATTAGCTTTCTTTTGATTAGTTACTTCTTGATTATTAGAAATCTGTTTTGAAGCTTGTTCTATACTTTCTTTATAACTTCTAAAAGCCCTAAAGATTGCTGAGGCAATATATGTCTTCCCTTCATTTGAGTTCAAATAATCCTCCTCCTTTGGATTTGTAAGAAAGCCTGTCTCAATTAAAATAGAAGGCATATTGGCCCTACTAATAACATAAAAAGGAGCCTGTTTTACACCTCTACTTTTCCTGTTTGCTCTTGTTGCAAACTGCTGTTCTACTTCTTCAGCGATTTGTAAACTTTGCCCTAAATATGTGTTTTGAGTTAAACTAAAAACAATATAACTTTCTGGAGTATTAGGATCAAAACCTTCATAATTTTGCTTATAATCGTCCTCCAAATAAATAACTGCATTTTCTTTAATCGCAATACCCATATTGGCTTTCAACTTACTCATTCCCATCACATATACCCCTGCTCCATAAGCATTGGGGTTTGTCCATGCATCACAGTGAATGGAAATAAACAAGTCTGCATTATTATCATTTGCCAATTGTGTTCTCTCATGCAATTCTAAAAATTTATCATTTGTTTTACGAGTATATATTATCTCAATATCAGGATAAGCTTCTTTCACATAATTGCCAAAAAGTAAAGAAATATCAAGTGCAATATGTTTTTCAGTTTCTTTATACCTTCCAGTTCCCAGATTTCCGGGATCTTTTCCTCCATGCCCTGGGTCAATTACTATTTTTTTTATGCCGTTATTTGCATTTTGAGATTGGGATGGAAAAACTACAATCGTAATTAAAAGAAAAACTATAATTATGCGTTGTAGATTTAGTAAGTGAAAATTATAGATTTTCTTTAAATTTAGCACAATAAACATTTAAGGTATTTGACACACAAAAATAACATTAATAGATTGTATTTGAAAAGCAGATTCCTCATTGTATCTCTTATTTTCTTAACATGTCTTGCTAATAACTCTTTTGGTCAAGAATCAGTTGTTATTACTGACACATTAGAAGTTAAGGATTCCACAAACAAAGTTTTTATTAATGATGACGTTCTGTATAACTCCTCCGATTCCATGCGCTTTGATATTGTAAATAAAAAAGTTTTTCTTTATGGGGATGCATTTATTAAATATGAGAATACAGAAATTAAAGCCGATATTATTGAAATTGATTGGACAAGAAATCAAATTTTTGCAAAAGGGAGAATTGATTCTTCTGGAAGAATGAATGGTTACCCTTATTTCAAGGAAGGAGAAAAAACCTTTAAAGCAAAAGAAATGACCTATAATTATAAAAGTAAAAAAGGAATAATTAAGGAATTAGTCACCAAAGAAGGAGAAGCTTTTATTCATGGGAAAAAGGTTAAAAAAAGCCAGTCGGAAGTAATGTATCTGAGAAAAGGAGAATACACCACTTGCAATGCAGAAAAACCACACTTTTCAATTCGTGCAAACAGAATAAAAATTATTCCTGGCAAGAAAATAGTTTCCGGTCCTGCTTACTTAACGGTTTTTAATATTCCTACCCCCCTCTTTCTTCCTTTCGGATTTTTTCCAAATACTTCCAAAGAGAGTTCTGGAATACTTATTCCTTCTTATGGAGAATCGGTAAATCTGGGTTTCTTTCTAAAAGATGGAGGCTATTATCATGTATTAAATAAACAAATGGACTTGTCGATAAAAGGAGATATTTACACAAAAGGAAGCTGGGCAGCACGCTCACTTTTGCGATACAAAAAACGATATAAATATAACGGTAATCTGAATTTGAGCTATGGAAGAATGATAAATAGCGAAAAGGATCTTCCTAATTACAGTTTGAAAAAAGATTTCTTTATCAAATGGACACATAAACAAGACCAAAAAGCCAATCCTTCTCTACTGTTTTCTGCAAATGTGAATGCTGGAAGCAGCACTTACCATAAAAACAATTCCTACAATGCAAACGATTATTTGAGTAATACATTTACTTCAAGTATTAGTTTAAATAAAAAATGGGAGGGAACACCTTTTAATTTATCGACAACTCTAAATCATAATCAGAACACAAATACTAAAATAGTAAACCTCACACTGCCAGCAGTTACTTTTAGTATGAACCGTATTTTCCCATTTAAACGTAAGAAAGTTGGAAAAACAAATTGGTACGACAAAATTGGAGTGAGTTATAGTATGAATACGAAAAATGAAATTTCAATTACGGATTCTCTCCTTTTCAAATCAGATGCTTTATCAAAATATAGAAATGGAATGAAGCACTCCATTCCAATTAGTACATCCGTAAAACTATTGAAGTATTTTACTTTTTCTTCCAGATTTAATCTAACAGAAAGATGGTATTTAACCCAAATCGAAAAAAGTTGGGATGGAAGATCTATTGTAAACGATACCTTGCGCAAATTTACAAGAGCACACGATTATAGTATGTCGTCATCATTGAATACAAAATTGTATGGAATTTCTCAGTTCAAAAAAGGAAAAATTGCGGCATTTCGTCATGTTCTAACGCCAAATATAAGTCTCTCTTATCGTCCTGATTTTAGCAAAGAAGATTTTGGCTATTACAAAACAGTTCAGTCTGATACATTAGGAAATACGCAAACCTATTCCGTAATGCAAAATGGAATTTATGGTAGCCCAGGCAGTAGCAAAAGTGGCAATATCAATTTTAGCTTGGGAAATTTGATTGACATGAAAGTTAGAAGTAAAAAAGACACCACTGAAACACTCAAAAAAATTACACTTTTACAAAGCATGGGGATTTCTTCTTCTTATAACATTTTTGCGGATTCACTCAATCTCTCTACGATAAACTTGAATGCCCGCACAAAACTTTTAGGACTATTGGATGTTACTTTTTCGAGCAGATACGACCCTTATATTATAAATAGTAGTGGCAAAAGAATGAATCAATTTGAAATAAAGAATGGGCGATTAGCCCGTTTTACAAATGCCAATGCAGCATTAGGATTGAATATCTCTGAAAGTTCTTTTAATAAAAAAACAGAGGGCGAAAAAGAGCAAGAGAAAAAGGAAGATGATTCTTATAAGATTCCTTGGAATTTGAACATGAATTACAACATTGCTTACAATAAAAATAATCAAGCCTCATCAGAGGTTACCCCTACACAATCTTTAAATTTTTCCGGAAATATCAAAATAACACCAAAATGGAAAATTGGTTTCCGTTCTGGTTACGATTTTAAGGAGAAAGAACTTACTTATTCTTCTGTGGATGTATATAGAGATTTACATTGTTGGGAATTACTTTTTCATTGGATTCCTATAGGATTTCACAAAAGTTACACACTAACTATTCGTGTAAAAGCATCTGTACTTAAAGATTTAAAGTTGAAAAAAAAGAAAGACTGGATTGATATGAATTATTAAAATTTACTATGAAAAAATCCAGTTCTTTATCATCATTAGTCCGTGCTGAGTCAAAATAGATTCTGGATGAAATTGCACTCCTTTTAAATCGTATTCCTTGTGTTTGATTGACATTATCATTCCATCTTTATTTTTAGAAGTAACCTCAAAACAGTTAGGTATAGTTTTTTCGTCAATCACCCAGGAATGATAATGGCCTACTTGTATTTGATTAGGAATATTCTTAAAAATTGATTCCTCTTTTGAAAAAATAATCTCGGTAGAAACACCATGCATCACATCCTCCAAATTTTTTAGTTCTGCCCCAAAACATTCTGCAATTGCTTGATGACCCAAACAAACCCCTAAAATACTTTTTGTAGAGGAAAACTGCTTGATAATTTCTTTTAAGTTCTTATGTTCATCAGGTAATCCTGGTCCAGGGGAGAGAATAATTTTATCGTATTGCTCAACTTCTGTTAAGGAGATTTTATCGTTCTTTACTACAAGCACATTGTCTTCAAACTGCTTTACATAATGATACAAATTATGTGTGAAAGAGTCATGATTATCAAGGATTAGAATTCTCAAGTTTTATTGAAATTTTTGAACTTCTTCTTCTAAGATAGCAATCATCTGATTAATCCCCTCCTCAAAAGATATTTGATATTTCCATCCTAGTTTATTAATTCTTGAAACATCCATTAGTTTTCTTGGTGTTCCGTTAGGATAAGTTGTATTGTAATCTATTCTACCTTGAAAACCAATCTTTTGTTTTATGGTTTCTGCTAC
>DASCPP010000061.1:0-5801 GCA_036012565.1 Flavobacteriales bacterium | reverse complement strand
GAAAAATGTTTTTTTGCTAATTCTGAAGTTTCTTTTGCAATGGCTTGGAAAATCTTCCAGTCAGTTTTTGCTTCCCAAACTGGTGCTATTGCAGCAGAAAGAGGGTGAATGAAAGAATGCATATCAGTGGAATTAATATCTGCTTTTTCATACCATGAAGCGGCAGGTAATACAATGTCCGAATATAGTGCAGATGTATCCATTCTGAAATTTAAATCAATGACCAAATCCATCTTTCCTTGCGCTCCTTCTTCTTCCCAAGTCATATCCTTAACAATATCTTTTGCTACTTCATCAGCAATATCATTATGATGAGTTCCTAAATAGTGCTTTAAGAAGTATTCATGCCCTTTCGCAGAAGACATAAGGGCGTTACCTCTCCAAATATACCATACCCTTGGAAAATTAATTTCCTTATCAGGTTCTGCAACTGAATGTGTAAGCTTATTTTCTTTTAACTGGTTTACTATATAATTCTTAATTCCTTCATCATCAGTTGCTCCACTCTTCTCTGCATCTTTTACAATGTCTAAATTACTTTTGTCGTACTGAGGGTAAAATGGCATCCAACCATTTCTTACAGATTTAACAACTAAATCTGCTGAGTGCTGACAAGACAATTCATTTTCAGGAACGGAATTATAATCCGCTTGATTTCCATCATATCTCCACTGATCGGAATTAATATAATGCCAGATTGGAGCTTGCTGTAATCTTACAGCTGGTTGCCAATCTTTACCAGACATAATTGCTCCCCAAGAATCCATGGGAGCTAATTTCTCTTGACCAACATAATGGTTCATTCCCCCTCCATTAACACCAATACAACCTGTAACCATAAGTGCCATGGTTCCGGATCTATACATTAAATTACCATGATACCAGTGGTTAATCCCTGCGCCAACAATAATCATACACTTACCATTTGTGGTTTCTGCTGTAACACCCCATTCTCTTGCTAATTGGATGAGTGTTTCTTTACCAATACCTGTAAAGATTTCTTGCCAAGCTGGAGTATATGCAGAGTCTTTATCATCATAAGAAGTAGGATAATCTCCACCTAATCCTCTATCTACACCATATTGTGCCATCATTAAATCATAAACTGTAGTAACTGCAACTTTTCCATCTATAGTATCTACATTTTTTATAGGAACACCTCTTTTAGTTTTGTTATTCAAACCATATTCTATAAACTCAACTTGTTCAACTCCATCTTTAGTTTCAATAAAAGTTAAAACAGGATCGTAATCTTTTCCATTCTCAGCATCAATATGTTGCATGTTCCAGTTCCCATCTCTAGAATCCCATCTATGACCAGAAGCTCCTCCAGGACAAACTAAATCTCCAGAATTTTCCATATTTAAGAACTTCCAATCTCCATTCTCAATGTCTTTATATTGATTAACCCTGTTAGCTCTTAGCATTTTTCCAGGAACTAAATTATCTCCATCTTTTACTAACTCAACTAAGTAGGGAGAATCTGTGTACTTTTTACAATAATCAATAAAATATGGAGTTTGCTTGTCAACATGAAATTCTTTTAACAGAACATGTGTAAAAGATTGCCAAAAAGCACCGTCTTGTCCGGCATGAACAGGCAACCATTTGTCAGCATATTTTGCAACCATATTAAAATCAGGAGCCATAACAACAGTTTTTGTTCCATTATGCCTTGCTTCAGAAAAGAAATGAACATCAGGAGTTCTTGTCATTCCAAGGTTGGCTCCCATTGCTACAATAAATTTAGAATTATACCAATCAGCACTCTCACAAACATCAGTTTGCTCCCCCCAAATTTCTGGGAATGAACATGGTAGATCACAATACCAATCATAAAAAGAAAGATTAATACCACCCATTAATTGTAAAAATCTTGAACCAGAAGCGTATGATATCATAGACATTGCTGGAATTGGAGAGAATCCTATAATTCTATCTGGCCCATACTCCTGTACTGTATGGATATTGGAAGCTGCAATAAGCTCTAAGATTTCTTCCCAACTAACTCTTCTGAAACCACCTTTACCCCTAGCAATTTGATACCTTCTTCTTAGTTTTGTGTCATTTTGAATGTTTTTCCAAGCAGTAAGTGCATCTCCTGTTTTCTCTTTTTCCTTTCGGAATATGTCGATAAGAGCTCCTCTAACAATTGGATATTTTACTCTAATTGGGCTGTACAAATACCAAGAGAAAGAAATCCCTCTTTGGCATCCTCTTGGCTCATAAGGAGGAAGGGAGTCTTCTAATAAAGGGTAATCTAAGGCCTGCACCTCCCAAACTACAATCCCATCTTTTACATGTATATTCCAAGAGCAACCACCAGTACAATTTACACCATGTGTACTTCTTACTACTTTATCGTATTGCCATCTATTTCTGTAGAAATCTTCCCATTTACGGGTTTCTGGCGAAATTAAATCTTGTATCCAACTCATCTTTTTATTATTTTTAGATTGATTTTGTTTGTCTGTTATATATATTATCTTTTACTCCTCCTTTTTTTCGATTAAACCATAAAAGAAAAATCAGAATAAGTATTGTTATAAAACCTGCCATTCCAAAATACATGAACATGGTTTCTTTCTCTCCATGATGTTGGTAAATTTCATTCTCATCTGTATTTTTTAAGAACGCTTGTAACTGCGTTACCTCTTTATCAGTTAAAGGATTATCTCCATAAGCTGATTTCATAGCAGGATATGGAAGAGCAGTAAGCATTCCTTTAATACCTGCCATCCCTCCAGATCGAGAATAAACTTTAGTAAGATCGGCAGCCAAGAGTCCTCCCTGCATCATTTGTTCGTAATCCACATTGTGGCAAGAAATACAAGATGGACCACCATTTGTAAAACGAGTAGATCCATCAAATAAATGTTCTCCAGAAGTCACATCATCTAAAGTAAGTACTACTTCTGGTTCTATTACTATTTCCTCTTTTTCCTCTACATTTGTTTGGTTTGCTATTGGTGATTTTGAAACTATATATTTAAGTATCGCTTTAATCTCATTAGCAGAAAGATTTTGAGGTGGCATCAGTATTACATCAAAGGCAGCAGGGTTTTGTATATAACTGATAATTTCTGCCTCAGGGCGTCTGTCCAACACACCTGCTAAATCGGGGCCAACTAACTTCCCACCACCAATTGTGTGGCAAGCTGTACAAGTAGTAAATAATGCTTCTCCATCTTGTGCATTAACATTTGCTATTGCAACTGTACCCACAAAGGCTAACATTATTAGTTTTTTGATTTTCATTATTTATGATATTTTCATTATTTATGATATTTATATTAATTAGCTTAAATCTGCGGCAAATTTATATGCAGACACATCTCTAAAATATGACATATGTCAAACTATTCATTTTTTTCTTAATTTATATCAATTCTATACTAGCACCTCCATGATGGTTGTCATGTTTTACTTGAATCTCAAACCATATTTTTGCAAAAATCCTTAACTATGAAAACAGAAGCTAAACTAATAACAGAAGGATGTAAATTCTGGTTTAATGATCATGAGCATATCCGCTCACCATTCCCAAAAAACATACAAAAAGAATTAAAAGAAAAAGCCAGTGACTTATTTATGGACTATGCTAATGACTTGACTGAAAAGGATAAAGAAGAAGTTACTGAAGAAGAATTGTTAAGTATATTCGAAATGTTTCTTTTTAGTAGCTCAGTGGAATTAATAGGAGCAGAAAATAAAGATGAAATCCTGTCCGTTCACTACCCTTTTTTACCAAGAACTGGCGATAAAGTAAATGATAAAGATAATGGTGAGAGTACAATTACTTCGAGGGAAGTTTATGAAAAAGAAATCAATGAACAAAAAGAGAAGAAATTGTACATGAAAGTAAACCTAGAGTCCTTAAAAGGTAGAAAATGGGAAACAGAATTTGAAGTTCCTGCCTAGTAAATTACCTTTCTAATTTCCACTGAATAAGTCCTCCAGCTAAACTATATACTTTATTATATTTTTTCCGTTTTAGGATAGACACAACAGTTTTGCTTTTATTACCTGATTCACAGTAAAACACAGTAGGAATAGATTTATCTATTTTCTCTAAAGAAGATAACATATCTCCCATAGGAATAAAATAAGTATCATTTAGTTTATAATCCTCTCTTTCATATTCCTCTCGAATATCTATTAAGTTAAATTTAATCCCATTAGTTAACCATTCTTTTAACTTAGAAGGTAATATCTCATCTTGTAAAGGAAGGTCACACTTTAAATTATAATCAGAAAGCTCCTTAACTAATATTTCAGATTTTGGGAAACAGATAACTCCTTGCCTATTGGACAACAAATCATAAGTAAGTATTTTACCACTTAACACCTCTCCTATTCCTAAAATTATTTTAATTACTTCAGTTGCTTGCAAAGTTCCAATTAAAGAAGGTAGCACCCCTAACACTCCAGCCTGAGAACAATTTGGAACTTCATCTTGCTTAGGAATATCAGGATATAAGCACCTATATGTAGGGCCATCATTATAATTAAAAACTGAAAGTTGACCATTAAATTTATGGAGTGCACCATAAACAAAAGGTTTACCTAAAAGTACGCATGCATCATTAATTAAATATCTTGAAGGGAAATTATCTGTACAATCCACAATTACATCATAATCCTTAATTATTTCTAAAGCATTTTCTTTTGTTAAGTAAAAAGCTAGGTTATTTAACTCAACTAAAGGATTTGATTTTTTAAGTCGTTTTATTGCAGTAGTTGTTTTTAATCTACCAATATCATCAGTAGTAAACAGTACTTGTCTTTGTAAGTTATTCAAACTAACTACATCCACATCCATTACGCCAATAGCACCCACACCAGAAGAAGTAAGGTATTGCAATACAGGACAACCTAAACCCCCAACACCAACCACTAATACTTTGGCACTTTTTAATTTTTCTTGTCCTTCTAACCCTATTGCTGATAGTTTTATATGCCTATCATAGCGTAAAAGCTCATCCTTTGAAATCATATAACAAGAATACAACTTCTGAAATCATATAACAAGAATACAACTATAGAAATTAGCGAATCCTAACATATATCATGTTTTAGATAATTATTTAAATCTTTTCCTGTACTTTTGTAAAAGTATGACGACAAAGATTGAAATTACGAATTGTCAAGACTGTAAGTCTTATAACTCATCGGTTTTTTGTAATCTAGATAATGATTTATTAACTAATTTAAACAGAAATAAATCTGTCTTCCTTTTTAAGAAAGGCCAGCATGTTTTCACAGAGGGAGGGCGTCCTCTTGGGGCGTATTGTATTATTAAAGGAAGAGTGAAGATAGATAAATTTGGATTAAATAAAGATCAGATTGTTAGAATTGGATCTAGATCCGATTTAATCGGATATAGAGCCTTAATAGCTAATGAAGTATATTCAGCTACAGCAGAAGCATTAGAAGATACTGAGGTGTGCTTTATTCCGAAATCTTCTTTTTTATACTTCATAAATAAGGATAAAGAATTCTCCTTAGAGTTGATGAGGATTTTATCGCAAGATGTTAAGAATGCCGAAAGGAATTCTATGAATATTGCACAAAGAACTGTAATGGAGCGTTTAGCAGAATACCTGATCTTAATGCATGAAAAATTGTCAAAAGATGCAAATGCTCAGGATGTATTCTCATACTCTCGGAAGGATCTCTCAGATATTATTGGTTGTGCTCCAGAGACTCTTATTAGATCTCTATCTGCACTTAAGAATGATGAGATAATCTCTATTGTTAAAAAGGATATAAAGGTTGTTGATATTCAGAGACTTCATAGG
>DASCPP010000060.1:0-13638 GCA_036012565.1 Flavobacteriales bacterium | reverse complement strand
ATGTCTCTTGTCGCTATTTCCTCATCTTTATGGTAGTTTTTCATAAACCTTATTCCATTTATCTTCCTCAGAACAGCTCCCTTTCCCCTAACCGCCTCTGAAATAAGAAAGGAAGGAGATTGATATGGATTATATAATGCTGTAGGATGAAATTGAATAAACTCCATATCACTAATGTTTGCCCCAGCTCTTTTTGCCATAGCAATACCATCTGCTGTAGAAACTAAAGGATTAGTAGTAAACTGAAAGACTTGTCCTACCCCACCTGTTGCAAGTAAGGTTTTTTTAGCAAATATATTTTTGATTTCACAAGTATTGACTTCTTGAGCACAAACTCCAAAACAAGAACCATTTTCAACTATTAGGTCAAGAGCAAAAAGGTGATTTATTATCTGTATATTTTTATATGTCTTTATTCTTTTCAATAAAGATTCAACTATTTCTAATCCAGTACAATCTTGTTTATGAATTATTCTTTTTTGAGAGTGTCCTCCCTCCATTGCTAAATTAAATTTCTGTTTATTATCTTGATCAAAATTAGCTCCATAATTTATAAGTTCTTTAATCCTAATAGGAGCTTGTTCTACCACAAAGTTTACAATTTCTGGGTTACACAAACCATCTCCAGCTAAAATTGTATCTTCAACATGATTTTCAAATGAATCATTATCAAAATCTGAAACTACCGCAATACCACCTTGCGCATGCTTAGTACTCCCTTCTGTTTCTGATGACTTTGTTATTATAGTAATGGAGGATTCTGGCTGCTTTTCTGCAACTTTTAAAGCAAAACTTAATCCTGCTATCCCTGAACCTATAACTAAAAAATCTGTTTTCATATCTCCATCATTTTCTGTACCGATTGATAAGCTCGTAATCTTAGCTTTTCATCTATTAAAATTTCTGGAGATTCTTCTTTCATACACTTATATAGCTTTTCAAGTGTATTTATTTGCATATAAGGGCATTGATTACAAGCACTACAAGTACTTACTACAGGGGCAGGAAGAAACTGTTTTTCAGGACTATTTTTTTTCATTTGATGTAACAAACATGCCTCAGTAGCTACTATATAAGTTGTAGCAGAATCTGTTTTTGTAAATTCCAACATTGCAGTTGTAGAACCAATAAAATCAGCATAATCCAATACATAGGAAGTACACTCTGGATGAGCAACTAATTTAGAGTTTGGGTACTTTCTCTTAAGGGATAAAATCTCTTTTTCCGAGAATTCTTGATGAACAATACAAACTCCATCCCACAAGACCAATTCTCTCCTACTTTTTCTTGCTAAATAAGCTCCTAAATTCTTATCCGGACCAAATATTATTTTTTGTTCCTTAGGTAATGAATTTATTACCCTCAATGCATTTGAAGAAGTACAAATAATATCACTTAACGCTTTTACTTCTGTAGAGCAATTTATATACGAGATTACTATATGGTCTGGATGTAGTTTTATAAACTGTTCAAAATCCTTTGGAGGACAGGAATCTGCAAGAGAACAACCTGCATCCATATCAGGTAAAATAACTTTTTTATTAGGATTAATAATTTTTGCAGTTTCTGCCATAAAATGCACTCCTGCAAAAACAATAATATCTGCATCAGTTTTTTTTGCTTTATGAGACAACCCTAAACTATCTCCAACAAAATCTGCAACATCTTGTATTGCAGGATTTTGATAATAATGTGCAAGAATAATTGCGTTCTTCTTTTTCTTTAAAGAAAAAATATTCTCTATAAGTTTTGTGTTTTCCATTGAATTCTATTCCAATAACAAAGTAAAGTCTCCATTTAAAAACTTAGGGTGACATATGTCATGAAAATATGATGAATACTAACTATATTTATGTGCTAGTTTGTAAAGTTTTACATGATTAAGAATTTCAACTTCTCGTTTATTTAGTGAAATAACCCCTTCTTTTTTTAATTGCGACAACATTCTGATTAGTGTTTCAGGAGCGCATCCAATTAAATCAGCTAAATCCTTTCTAGAAATTGTAAAAGACATTAACTCTTTACCTTCTTTTTCTTCAATAATATCTCTTTTAGACAAAAGAGCGTTTGCTAGTCTTTCTTTCACCGTTCTCTGGGCTATATTCATTGACTGAGATTCAGCTTTTCGTAGATCTTTTGAAAGCACTTTCATTATTTTTAAAGCAAATTCATTTTCTTGTTTAATTAATTCAAAAAAGGTGTTTTTGGGTATAAAACAAGTTCTTGAATCTTCTAATGCTTCAGCTGAAGCAGAATATATCTCATCTGAAATTAATGAACGATAACCAATAATATCACCTACTTTTGCAACTCTAACTATTTGATCTTTTCCATCATCACCTAATTTATATATTTTAATTCTTCCTTTAGAAACACAATGAATTCCAAAAGGTTTAAACCCTTCAGAAAACACAATCTCACCCTTCTTATACAGATTTCCTCCTTTTTGACTAGAAACCTCCTCTAATATTTCACGTTTTAAACTACAAAATATTGATTCCCCTAAAGAGGGGCAGTCTTCACAGCCAACGATATTTATTTTTTTCGACATTATATAAATTAATGGCAAAACTAATAAAATCAGAATCAATAAGATTTATTATTTTCTGAATATATTTTTAATGGGTATTTATTTTAGATAATAGTGAATATTGGAGCTCTATATCTATGTTTGTCGCAAACGATATAAGGGGTTAAAAAACCTAACGGTTAAGATTGTGTTTTATGTCTCTTTTTAATATTGTCAGGTTTGTTGCCAATTCATTACTGTTTACACCATATTACTTCCAACATTCTTTCCTCCATCCACATAGATTACTTGTCCTGTAATAAATTCTGTTTGAGGATTAGATAAAAAAGAAACTGTCTGAGCAATATTTTCTGGTGATCCCATAGTTTTTGTTGGTTGTAAATTTATCAAGTTTTCAATAACATGTTCCGGGAGTTTCTGAGTTAGAGGAGTGTCAATTAATCCTGGAGCAATTGCATTCACAAGCACATTATATTTCCCTAATTCTAGAGCTAAAACTCTCGTTAACGATACTACTCCTGCTTTTGATGCTGCATAGTTAGATTGTCCTCTATTTCCTAGCCATGCTCTTGATGTAATATTAACAATCCTTCCACTATTTTGTTCTTTCATTATTATCCCAGCTTGCTTACTCATCAACCAACATCCTTTTAAATTTATTTCTACTACTTTATCAAAATCTTCTGTTGGCATATTCCAAATCATATTATCCTTTATGATGCCCGCATTATTTACCAAAACATCTAATGTTCCATAATTTGATTTTATAAATTCAAAGAAATCAGAAACTGAATTCTCATTACTAATATCACAATTATAATATTTAGATTTATCAAAATTTTCAGATTCTAACTTTAATCCATTTTCTTTATCTATATCAACTAGAATTGTAAAATATCCTTCTGATATTAATCTTCTTGAAATAGCTTTCCCTATTCCTTTTGATGCACCTGTTACTACCGCTATTTTGTTGTCCATTATTTTGTATTCTTTAGTTCAATAATTTTTGAAGCAATACTAATTGCTATTTCTTCTGGTCCTTCAGCTTTTATGTCTATTCCCATTGGCATATCAGCTTTTTCTATTTCTTCTTTTGTACAAATTCCACCATCCAAAAACATCTTTTTTGTTAAGGAAATTTTTCTTTTACTTCCTATCATTCCTAAATACGCAAAATCTTTTTTTATGCAATAAGACAAAATATCTCTATCATGAGAATGTTCAAAATTCATAATACTAATATATGTGTTTTGATCAAATGGTAAAGTTGGAAGAATCTCTTTGTATGATAAGTTTAACTTATTGATTTTCTTATTAATCATCTTGTCAAGATATTCTTTCCTTTCATCAATAACAAATACATCAAAATCTAAATCTATCATTATATTAGCAAGAGATTTTCCTGTATGTCCTGCCCCGAAAATGTATATTTTATTTGTTTTCATAATGGGTTCAATAAATATTTTCACAATACCTCCGCAACACATATTGTGATGATTTAATAAGTCGTGAGTAAATAAATTTGCTTGATTTTTTCTTATTTGGCTTAACGAATTCTCTATTGTTTTCTTTTCTAAACTTCCTCCTCCAATTGTTCCATATATTTCCCTATTTTCAAAAACTAACATCTTAGCCCCTATTCTTCTAGGAGCTGACCCTTTCACTTCTACAATTGTACAAAGAGCAGAAGATAATTTGGATGAATGTGCTATTTCAATTAACTTTTTCAATACAATATTTTTTATAGTCTTCTGGGGTGTTAATGTTTATAAGAACAGATTCGTCATTTACTTCTATCTGTTGTTTTTCAAATTCAGATAAAATATCTCGTAAAGTTAAATTATAATCTTTTTTATTTAGTATTCTTTGTTTTACTTTTTCTGAGATTAAAATAGGATGTCCTTTCTGTTTTTTAAATATTGGCTGTATGATATCTTTATTTTTCTTGCAATTTATAAATTGATTTAATAATGTAGTTGTAATAAATGGATTGTCAATATTTTGAATAAAATACCAATCACTATTAACCTCTTTTAACCCTAACTGTATTGAGAAAACTCTTCCTTTACCTTGATAATTATTTATAACCGTTCTTCTAGAAAGATGTAATTTATTATTTATCACACTTATTTGTTGTGAGATACTTACAGCATTGTATGTTTCTAAAATTTGTTGGTAAAAGCTTTTGTTCTTAATACTCAGATTTGCTTTGTCTTTTCCCATTCTTGATGATTTTCCGGACGAAAGCAGTACTAATGAGAAGGTTTCTATCATAATTTGTAAAATAATGTATAAAAACCATATTCCTATATGACATATATCATAATCTGTTTTTTAATTCTATTATAAGTTTACACATCACAATTTAAGAGATATATAAATGAATAAAATCGAAAATTTACTCGAGAAATGTAAAGAATATGCTTTTGATTTAGATTTTAATAGAGCAAAACAATGGAAGTCAGAAGATGACAGCAGAGTGTTAGTTGGTTATATGCCAATCTATTTTCCAAGAGAGATATTGCATGCAGTAGGAGCAATGGGAGTTGGAGTCTTTGGAGGAGGAGATAGAAAACAAATAATTAAAGGGGATGCTTATTATCAATCCTATATCTGCCATATTCCAAGATCTATTATTGAATTAGCACTCGATAAACATATGGATCATTTAGATGGATTTATATTTCCGTCAATTTGTGATGTAATAAGAAATCTTTCAGGAATCTTTAAGCAACTAAAAATAGGGAGATTTGTAAAATACATGGATTTTCCACAAAATTTCTTACCAGAAGTTGGGGGCAAGTTTTATCAAGATGAGATGAAGCATGTGTTGAAATACATCAAAGAATTAAATGGTGTAGAATTAACAACAGAGAATCTGAATCATTCTATTGAGTTGTATAACAAGAATAGAAGATTAATTGAGCATATATATAATGTTCGTCAGGAGTTTCCTTGGCGACTGTCAATTGAAGATGTTTATCATGTGGTAAGAGCAGGAACAGTAATTCCTGTGGAAGAACATAATGAAATTTTGGAGGAACTTTGTGCTATTATTGATGAAGATATTGGGACTCCTATGGATAAAATTAAAGTAGTTGTTTCTGGAGCTTTCTGTGAACAACCATCAATAGGACTTATTAAAGCAATTGAGGAAGCAGGTTGTTATGTTGTTGATGATGATTATGTGCTAGGATCAAGAATGATTTTAACTGATATTGATTCTAAATCAGATAATCCTTTAGAAGCAATTTCTAACGCATATATTTACCATAGTCAATATTCTTCTTCTATTTATGACGTACACAATCCAAAAGAATATCGATTAGCAAAAATTGCAAAACAAAGAAGTGCTGATGGGGTAATATTCGCTTCTGCATCTTTTTGCGATCCATCTTTGTTAGACGCTCCAATCTTTCAGAATGCATTTGACAAATTAGGAATAAGATATATTGCTTTTCAATATTCAGAGAACATCAATCAATATAAAGTAATTAAAGAACAAGTAGGTACTTTTTCAGATTCGATTAAACTTTGGGAAGATTAAAAATTTATTAGTTAGATATTAGATTAAAGAAATAAATAATATGTCAAAAGAAGCACAAAAAGAAAGAAGCATGGTACTCCAAAAGGAGATGATAGCCGGACTTTTTAACGATTTAGCAAATGCAAAGGAATTAGGTAAAAAGGTGTGTTATACTTTTATACCAGGCAACCTTTCTGAACTAATCAGAACCTTTGATATGCTACCTGTATATCCTGAGATAAATGCACTACAATCTGCAATGAGAAAAAAATCAGCATCATATATTAAGGAAGCGGAAAGAAATGCACATTCAGAAGATGTATGTACTTATGTAAAGTGTGATGTAGGCATGATGATGAAAGGAAATATTGGCCCTACAGGTCAGAAAATACCAGAACCAGATGTTTTACTTTTATCTTATACGGGTTGTTTTACCTTTTTAAAATGGTTTGAAACTCTGAAAAGAGAATACCCTAATGCAAAAGTAATTATGGTTCACACTCCATATCAGGAAAATGCAGAAATGACACCTGAAATGACAGAGTATATGGTAAAACAATTTACTGAGGAAGTTATCCCTCAGTTTGAGAAAGTTACAGGTATTAAGTATGATGAGGGGAAACTTAAAAAACACTTAGAATTAGCAAAAGAAGCGGAAGATTGGATTACTAAAATATTTGACACAACTAAACATAAACCATCTCCAATTGACGCATATTTTGCAGGCGTTTACTACATAGGACCAATTAATATTGGATTCAGAGGAACTGAAAAAGCAGTAGAGTATTATAGAGAATTGTACTCTGAAATTCAGGAGAGAATTCGTTTAGGTTTAGGTCCTATTACACCTGAAGGAGAGATGAAAGAAGAAAAATACAGATTAGTAGTTGAGGGTCCTCCAAACTGGACTTCCTTCAGAGAGTTCTGGAGAATCTTTTATGATATTGGAGCCGTAATTGTTGCATCTTCCTATACAAAAGTAGGTGGCGTATATGATATGGGATGGAGGCACGATCCTAGCCGACCTCTTGAATCATTAGCAGAATATTGTATGAATTGTTATACAAATTTAAACATCCCTCAAAGGATAGATTTATTATCTAAATG
Organism: Flavobacteriales bacterium; assembly: GCA_036012565.1. Classification (GTDB taxonomy): domain Bacteria; phylum Bacteroidota; class Bacteroidia; order Flavobacteriales; family BACL11; genus DUAL01. Next base: position 6,475 of record DASCPP010000060.1, on the reverse strand, counting down.
TATTGAGAATTATGATGCGGATGGATATATTACCAATTCTATAAAAAGTTGTAATTCTTTTTCAGCAGGGCAATTAGGAATGATGAGAGAGATTGAAGATAGATTAGAAATCCCAGTTGGATTTATCGAATCAGATTTAGTAGATCCAAGATACTTCTCTTATTCAAACATAAAAAACAGATTAGAATCATTTTTCCAGATGTTAGAGCAAAGAAAATCAATGGAAACAATAAACGAAAAGTAAAATAATTACAGAATGAAGAAATATTATTTAGGTATTGATTTAGGTTCAACCACTTCAAAAGCAGTTATCATTAACGAAAAAGATGAGATAATTGGAAGAGGAATTACAAATACTAGAGCAAACTATAAAGTAGCAGCTGATATTGCAAGAGAGGAGGCTACATATGATGCAAGATTTACACTTCTTACACAAAGATTACAGACTGAAATTGACTCAAAACCTGAGTTTAAAAAGTATATGAAAGATATCCGTTCTGTATTTCAATATCGTCAGTTTAAAAGAAGAATGGATAGTTTAAGAAAGACTCTTTTACAAACTGTTGATAATTTTACTTATGACAATAAAGAAGATGTAAAAAACGAACTGATTAAAATTTTAGATTTAATTGAACCTCAAATAAGAAATGAATTTGTTAATGAAGATTTAGGCTCTAAAAATCAATTTTTCAGAGATATTGTAAGTGAAAGGTATAATCAAGAAGTTGAAAAAGCAGATAAATTAGTTTTTGAACCTTTAATGTTAGCATTCGATAAAAGTATTACTCCAGTTGAAAATGAAATGGTAAAATACAATTTCAAGGAACTGGTAGATGAATCAATGAATGTATTAGATAAAAAGTACAAAGGATTGGTTGATGAGCCAGAACATGATGATAAAGAAGATTGGTATTATGCAGAACTGAATGCAGTAAAAAGCAATTATAAAAATGTTGAAAGCACTTTAAGAGAACATATTGATGAGATTGCAGATGAGGATATTCATATTGCAAATATGGTTGGTACTGGTTATGGTAGAGCATTACTTCCTTTCCCAGAAGACTGTATTAAATCAGAAATTTTATGTCATGCATTTGGGGCTCATGCTGTATTTCCGAACACACGAACAGTTTTAGATATTGGAGGTCAGGATACTAAGGCAATTCAGGTTGATACTCATGGATTGGTTACTTCTTTTCATATGAACGATAGATGTGCAGCCGGTTGTGGTAGATATCTTGGATATATTGCAGATGAGTTTGGGATTTCTTTAAATGAATTAGGACCAGAAGCATTAGAGGCAGATAAAGAAGCCACAATTTGTTCTACTTGTACTGTTTTTGCAGGTACTGAGGTAAAAGAACTTTTACATAATGGAGAAAAAAGACCAAATATATTAGCAGGATTACATAAAGCAATTGTACAAAGAGCAATGTCTTTAATTGCTCGTTCGGGAGGTGTTCGTGATGAATTTACTTTCACGGGAGGAGTTGCAAGAAATCAGGCAGTATTAAAATATGTAAAACAAATGGTAACGGATTCTTATGGTGAACTTACAATGAATATCCACACAGATTCCATTTTTATGGGAGCGTTAGGAGGAGCAATGTTTGCTAGAAGAAATATTGCAGTTGATTTACCATCAAAAAAGAAAAAGAAATAATATGAGCAATACAATTTATACAATGGGTGTTGATGTTGGTGGAAGTTACATCAAAAGTGTTTTGATTTCTTATAATCAAGAAACTGGAGACCATAAAGTTTTAGATAAACAAACTGAGAAAATTAGAAAGAGAAACCCTAAAGTTGTTGCAACTGAAACTGTAGCAACATTATTAGGAAGAAACAATCTGGATTATGATAATGATATTGCCTATTTAGCTTCTACTGGTGAAGGTGAAATGGTAGAAAGAAAAACAGGACATTTTTATAGTATGACTTCTCATTCCAGAGGTGGAAAACATTTCTTTCCAAAGGCAAAAACAGTAGTCGATATGGGTGGGCTTTATGTTCGTGCTATTAAAATTGATGAAAAAGGAAAAGTAATTGACTATAAAATGACAGGACAATGTGCATCTGGTTCGGGTCAGTTTATCGAAAACATTTCAAGGTATCTTGGTTTGGCAATTGAGGAAGTTGGAGAGATGTCATTAAAAGCAGATAACCCAGAAGTTCCATCAGGAATTTGTGCCGTACTTGCAGAAACTGATGTAATTAACTTAGTTTCAAAAGGACTGTCAACTCCAAATATTGTAAAAGGAATTAACCTTTCTATTGCACAAAGAGTAGTTAAATTATTAGGTGCTCTGAAAGCAGAGTCACCAATAGCACTTGTTGGAGGTATGGGTATGAATGAAGGAATGGTACAAGCAGTTGAAGAACTTGCAGAGGGAAAGAAAAATAGAGATTTTGTGTTCTTAAGCAGTAATGAAGCAATTTATTCTGGTGCAATTGGAGCAGCACTTTGGGGAGGTTTTAGGTATTATAAACTGAAGGAAAAAGGAGTAAGTTTATAAAATATGAAAACACTTCATTCAGAAATATCCTTAGGAGAGATTGTAATAAACATCCCGACTTTACTAATTGAAAATAGTGAAAAGTTTTCGAATAAAGTTGTTTTTCAAGAGAAGGTAAATGGAGTTTTTGAAGGGATAATCTGGAGTGATTTCTTTTCCAACATTAAAAATATTGCAGCAAATCTTACTGATTTAGGTTTTTCTGAGGGTGAAAAAATGGTAATTTATTCTCCAAACAGATTAGAGATGTTGGAGTTGGAATTAGCAATTATGTCAATAGGTGGAATTGCGGTTCCGATATTTGCATATTTCCGTGAGGATACTGCAAAATTACTAATGGAGCATTCTGATTCTACTTACTTAGCAGTTGAAAGACAATTACAATTGGATAGAACAGATGTTTCAATTCCGTTTAAAAAAATCATTCATTTTGAGGAAGTAAAGAGTGAGAAGTTTGACAATTTAATGCCATTCAAATCTTTATTAAACAAAAACGAAAAAGAATTAATTTTAGATATTTCTCCTGATACAGTTTGTTTAAATATGTACACTTCTGGTACAATGGGAACTCCAAAATGTGTGCAATTAACTCATAAAAATATTTTATCTCAACAAGCAGCAATAAAAGAGATTTTAAAAGTAAATGAGGAAGATAGGTTTCTTTCGTATTTACCTTGGCATCATAGTTTTGGAGGGATTTTTGAACTTTTTACAGCCATTTATAATGGTGCAACTTATTCGGTTGAATCTTCCTTTGGAAAAGACACAAAAGAAATAATGGAAAATTGGAAAGAGATAAAACCAACCGTGTTTTTCTCTGTTCCTAAAGTATATCAGAATTTGGTTGAACTGTGTAATCAGGATGAAAATACAAAACAACTCTTTTTTGATTCTGGACTGAAGTTTATTTTTACAGCAGCAGCAGCACTTCCAATTAATTTGTCTACTCTTTTTCAGGAGAAAGGAATTGCAGTTATTGAAGGTTGGGGATTGACTGAAACATCTCCTTGTTGTACACTCACAAATCCTGATTTGGAAAGAGTTACAGGTGTTGTTGGGCTACCAATTCCTGGTGTAAGTGTGCGGATTGCGGAGGATGATGAGATTCATGTAAAAGGTCCGAATGTAATGACTGAGTACTATAAAAATGATGAAGCAAATAAAGATATTTTTACTAATGACGGATGGTACAGAACAGGTGATGTTGGTGCTTTAACATCTACAGGTTTAAAATTAATTAGTAGAAAAGATAGAATTTTCAAACTATCTAATGGAGAAAAAGTTATTCCTACTGATTTGGAGAAAATCATTGAAAAAAAATGTCATTATGTGCAATATGTAATCGTTTCAGGAAGCGGTTATGATTATCCAGTCGCGCTTATATTTCCTAATCATAATATATTGAAAAATCCTAATTATCAGAAGTCTCCTGAAGATGGTTGTTTTTGTCCTAGAGATTTAAATGAGTTCGGAAGATGTTTGCAAGGTTGTTTAAAACAATCAAATGATGAATTGAAACAAAAATTTGCAAAAATAAAGAAAGCAGTTATTTTGGATTCATGCCTATCTTTAGATGATAATACACTTACACCATCAATGAAAATGGCGCCAAAGAGAGTATTGGATAAATATAAAGACCATTATGAAAACTTGTATGGAGAAGAGTTACCACATGGAGATAATTTATATGTAATTGATTTAGCAGAATAAAATGTCAGACTACAAAATCCATACAACCAAAGATTTAAAACAACTAATGAATGGATATTTCTCTGATTTATCTAATTCAAAAAAAGTTGCATGGTGCACATCTGTTGGTCCTGCCGAACTTCTAAGGAGTTTTGGTTTTGAAGTGTATTTCCCTGAAAATCATGGTGCACTTTTAGGAGCAAGCCGAACTGCAATGGATTTTATTCCAGAATCGGTAAAATTGGGTTATGCAGGAGATATCTGTTCTTATTTAACTGCAGATATCGGATCGTACTTACAGAATAAAACTCCTCTTACAAAACAATATGGTATGGATGGAGTTCCTAAACCTGATTTGATAGTTTATAACACAAATCAATGTAGAGAAGTTCAGGATTGGTTTATGTGGTTTGCAAAGGAATTTAACTGTCCTATTTTCGGAATAAAACCTCCAAGGTATTTAGATGAGGTGAGTAAAGAAGATATTGAAGATGTTTCTGCACAATTCAAAGAAATGATTCCACTTTGCGAGAGCGCATCAGAGAATAAATTTGACATTGACAGATTCAGACATACATTAAATTTAAGTAAAGAAGCAACCGATTTATGGAAGGATTGTTTGAATACTGGAAAAAACTCTCTATCTCCAATTAGTTTTTTTGATGGTACAATTCATATGGGACCAATTGTTGTTTTAAGGGGTACTGAAAAAGCAAAAGAATATTATCAGAAACTTTATCAGGAACTTCAAAATAATGTAGATAATGGCAATGGTTTTTTACAAAAACCTGATAGCAGAGTGTATTGGGAGGGTATGCCAATTTGGGGAAAATTGAGGTATTTTTCTAATCTATTCTCAGAAAACAACTCTGCAGTAGTGGCTTCTACATATTGTAATTCTTGGATTTTTGATTCTTTTGATAGTAAAGATCCCTTTGCATCATCAGCACTTGCTTATACAGAGATTTTTATTAATAGAAGTGAAGAAGCTAAATTTAAAATTCTAAAAAAACATATTCAAGAATTTAATATTAATGGAATGATTTTCCATGACGCAAAAACTTGTTTTAATAACTCAAATGCACGCTTTGGGATGCCTCAAAGATTAAAAGAAGAAACAGGAATAGAGACTCTTGTAATTGAAGGAGATTTATGTGATTTGCGATTTTTCTCTGAAGGGCAAACAACAACAAAAGTTGAAACTTTTATTGAACAAATGAGCTGATGCAGAAAATAAAAAAAATAGCAATTATTGGATTAGGACCTGTTGGTATGGTTTTAGCTGTGCATTTAAAAAATGCAGGACATAATATTGCTTTATTTGTAAGGAGTGAAGAAAAAAAAGAAGTGATTGAAGATAACGGAATCACATTGACTGGATTTATTGAGAATAAAGCTGACTTTAAATTTGTGTATGATGATATTTCTGAAGTTGGAAATTTTAATCCTGAAGTTATTATTTCAGCAGTAAAATCACATCAAATTGCTCTGTTATTAGAGATGGTAAAACCCTATATTTCAGAAGATACTTTAATGCTTTGCGCTCAGAATGGTATTGATACTGAATTTGAGTATTCTTCAGTTTTTGATAATTCCAAATTGTTAAGAATGGTTATTAATTTTGCAGGAAAATTAAAAAACCCTTCAGAAACTGAAGTTATGTTCATTAATGCTCCTAATTATATTGCTTCTTTAGAGAAAGAGAATGATGCCTTATCAGAAGTTATTGCAAATTCACTTTCAAATAATAAGTTAGATACTATTTCGTGCTCTTATCAGGGTTTAAAGAAAAGCATTTGGGAGAAAACAATCCTTAATTCTTCTTTGAGTGCACTTTGCGCACTTTCAAAACTTACAATGTTAGAGGCAATGTCAGATCCTGATTTGGTTTTAGTAATTAGGCAAACAATTGAAGAATCTATAGAAGTGGCACAAAAAGAAGGAATTAATATTTCTGATGACTTCCTTGACCATAGTATTATTTACTTAACAAAAGCAGGAAATCATTTTCCATCATTAGCATTAGATTTTATAAATAATAAATCAACAGAAATAGATTTGTTTAATGGTAAAATTGTTGATTATAGTAAAATCCATAACCTTAGAACTCCCATCAACTCAGCATTTTCTTCTATGATGAGAGCAATGACTGCAAAAGCAAAAAGGGAACAATTAAATCAATCATTATGATAACAAATAACTCATATTTTTTAGGTGTAGATATTGGCTCTTCTTTTACAAAGCTTATTGTAATTGATAATAATGAGAAA
>DASCPP010000059.1:0-1673 GCA_036012565.1 Flavobacteriales bacterium | reverse complement strand
GGTGCGCTACACAAGGATGGCTCAATAAATAAAGAGCAAACAAAAGCAATGGTAAAGGTTGCAAAACCTATGCATAGTACTTTTCATAGGGCTTTTGATGAAGGAAATAATTTGATACAAAATTTAGAAGATGTGATTACTTCCGGTTGCGAATCGCTTTTAAGTGCTGGACAAAGTAATAATGTAGTTGATGGGATTTCTAATTTGGAACAATTGGTGAAATTAGCAAAGGGTAGAATTACTATCTTAGCTGGAAGCGGTGTGAATCAGAATAATGCAGAAGCATTATATAAAATAGGAATAAGAAATTTTCATCTTTCAGGAAGCAAAAGAAATCAGAATTCAAAAGGAGAAACGGACATCCTACTTATTAAAACAGTAATCAAAAAACTAGAAGAAATTGTATAAATATCTGCTCATAGTGTTGGTAATCTTCTCTGCTTGTAGAAAAGAAGAAAAAAGTATTTTAATCCAAGAAATAAGTAATTGGGAATTTTTATTTGAAAATGAATGGTACAAAGCAGATGTCCCTGGAAATACCTTCTCTGATTTATTAAATCACAACTTCATTACTGACCCATTTTATGGCACTAATGAAGATAGTGTACAGTGGGTTGCAAATGAGAATTGGTATTATAAATCAGTATTCTCAGTTGATCAGATAACGCTAAAAAGACAAAAGCAATTTTTAGTTTTTAATGGCCTGGATACTTATGCCAAAGTTTATTTAAATGATTCCTTAATCTTGGTAGCTGATAATATGTTTCGAAAATGGGAGATTGATGTAAAAGGAATTCTACAGAGAAAGAATTCTTTAGAAATTCAATTTGAATCAGTTTCAGAAATTGAAAAAAAGAAACAAACTATTTTAGGATATCGCCTTCCTGGAGGAAGTAGAGTTTTTACACGAAAAGCAGGCTTTCATTACGGCTGGGATTGGGGAGCGAAAATATCACCAACAGGAATTTGGCGTAAAGTCGAACTGCAAAGTTGGAATGATTGTAAGATAAAAGACATTTATGTAGTACAAGATAATTTATCAGATTCTCTTGCTAATTTAACCGTTGGTATTGAGATAAAATCTTCATCCGAAAAATCAATTACCATTAAGGCTTATGATAAAGTCTGGGAGTATTTTAAATTAAAAAAAGGTAATAATAAATTATCTATTGCCATTCATATTCCAAATCCTGAATTGTGGTGGCCAAATGGCTATGGAAAGCAGAAATTATATGAAATCCCTGTTTCTATATTTGATGAAAATAGGATAATTGATAGCCAGAAAAAAAAGATTGGCTTACGAAAAATAGAATTAATTACTAAAAAAGATTCAGTAGGAGAAAGTTTTTATTTTAAAGTAAACAATAAACCTATTTTTATGAAAGGAGCAAATTATATCCCTCAAGATAATTTGCAAGATAGAGTAACAAAAAGTAGATATCGCAACTTGCTTAATGATGTAAAGGCTACAAACATGAATATGCTAAGAGTTTGGGGTGGAGGTATTTATGAAGAAGATATTTTTTATGATTTGTGTGATTCACTAGGAATTCTGCTTTGGCAAGATTTTATGTTTGCTTGTGCCATGTATCCTTCTGATTCTTTGTTTTTAGAAAATGTAAGGCAAGAGGCAATTTATAATGTCAAACGATTACGCCATCACCCATCCATTG
>DASCPP010000058.1:0-13008 GCA_036012565.1 Flavobacteriales bacterium | reverse complement strand
AAAAAGAAATTTCAGGAATTAAATCTGCAAACTTAACGGATGAAGACAGAACTCTCAGAATAAGAATGATTGAAGAAAATAAAAAATATTTTGAAAGAGTGCTAAATGAATCCAAACATAATAGTGCAATTGAAAATGGGGAAACTTCACTTTCTTATAAGGCGACTATGTCGGCACTTTTAATCAATTTATATAGAGATGAGCCAATCTTACACTCTCCTTATAGATTACTTAAAAATTTGGTAGAATTTGATCATCAAATTGCAACTTGGAGATTCAGACATGTGCAAATGGTAGAAAAAATGTTAGGACAGAAAATTGGAACTGGAGGAAGTTCTGGTCAAGGATATTTGAAACAAACTGTCGATAAGCACAAACTATTTACCGATTTAGCAAATATTGCAACACTAATGATTTCCAGATCTTACTTACCAGAATTGCCTCAAAATATAAAAGATACTTTAGGATTTAATTATAAAAAATAAAATTATGAGAAAACTATTACTTCTATTATTTATTGTTTCTTCTTTTAATTCAAAAGGAACTATACATCAAATACAAGTGTGGAACGGCTACTATCAGTTTCTTCCACCAAACAATATTACAGTTCAATTAGGAGACACTATACAGTGGATACCTCTTGACCCTCCAACTATGACTCATACCATAACATCTGACAATATTCCTGCTGGAGCAGCTGCTTTTAATCAGATATGGCAATTGCCTTCAGATACTTTTTTCCAGTATATACCTCAAGTTGTAGGACTATATCAATATGTTTGTACTCCTCATATTAATTTTAATATGATTGGAGAGTTTATTGTTATTACTGGCACTACCACAATTAAAGAACACACGACAAACAAAGAACTACTTAAAATTACAGATATTTTAGGAAGAGAGAAAAAAGAGAAAAAAAACGAACTGCTCTTTTATATCTATGATGATGGAACAATAGAAAAAAGAATAAATATAGAATAAATGAATTTAGATTTAAAAAATAAAAATGCCATTGTATGCGGTAGCACTCAAGGAATTGGAGAAGCAGCAGCAATTGAATTGGCAAAACTTGGAGCAAACATTACTTTAATTGCCAGAAACGAAAGTAAATTATTAAATGTACTTAATGAGTTAGATAAATCTCAAGGGCAAATACATTCTTTTGTTTGTATTGATTTTTCGGACACTGAAAAACTAAAAGAAGAAGTGAATCTTTTAAAAGGAACTTATCATATTTTGATAAACAATACCGGAGGGCCAGCAGGAGGACCTATTACTGATGCAAAAACAGATTCTTTTGAGGATGCATTCAGAATGCATTTGGTAAACAATCAGATATTAGTACAAAAGGTAGTAGAGGGGATGAAAAAAGATGGTTTCGGCAGAATAATTAATATTATTTCTACTTCAGTAAAAGCTCCAATTCCTGGATTGGGAGTTTCTAATACCATAAGATCAGCAGTTGCTAATTGGGCAAAAACTCTTTCTATTGAAGTAGGGGCTTACGGAATTACGGTAAATAATGTATTACCTGGATTTACTGATACAAATAGATTGAAAACTTTAATTACAAAGAAAGCATCTGTACAAGGGAAAACGGAAGAAGAAATTTCAATCTCAATGAAATCATCCGTTCCAGCAAACAGATTTGGACAGGCAAATGAAGTAGCAAATGCTGTGGCCTTTTTATGTAGTCCGGCAGCAGCTTATATTAACGGAATTAACCTGCCAGTTGATGGAGGCAGAACGGCAAGTTTGTAATGGAAAAGATTTTAAATTATATAAATGGAAAATTGGTAGCGCCAACAAACGGAAATTATTTGGATAACTACAACCCATCTAATGGTGAGGTATATTCCTTACTCCCTGATTCTGAGAAACAGGATATTGACAATGCAGTATCGGCTGCTAAAGAAGCTTTTAAAACTTGGAGTAAAACACCAAAAAAAAAGCGTTCAGACATCCTAATGAATTTAGCTGATACGATTGAAAAATATTCAGATGAATTGATAAAAGCAGAAAGTAAAGATAATGGGAAACCAGAATCTTTAGCTGCCCATGTGGATATCCCAAGAGCTCCTGCCAACATCCGATTTTTTGCAGGAGCAATCCTACATGATAGTTCCGAAATGCATGAAATGGATGGCATGGCCATCAACTATACTTTGAGACAACCTATTGGCGTGGCGGCTTGTATTTCTCCTTGGAATTTACCACTTTATTTACTTACTTGGAAAGTTGCTCCTGCACTTGCTGCAGGAAACACAGTAGTAGCAAAGCCTTCTGAAGTAACTCCAATGACAGCTTATTTATTTAGTAAAATATGTATTGAAGCAGGAGTACCTAAAGGTATTTTAAATATTGTTCACGGATTAGGAAGTAAAACAGGAGACCCTCTTACCACTCATCCAGATACACCTATCGTTTCCTTTACTGGAGGTACTGTTACCGGGGAACACATTGCAACTGTAACGGCACCAATGTTCAAAAAGCTATCTTTGGAATTGGGAGGTAAAAACCCTAACATCATCTTTGCAGATGCAGATTTTGATAAGTCTGTAAGTATGGCCGCTCGTGCCGCATTTACCAATCAAGGTCAAATTTGTTTGTGTGGTTCTCGTCTTTTTGTTCAAGAAGAAATTTACGATAAATTTAAAGACGCTTTAGTTGCCAAAACAGCAAAACTAAAAGTAGGTGATCCAAAAGATACATCTTCTAATTTAGGAGCAGTAGTTTCCAAAGATCATATGGAGAAAATACTAGCAAAAATTGAACTAGCAGAAACTTTAGGAGGAAAGATTTTAATTGGAGGAGAAAGAGAAATACTAGAAGGTGATTTAAAAAATGGATACTATGTTCAACCAACAATTATAGAAGGGCTTTCTTCTGATTGCGATATTAATCAAGAGGAAATATTTGGCCCTGTTGTTTCTTTAATTCCTTTCAAAACTGAGGAAGAAGTTATTGAGATGGCAAATTCTACAAAATACGGATTATCGGCTTCTATATTTACTGAAAATATAAGCAAAGCACACAGAGTTGCTGCAAATATTGACTCAGGAATTGTTTGGATAAACACTTGGCTTTTAAGAGATTTAAGAATCCCATTTGGAGGAATGAAACACTCTGGAATGGGAAGAGAGGGGGGATTTAAATCTCTTCAGTTTTTTACAGAGCCTAAAAATATTTGTGTTAAAATTTAAAATGGAAATACAAGTCTCACATATAAAATTAGTTGATGCGAAGGAAATTCGTTCTTTACGACATAAGATGCTCCGGCAAGGACAAGATTTTTCAACTACATCCTATGATAGAGATAATGAAAAAGATACTTTCCATTTAGGAGTTATTCGAGAAAACAATATCGTAAGTTGCTCAACTTTTTATCCAGAACAAACAGATAAAATGACATCAACAACTGCATATAGATTAAGAGGTATGGCAACTGATTCTGATTTTCAAAGAAAAGGTTACGCCTCAGATTTGATGGAAGAATCATTTAAAGAACTCAAAGAAAAAGAATGTGATTTATTATGGTGCAATGCCCGTTTAGTAGCAGTCAATTTTTATAAATCATTAGGATTTAAGATTAATGGAGAATTATTTGATCTAGTAGGAATAGGGCCTCATTATTATATGTATAAAGAAATTTAAAGATATGAACAGAGAAAAATTCAATTCAGATAGAGCCCCTGGGGCAGTTGGCTTATATCCTCATGCTCGTAAAGTTGGAAATTTTTTATTTTTATCTGGAGTTGGCCCAAGAAAAGCAGGACAAACAGAAATTCCTGGAGTTACACTAAATGCTAGTGGAGAGATAGAAGATTATGATATTGAAGCCCAATGTCATTCCGTTTTTGATAACATTCGTTTCATATTAGAAGACGCAGATTCTTCTTGGGATAATATTGTAGATGTTCAGGTTTTTCTTACCAATATGAAGGATGACTTTAAAGCCTATAATAAAATTTATGCAGAATATTTTAAAGATAATCAACCATGCAGAACTACTTTAGAGATTAAAAGTTTACCAACCCCAATAGCAATCGAATTAAAAATAATAGCAACCATATAAAATATAAATTATGAGTATTAGAAAACCATTTAACTTCCTGAAATGGATAGAAGACAATAGAAATCTATTGAAACCTCCGGTTGGCAATAAATGTGTTTATACTGAATCTGAAGACTTTATCATTATGGTTGTTGGAGGCCCAAATGCACGTAAAGACTATCATTACAATGAGACTGAAGAATTTTTTTATCAAATAAAAGGAGATATAAATGTCAGAATTCAAGAGGATGGAAAGGCAGTTGATGTTCCTATCAAAGAAGGTGAAATTTTCTTGCTTCCTGCAAAAGTACCTCATTCCCCAATACGATCAGAAGGCTCAATCGGATTAGTAATTGAGTGTAAAAGAGCAGCAGCAGAGAGAGATGGACTAATGTGGTTCTGTGATAAATGTAATGAAAAGCTACATGACACTTATTTTCAGTTAACAAATGTAGAAACAGACTTTCAGCCAAGGTTTAAAGAGTATTACAACTCCGAGAAATTAAGAACTTGTAAAACTTGTGGTCATCAAATGGAAACAGATAAGAGATTTATCTAATGGATAATATTTTTACTGTAGATATTCATACACATATTCTTCCTGAGAACATCCCTAATTTTAAAGAGAAATTTGGTTACGGTGGGTTTATCTCTCTAGATCATCATAAACCTTGTTGCGCCAAAATGATGATGGAAAATAATTTTTTTCGAGAAGTAGATGATAATTGCTGGTCAGGAGAAAGAAGAATTAAAGAATGTGATGAGCAAATGGTAGATGTTCAAGTTTTATCCACTGTTCCCGTAATGTTTTCCTATTGGGCAAAAGATGAAGATACTTTAGAGGTTGCAGAATTTTTAAATAATCATATTGCAGATTTAGCAGAAAAATACCCAAAAAGATTTATTGGTTTAGGTACAATTCCTATGCAAAATCAGGCGTTAGCAATAAAAGAACTTATTAGATGTAAAAAAATAGGGCTAAGAGGGATCCAGATTGGTTCACATATTAACGACTGGAACTTGGATAGAGTCGAATTATTTCCGATTTTTCAAAAATGTGAGGAATTAGCAATGAGTATTTTTGTCCATCCATGGGATATGATGGGAAAAGAAAAAATGGAAAAATATTGGCTACCATGGTTGGTTGGTATGCCTGCAGAAACCTCCCTTGCAATATGTTCAATGATTTTTGGTGGAGTTTTTGAGAAACTCCCAAATCTTAAAGTTGCCTTTGCGCATGGAGGAGGTTCATTTCCGGCAACTATTGGTAGGATAGAGCATGGGTTTAATGTCCGACCTGATTTATGTGCTATTGACAATAAGAAAAACCCAAAGGATTATTTAGGGAATTTTTATTTAGACGGTTTGGTTCATGACCCAAAAATGTTGGACTATATTGTAGATTTAGTTGGAGAGGACAAGGTGTGTTTGGGTACTGATTACCCTTTTCCACTTGGAGAATTAGAGCCAGGAGCACTTATTCATTCTATGGATTATTCTAACCAAAAGAAAGGAAAACTATTAGGAGAAAATGCAATGGAGTGGTTAGGATTGAGGAAAGAAGATTTTATTTAATGCTTGCAAAAATCAAAATAAATAATAAAGAGTTTGAAGTAGATTTTTCAAAAGGAGATGATATCTCAATCCCATTGAGTTTTAATGGAGAGCAGCCAAACACATATGGAGTAGAAAAAGCAACTTCAAAGCCATACAGAGATGGGCAATTTGTTGGAGACACTCGAAAAGGAGGGCCTTGTAATTTTGAGACTTATAGTTTAACTCCTCATTGTAATGGAACTCATACCGAATGTATCGGCCATATTACTGACAAAAGAGTTTCTATTTTAGAATCATTGGAAGATGAATTGATTCCAGCAACCCTGATCTCAGTTATTCCAAAATCAACTACAGAAAAGTACAGACCTGAGTTAAATTTAGATGACCTAGTAATTACGAAAGAGGAATTACAAAAGAGCTTGCAGTACTCAAATTCTGATTTTTTAAAAGCGATAATTATTAGAACCTCACCAAACTCTGAATCTAAAAAAAGGAAAGATTACATGAAAGAGATTCCTTCATTTTTTAGCATTGAAGCAATGGAATATTTAGTGAGTCTGGGTATTCAACATTTGTTGGTTGACACACCCTCAGTGGATAGGTTGTTTGATGATGGAGTTCTTTCTGCACATAATGCCTTTTGGGAAACAAAAGGAAAAGAATTCAACCCAAAAACTCAAAATAAAACAATTACAGAAATGATTTATGTTCCAAACATAATTGAAGATGGAATATACATGTTAAATCTGCAAATAGCTGCATTTGTATCAGACGCAACACCAAGCAGACCTATTATTTATAAGACAAATGAATTATAAGAATACAGAAGAATTTGCAAAAAGTTTAGATGTAGATGATGAACTGAAAGACTATAGAAATAAGTTTTATATTCCAGTACAAAAAAATGGAGAAGAGCATGTTTATATGTGTGGGAACTCACTTGGATTGCAACCAAAACGCACAAAAGAATACTTGAATCAAGAGCTAGAGGATTGGGCAACTTTTGGAGTTGAAGGCCATTTTAACGCCAAGAATCCTTGGATGCCATACCATGAATTTTTAACGGAAAGTTACTCAAAAATTGTGGGAGCAAAAAGTTCTGAAGTTGTTGCAATGAATACACTTACTGTTAATCTGCATTTAATGATGGTTTCTTTTTACCGTCCTACTGAAAAACGCTACAAAATAATTGTTGAGGGAGATGCATTTCCTTCTGATATTTATGCAGTAGAATCTCAAATAAAATATCATGGCTTTACTTCTGAAACTTCACTCATAAAGCTTACTCCAAGAGCTGGAGAGGTTGCAATAAGAACGGAAGATATAGCACAATTAATTGAAAGAGATGGAGATCAAATTGCGCTAATTATGTTGGGTGGTGTAAACTATTATACTGGTCAAGTTTTTGACTTTGAGAAAATAACAAAGTTAGGACAAGAAAAAGGAATTAAGGTAGGTTTTGATTTAGCTCATGCAGCAGGAAATATAAAGTTAGATTTACATAAATGGGGAGTTGATTTTGCAGTCTGGTGTTCTTATAAATATTTGAATTCAGGCCCAGGCTCTGTAGCGGCAGCCTTTGTTCATGAAAAACATCATCATTCTAATCTGCCAAGATTTGCAGGGTGGTGGGGGCATAATAAAGAAGATCGTTTTGAAATGCCAGATGAATTCAATGCAATAAAATCTGCAGAAGGTTGGCAATTAAGCAATCCGCCAATTTTATCCTTAGCAGCAATCCGTGCGGCCCTTTCTATTTTTGATGAGGTAGGCATGGATAAGTTGGTTGCAAAATCTAGAAAACTAACAGATTATTTATTATTCTTATTAAATACAATAGAAACAGATAGAATAGAAATTATTACTCCAGAAGAAAGAGGCTGTCAAATTTCTATTAGAGTAAAAAATGGAAACAAAGAATTATTTGATATAATCACTGAGAAAGGAGTTGTTGCTGATTGGAGAGAACCGGATGTAATTCGTATAGCTCCTGTTCCACTTTATAATAGTTTCTCAGATGTATTTAATTTTTACAATATCTTAAAGGCAGTAATTTAATGAAGAAAGACATTACTATTGTTGGAGCCGGATTAGTAGGTTCGCTTTGTGCGCTCTACATGACAAAAAGAGGGTATAAGGTCAATATTTTTGAAAGAAGAAAAGATTTAAGATCTGAAATTATTTCTGCTGGGAAATCAATAAACTTGGCCTTATCTGAGAGAGGATGGGCAGCATTAAAAAAAGCAAATGTTCATGATGAGGTAATGAAAATTGCTATTCCAATGTATAAAAGAATTATGCATGATACAAAGGGGAATCTCTCAGAACAGGCATACGGTAATCCGGGGCAAGCAATTTACTCTGTTTCTCGCGCTGAACTAAATTCGCTCATGATGGAGCTTGCAGAAAAGAAAGGGGCAAAATTGGAGTTTAATCAATTCTGTACAGATGTTGATTTTGATGCTAAATCTGTAACATTTGAAAATACCATCACTAAAGAAATAAATACTATAAATTCTGATATTATTATTGGTGCTGACGGGGCTTTATCAGAAGTTAGAAATAAAATGATTCAGAAATTAGAGCATGATTTCAAATTGATTAAAATCGAGCATTCTTATAAAGAGTTACTCATTCCTGCAGGAGTTAATGGGGCTCATTTAATTGATAAAAATGCATTACATATTTGGCCAAGAGGTGAATTTATGCTTATTGCACTTGCAAATTTAGATGGGAGTTTTACTTGCACCCTTTTCGCGCCAACAGTTGGGAAGGATTCTTTTGAGAACCTGAATACAAAGGAAGAGGTTGAAAGCTACTTTAATACAATTTTTCCAGATTTTTCGCCACTAGTTCCTGATTTATTTCAGCAATGGGAAAACAATCCGACCTCTTCTTTAGGGGTTATTAGAACATATCCATGGAATGTCAGAGGAGAAACAATCCTAATTGGAGATGCCGCCCATGCTACTGTTCCTTTTTATGGGCAGGGAATGAATGCGGGGTTTGAAGATTGTAGAATCTTAGATGAGCTTTTAGATAAGCATAAGGATGATTTAAAGTCTTGTTTTGATGAATATACAAGAGTCAGAAAGCCTAATGGTGATGGGGTTCAGGATTTGTCTATTCAAAACTATGTGGTAATGAGGGATAAAACTGCTGATCCTTTGTTTTTATTGCAGAAAAAAATTGAACAAAAATTCGCTAATTTATATCCAGATAAATGGGTGCCACTTTATTCTATGGTTAGTTTTACTAATACCCCTTATTCTGAGGCTTGGGAAATTGGAATTAAACAAGAAAAACTGATGCAGAGCATTATGAGTATTCCTGATATTGAAAAAATATGGAGAAGCGACAAAATAATGCAAAAAATACACAGTTTAGTATAGTTTTTGTGCATTTTTGTGCATTTTTGTGTATTTTTAGTGAATTATAGGAGCGCTATTTTAGTAATTTTTAATAAAAAGCGCTATTTTGCAATATAAATATTAGTAAAAATATCATTAAAATGCATTTATTTGCAATAAAATGACTGTTTTTGCACAAAAATGACACATTTTTGCAATAAAATGAAAAGTGCAGATTGCAAGAGGATTTAAAAAATGGAATTAACTAAATATATCTGTGATGAATAAGATTGATTATGGATTCGTTAAGAAAAATTCTTAAGTTTGAAGACTTTAAAACAATAGATTAACAATGAAAAAACTACTACTTATATTACTTTGCATCTTCACTTTATGTGCATGCCATAATGAGGCCTATCAAAACGAGCAACAAAAAACAATCATTTTATCTAAGGCATCTTCAAATTATGTAAAATGGATAGAAGATGAAAATGTAATTATACTAGATGCTTACACTATTAAAAATACGGATAGCATATTGGCATTAGCTGATGGCATTATCTTAACCGGAGGAGAGGATATAAATCCTCTTGAATACAATGATACTGCCAATATAAAAGTTTGTGGGACTATTAATTTTTCAAGAGATACATTAGAACGTAAGTTATTTGATTTTGCTTTTAAGAATCAATTGCCACTTGTTGGGGTTTGTAGAGGGATGCAAATGATGAATGTTGCAAGTGGAGGAACTTTGTATGGTGATATCCCATCAGAAATTGGCACTACAGTTATTCACCGAAATAATGGAGAAGTAATGCATGAAATTGCATTAAGTTGTAACAACCCTTATTATACGAATTTAATTTTCCCATTATATAAAGACACTTTTTTGGTGAATTCTTGGCACCATCAAGGGCTTAAAGATATTTCTGAAAATTTACGGATTATTGCTCGATCTTATGATGGTTTGCCAGAGGCTGCTATTATGGATACTGAAATACATCCTTTTATGATAGCAGTTCAATTTCATCCTGAGCGTCTGGGAAAAGACAATGCAATTCATCAGCAGATGCGCTCTAGTTTTTTCCGTGCTATTTCTAACTAACTAAGCCCCTACTTTTTCTATCTTTGTCCGTCTATGGAAGGTAAAAAAACAGTACTTATTATTTTAGATGGCTGGGGGCATGGCGATAAAACAAAATCAGATGCCATACACAATGCCAACACTCCTTTTGTAGATTCTCTTTACAATAAATATCCACATTGCGAACTCCTAACAGATGGTGAAAATGTGGGGCTTCCTAAAGGACAAATGGGAAACTCAGAAGTTGGCCATCTCAATATTGGAGCTGGAAGAATTGTATATCAGGATTTGGAAAAAATCAATATTGCTTGTGAAGACAACTCTATTGCAGAGCAAGAAAATCTAAAAAAATCTTTTGCCTACGCAAATGAAAATAATAAGTCCCTTCATTTAATTGGTTTAGTATCAGATGGAGGAATTCACTCTCATCAAAACCACCTTTATAAATTGTGTGAACTTGCAAATAAATCTGGAGTAGAAAATGTTTTTGTTCACGTCTTAACAGATGGCAGAGATTGTGATCCAAAAAGTAGTAAAGGGTTTGTTCAGCAATTAGAACAAAATTTGTTTGGGGCACAAATTGCCTCTGTTTGTGGGAGGTATTATGCTATGGATCGTGACAAAAGATGGGAGAGAATAAAAATATCTTATGATTTAATGGTAAATGGAAAAGGTGAAAAGTCACAAAATTTATCAGAAGCGATCCAAAGTTCTTATGACAATGGAATAACAGATGAGTTTATAAAACCTATTGTTTCTGTTGACAAAAACGGAACACCAATCACTACGATAAAAGAAAATGATGCGGTAATTTGCTTTAACTTTCGTACAGATAGATGTAGAGAAATCACTACTGTGTTAACTCAAAGCAATATGCCAGATTTTGGAATGAGTAGCTTAAATATGCATTACACCACTATGACTAATTATGATGAAACTTTCCAAAATGTGAATGTTATTTACAATAAAGGAAACATCAAAAATACTTTAGGTGAAATTTTGGAGCAAAACAATAAATCTCAAATCCGAATTGCAGAAACAGAAAAATATCCGCATGTCACTTTTTTCTTTTCAGGAGGCAGAGAAAAAGAATTTGTTGGAGAGAAACGCTTAATGGTAAATTCTCCAAAAGTAGCCACCTATGATTTACAGCCCGAAATGAGTGCTCCTGAAGTTACTTCTACCATTGTATCAGAATTGGAGAAAGGAGAAACAGATTTTATTTGCCTTAACTTTGCTAATCCAGATATGGTAGGACACACTGGGGACTATAATGCAATAATGAAAGCGGTGGAAACAGTAGATGATTGCGCCAGACAAGTGGTTGAGGCAGGGCTGCAAAATGACTATGCTTTTCTTATTATTGCTGATCATGGAAATGCTGATTTTGCAATAAACCTTGATGGCTCGCCAAATACAGCACATAGTACCAATCCTGTTCCTTGTTTTGCAATCAACACAGGATTCGAAAAAATAGAAAACGGTATTTTAGGAGATGTTGCTCCTACAATTTTAGAAATAATGGAAGTAGAAGTCCCAGAAGAAATGACGGGAGAGATATTAATAAAATAAAAAAATGGAACATATAAATAATTATATAAAAGAGAATAAAGACAGATTCATAAACGAACTGATTGAGCTATTAAAAATACCATCTATTTCTGCAGACCCAGAATACACTGAAGAAGTGGCAAATTGTGCCAATGCAGTTGCAAAATCATTAACTGATGCAGGAGCAGAAAATGTTGAAGTTTGTAAAACTGCAGGCCATCCAATTGTTTATGGAGAAAAAATTATTGACTCTAATTTGCCAACAGTCTTAATATATGGGCACTATGACGTTCAGCCAGCAGATCCTTTGGAATTATGGACTAGCGGACCTTTTGAACCAATTATAAAAACAACAGAAAAACATCCTGATGGAGCAATTTTTGCTAGAGGATCCTGTGATGACAAGGGGCAGTTTTACTCTCATGTAAAAGCTTTTGAAATCATGATGAATACCGGCACTCTATCGTGTAATGTAAAATTTATGATTGAGGGAGAGGAAGAGGTTGGTTCAGAAAATTTAGGCGTTTTTGTAAAAGAAAATAAAGAGAGATTAAAATCGGATACTATATTGATTTCAGATACTGGGATTATTGCCAATGACACACCATCTATCACTACAGGACTTAAAGGGTTGAGTTATCTAGAGGTTGAAGTTACAGGCCCTAATCGTGATTTACACTCCGGATTGTATGGAGGTGCAGTTGCAAATCCTATCAATATTTTATGTGAGATGATTGCAAAGATGAAAGGTGAAGATAATCATATTACGATTCCTGGCTTCTATGATAATGTGGTAGAGCTTTCAACAGAAGAAAGAGGAGATATAGCAAGAGCTCCCTTCTCTTTAGATGAATATAAAAAAGCCCTTGACCTTTCAGATATTCATGGAGAAGAAGGTTTTACAACTATGGAGAGAACAGGGATAAGACCAACTTTAGATGTGAACGGAATTTGGGGAGGATATACTGGAGAAGGAGCCAAAACAGTTATTGCATCCAAAGCATTTGCAAAAATTTCAATGCGATTAGTCCCTAATCAAACGGATGAAGAAATAACAGAAAAATTCACTAACTATTTTAAAAGTATTGCTCCAAAATCTGTAAAAGTAAAGGTTATGCCACATCATGGAGGGGAGCCTTATGTTTCTCCAACTGATATCCCTGCTTATTTAGCGGCAAGTAAAGCAATGGAAACTACTTATGGTAAAAAACCAGTTCCTGTTAAAAGTGGTGGGTCTATCCCAATTGTTGCTCTTTTCGAAAAAGAGCTAGGTGTAAAATCTATCCTGCTCGGCTTTGGCTTGGATTCGGATGCTATTCACTCTCCTAACGAGCATTATGGAATTTTCAACTACTTAAAAGGAATAGAAACTATTCCTCATTTCTTTGAAAATTATTCTAAAGCACTATAAG
>DASCPP010000057.1:0-3709 GCA_036012565.1 Flavobacteriales bacterium | reverse complement strand
CAGGAAAGAAAGTGGTACTTGGTGCTGCTGATACTTTCCGTGCTGCAGCTGTAGATCAGTTAGTTATTTGGGCCGAAAGAGTTGGAGTAGAAATTGTAAAACAAGATATGGGTTCAGATCCCGCATCTGTGTGTTTTGACACTTTGCAATCTGCAAAAGCAAATAATGCTGATGTTGTAATTATTGATACAGCAGGAAGAAT
Organism: Flavobacteriales bacterium; assembly: GCA_036012565.1. GTDB lineage: Bacteria > Bacteroidota > Bacteroidia > Flavobacteriales > BACL11 > DUAL01. The sequence continues at coordinate 3,507 of DASCPP010000057.1, read as the reverse complement.
GCATAATAAAGTTAACTTAATGAATGAGTTGACTAAAATAAAGAATGTAATGACAAAGATAATTCCTGAAGCACCACATGATGTTATGCTTATTTTGGATGCTTCAACAGGTCAGAATGCAATTGAACAAGCTACACAATTCACAAAAGCAATAGAGGTAGATTCAATTACATTAACCAAGTTAGATGGTACTGCAAAAGGGGGTGTAGTTATAGGTATTTCCGATCAATTTCAAATTCCTGTTCGCTATATTGGTGTAGGTGAAGGAATGAATGATTTACAAGAGTTCAATAAGGAAGAATTTGTTGATTCTCTTTTTAACTAATGCGAACTAAAACCCTCAAAAGAAATAAAATCAATGTCATCACATTAGGATGTTCTAAAAATGTGTATGATTCTGAAGTATTGATTGGTCAATTAGTGGCCAATAAAATGGAGGTGGAGCATGAATCTGAAAAAGATGATGCAAATATTGTTGTGATAAATACTTGTGGTTTTATAGATAATGCGAAAGAAGAATCCATAAATACAATATTAGTTCAAGCAGAACGCAAAGAAGCAGGAATGATTGATAAATTGTATGTTACAGGATGTCTTTCTGAAAGATACAAACCCGATTTAGAAAGAGATATTCCAAATGTTGATCAGTATTTTGGAACAACAGATTTACCAAAATTATTAAAAATATTAGGAGCTGATTACAAACATGAATTATTGGGAGAGAGATTAACAATCACTCCAAAGCAGTATTCTTATTTAAAAATCGCTGAAGGTTGTGATAGGCCATGTTCTTTTTGTGCAATACCCTTAATGAGAGGGAAACATAAATCAACTCCAATTGAGCAATTGGTGATTGAAGCCAAAAATTTGGCCAAAAATGGCGTAAAGGAATTGATTCTTATTGCTCAGGATTTAACGTATTACGGTTTAGATATCTATAAAAAGAGAAGGTTGACTGATTTACTTACTGAACTTTCCAAAGTAGAAGGTATTGAATGGATTCGTTTGCATTATGCTTTCCCAACAGGGTTTCCACAAGATGTATTGGATGTGATTAGAGATAATGACAAGGTGTGTAATTATATTGATATCCCTTTACAGCATATTAATGATGATATTCTAAAGTCAATGAAAAGAGGGACCTCTCATGATAAAACGGTTGCTTTATTAAAGGATTTCAGAACAATAGTTCCAAATATGGCTATAAGAACCACTCTAATAGTTGGGTATCCTGGTGAGACTGAAGAAAAATTCCAAGAGCTAAAAAATTGGGTACAGGATACAAAATTTGATAGATTAGGTGTGTTTACTTATTCTCATGAAGAAAACACTTCTGCTTATGATTTAGATGATGATGTTCCTGAGAAGGTTAAAAAAGTTAGAGCAGAAGAAATTATGGATTTACAAACCCATATTTCTTGGGATTTAAATCAAGAAAAAGTAGGAAAGATTTATAAGGTGCTATTTGACCGTAAGGAAGGGGATTACTTTATTGGGCGTACTGAATTTGATAGTCCTGATGTAGATAATGAAGTTCTAGTTAAGGCTAAAGATACTTATGTAAGAATTGGAGATTTTGCAAATGTGATTATTGAGAAAGTAGATCATTTTGATTTATATGGTTGTTTAGCGTAATGAAATCTTTCGAAATTCCATATAGTAGTACAAATCAATTCTCAAAGTTAGTGATTGACTATTTAAATGAAGGTTTGGAATTAAAACCTTTTATAAGTCATTTTCCTACTCTTGGAAATTTTGAGAAACAAATTATTGAGAAGCAAAATCATGAGATTAATAGAAGTGTTTTGATTGAGGTATTAAAAGAGCAGAATGCCAGCTTTTCTCTTTCTGAAAAATCAAAAATCAATATCGATTTATTGCTTTCAGAAGATACTTTCACTATAACAACAGGGCATCAATTATGCCTTTTTACAGGGCCTTTGTATTTTATTTACAAGATTATTTCTGCTATAAATTTAAGCCAGCAACTGAAAGATAAATATCCTACAAAAACATTTGTACCTATTTTTTGGATGGCTACTGAGGATCATGATTTTAAGGAGATAAATCACATCCATTTATTTGGCAAAAAAATAGTTTGGAATAGTAAACAAGAGGGTGCTGTTGGACGAATGAAATTAGATGGATTTGATGAAGTTATTACAGCATTAAAATTACTTTTAGGGGAGAGTGAAAATGCGCAAAAGATGATTGTTCTTTTTGAGAACGCTTATCTAAAACATGATAATTTGGCTGATGCTACACATTATTTGGTAAATAAACTTTTTGGTAAATACGGACTGGTAATCTTGGATGGGGATGATAAAAAATTAAAAAAACAATTTATTCCAATTATTAAGAAAGATATTTTAGAAAGCGGGTTTGTTAATACGATTAAAGAATGTAGTGAAGATTTAGCAAAAGATTATAAAGCACAGGCATTTGTTCGTGACATCAATTTCTTCAAATTATCAGAGAAGAGAAGGGAATTGATTAAAGGAGAGGTTTCTGAAAATGAGATTAAAGAAAATCCTGAAAAATTTAGCCCAAATGTATTGATGCGCCCACTATATCAGGAAACTATTTTGCCAAATATTGCAACTATTGGAGGGGCTGCTGAGGTAGCTTACTGGATGCAACTAAAAACTACTTTTAAGCAAGAGGAAATTCCATTTCCTATTTTGGTTTTGCGTAACTCAGCCATAATTGTTTCAAAAAAACAATTTCAAAAATATACTAATTTAGGGTTTACTATTGAAGATATATTTTTGCAAGAAGCTCAATTACACAAACAATATATCTTATCACAAGTTTCCTCTGAAATACCTCTAGAAAAAGAGAAAAAAGAATTGGAGGAATTATTTTCAAAATTATTAAATAAAACAACAGATAAAAGTTTACAATCTACCATAAAAGCAGAGCAACAAAAACAATTGAATTCACTTCAAAAATTAGAAGAAAAACTATTAAGATCAGAAAAGAAAGATCATGAAACCGCACTACTTCAAATCAGTAATTTAAAAGCTAAATTATTTCCAAATAATAGCTTGCAAGAACGTTATGATAATTTTATTCCTTATTATTTGAAAGATTGGGAAAACTTTATCGAAATACTAAAGGAAGAATTAAATCCGCTAGCAACTAATTTCGTAATTTTGACACTTCAATAAAGATAATTATGCAGCACGAAAAAGTTCTTATTTTAGATTTTGGTTCTCAATATACCCAACTTATTGCTAGAAGAGTAAGAGAGCTGAATATTTATTGTGAAATTCATCCTTTCGATAAACTTCCAAAGATTAATGAGGATTGTAAAGCAGTAATTCTTTCTGGTAGTCCATATTCTGTTAGAGAGGAAAATGCGCCTGTTCTTGATTTATTAGAAATTAAAGGAAAGTTACCTTTATTAGGGGTTTGTTATGGCGCTCAGTATTTGGCGTATCATTTTGGAGGGGAAGTTTTACCTTCCAATACAAGAGAATATGGCAGGGCAAATCTTTCGTTTGT
>DASCPP010000056.1:0-7882 GCA_036012565.1 Flavobacteriales bacterium | reverse complement strand
TTATACAACAAAAGCCTCAGTTGTAATTGTAAATAAGGATTTCGAATCAGAAAATAATATTACCGCTACTCTTATTGTTGTGGAGGATGCTTACCATAGTTTTAGTCAGTTATTGGAAGTCTACAACAACATGAAAAATGACAAAGAAGGAATTGATGAGCAGTCAAAAATTGAAAAATCTGCTGAGTTAGGGAAAAAGGTTTTTGTTGGTGCATTTAGTTATATTGGTAAAAATGTAAAAATAGGAAAGAATGTTAAGATTTATCCGAATTGTTTTATTGGCGAAAATGTACACATTGCAGATAATAGCATTCTGTACCCTAGCGTGAAAATATACCATGATTGCAAAATTGGAAAAGATAATATTCTGCATTCTGGAGTGGTAATTGGAGGAGATGGTTTTGGCTTTTCTCCTGATAATAAAAACCAATTCAACAAAATTGCACAAATAGGAAATGTGGTGCTAAAAAATAATACTGAAGTTGGTGCAAACACAACAATTGATCGTGCAACTATGGGCTCAACTATTATTGGAAATGGCGTAAAATTGGACAATTTAATACAAATTGCCCATAATGTGGAGATTGGAGATAATACAGTAATTGCATCACAAACAGGAATTGCTGGCTCAACAAAAATTGGGAAAAACTGCATGATAGGGGGGCAATGTGCAATTGTTGGTCATATTACAATTGCTGATGGAGTAAAAATTGCTGGACAAAGTGGAGTTGCATCAAGTATTAGTGAAAAAGGGAAAATTGTGCAGGGGCCTATGGCTTTTGACATTAGAGATTTCCAAAGATCCTATATTATATTCAAAAAACTTCCTGAAATATATAAAACAGTTTCAGAAATAAAAAAAGCATTTTTATTAGATGAAAGAAGTAAAAATGAGTAAAAAACAAAGAACCATAAAACAAAGTATTTCCATAAGTGGAGTTGGGCTTCACACTGGTGTGGAAAGCACTATCACTTTTATTCCGGCAGAAGAAGATTTTGGCATTAAGTTTCAAAGAACAGATTTAGAAAACAAACCAATTATTGAAGCAGATATCGATTTAGTAGTACACACTATCAGAGGAACAAATATTGAAAAAGATGGAGTTAGTATTCGTACTACCGAGCATGTTTTAGCGGCTATTGCAGGTGCGCAAATTGATAATTTACTTATTAAAATTAATGCATGTGAAACGCCTATTTTAGATGGTAGTTCAATAGAGTTTACTAATGCTTTAACAAAAGCCGGGATTAAAAACCAAGAAAAAGATAAAACCTATTTTCAGGTAAAACGAAAAATAACGTATACAGATGAGAATACTGGAAGCGAAATAAGTATTACTCCATTTGATAAACTTAAAATTTCTGTTGAAATTGATTATAACTCAACTACTTTACAAAAACAGGATAGTGTTTTGGAGGATATCTCAGAATTTGAAACTGAATTTTCTTCATCACGAACTTTTTGTTTTTTGCACGAATTGGATGAATTACTAAATAATAATTTAATAAAAGGAGGGGATATAAATAATGCAATTGTAATTGTTGATAAAGATGTAGATGAAAAAGAACTTGCTGAACTTGCCAAAACCTTTAACAAAGAGAACATTGCTGTGAAAGAAAAGGGAATTTTAAATAACCTAGACCTCAGATACCAAAATGAACCGGCAAGACACAAACTATTGGATGTAATTGGTGATTTAACTCTGATAGGGAAAAATATAAAAGGACATGTTATTGCAAAAAAACCAGGACACACCAGCAATATTGCTTTTGCAAAAAAAATTAAAGAAATTATGAGAAAAGAAATGAGAAACACAGCTCCAGCAATTGATTTAAATACAAAACCATTATACGATAAAGAAAAAATAAAAACCATTCTACCTCACCGTAAACCTTTCCTATTTATTGATGAGATAAGGGAACTTGGCTCTGATTATATTATTGGAACAAAATTTGTTAAGGAAGAAGAAGATTATTTCTTAGGTCATTTTCCAGGGGAGCCAGTTATGCCTGGAGTATTACAGTTGGAAACCATGGCGCAAGCGGGTGGGGTTTTAATTTTAAGCACAGTGGACAATCCTGATGATTATTTAACTTTCTTTATGAAAATTGATAATGCGAAATTTAAGAAGAAAGTAGTGCCAGGCGATACCATCATTTTCAGATTAAACCTAATTTCACCTATCAGAAGAGGGCTTTGTCATATGCATGGCAAGGGTTTTGTAGATGGAGAAATAGTAGTAGAAGGCGATCTATTAGCACAAATAGCAGCAAAAAAATAATAATTATGCATCAACCATTATCTTATGTGCATCCTAGCGCAAAAATTGCCAACAATGCAGTTATTGAGCCATTTGTTACAATTGACAAAAATGTAACTATTGGAAAAGGGAGTTGGATTGGCTCGAATGTTACCATAATGGAAGGAGCTACAATAGGTGAGAATTGCAGAATATTTCCTGGTGCTGTAATTTCAGCAATACCACAAGATCTAAAGTTTGGTGGAGAAAAATCGGAAGTTATAATAGGGGATAATACTACCATCAGAGAATGTGTAACGATAAACAGAGGAACAGAAGCAACCGGGAAAACAGAAATAGGAAACAATTGCTTACTAATGGCTTACTGCCATGTTGCACATGATTGCTATATTGGTAATAATTGCGTTATTGTAAATAGTGTAGCGCTTGGTGGGCACATTACTATTGGAGATTGGGTGATTATTGGAGGGCTTTCGGCCATTCATCAGTTTGTGCATATTGGTTCACATGCCATGATTTCTGGTGGAGCTTTGGTAAGGAAAGATGTCCCTCCTTTTGTAAAAGCAGCCCGGGAGCCACTTTCTTTTGTAGGTATTAATTCTATTGGTCTGAGAAGAAGAGGATTTAAGGATGAGAAAATTCAGGAGATTCAGAATATTTATAGAATTTTATTTCAATCTAATAAAAACACTACCCAAGCAATCGCAAAAATAGAAGCCGAATTACCGGCTTCTCCTGAAAAGGATAATATTATCTCCTTCATTCAGAATTCTGGCAGAGGGATAATGAAGGGATATATTCAAAATTAAGAAGAAAGAGATATGGCAACAACAGCAGATTTTAGAAACGGATTATGCATTCAGCATAATGGAGACCCTTGGAAAATTGAATCGTTCCAACATGTGAAACCAGGAAAAGGACCAGCATTTGTGAGGACAAAAATCAGAAACCTTAACACTGGAAGATTATTAGAAAACACCTTCACATCAGGGGTTAAAATTGAAGTTATAAGAATAGAAAACAGAAAATATCAGTTTTTATATGCGGAAGGAAATGATTATCATTTGATGAACCTGGACGATTATGAGCAAATAATGTTGCAAAAGGAGTTTATTGAGAATGTGGAATTCTTAAAAGAAGGAGAAAATGTTAATGTGCTGTTTCATGCTGACAAAGGCTTCCCACTTTCTGCTGATTTACCTGCTCATGTAACACTTGAAATTACAAAAACTGAACCGGGAGTAAAGGGGAATACTGCCACTAATACCTTTAAACCAGCAACAACTGAAAGCGGTGCTGATATTCAAGTTCCTCTTTTTATAAATGAGGGAGATAAAATTAAAATTGATACTGTTAAAGGGGCATATCTTGAAAGAGTAAAAGGATAAAATGAAGAAACATAACTTTTCAGCAGGACCTTGCGTTTTACCAAAAGAAGTATTGAAAGAAGCTTCCCAAGCAATACTAAATTTTAATAACGATAATTTGTCATTAATTGAAATATCGCACAGAAGCAAACCTTTTATGGACGTGATGAAAAAGGCGATAGCCCTAGTAAAAGAACTTTTGGAAGTGCCTGAAGGGTATTCAGTTTTATTTTTGCAAGGAGGTGCAAGTTTAGAATTCTTAATGGTGCCATTTAATTTGATGAAAGAAGGCGGAAAAGCAGCCTACACCAATACAGGTGCTTGGGCTAAAAAAGCAATTACAGAGGCTAAAAGTTTAGGAGATACTGTTGTTGTTGGAGATTCATCAGACAAAAATTACAATTACATCCCAAAAGGCTATGAAATCCCAAATGATGTAGATTATTTCCATTGTACATCCAACAACACTATTTATGGAACTCAAATGAAGAATTTCCCAACAGTTCCTACTCTTATGGTTTGTGATATGAGCTCGGATATTTTTAGCAGAACAATTGAGGTAAGTAAATTTGATTTAATTTATGCTGGTGCACAAAAAAACATGGGCCCCGCAGGAACTACCTTAGTAATCGTAAAAGATGAAATTTTGGGAAAAACTGGAAGGAAAATTCCAACAATGTTGAATTACAATACGCACATCAGTAAAGGCAGTATGTTCAACACTCCTCCAGTATTTGCTATTTATGTATCTATGCTAACCTTGCAATGGTTAAAAGATTTTGGAGGGGTTGAAGCAATAGAAAAAACCAATCAGGAAAAAGCTGATTTATTATATAGTGAGATTGATAGAAATCCACTTTTTGAAGGAACTGCAAATAAAGAAGATAGGTCAAATATGAATGTTTGCTTTTTACTTACAGATAGCAGTAAAGAGAAAATGTTTAATAAAATATGGCAAGAAGCTGGAATTAATGGACTAAAAGGACACAGATCAGTTGGAGGATATAGGGCTTCTTTGTATAACGCCCTACCAAATGAAAGTGTACAAATACTTGTAAATATAATGCGAAAATTAGAACAAAATTAAGATGATAAATGTATTAGCAAATGATGGGATTTCCCAAGCTGGGATTGACTCTTTAAAAACAAACGGATTTAATATTGTAACCGAAAAAATTGCTCAGAAAGATTTGATTGATAAAATCAATATAGAAAATTATCAGGTGCTTCTGGTAAGAAGTGCTACTACTGTAAGAAAAGATTTAATTGATGCTTGCCCAAAGTTGAAAATAATTGGAAGAGGAGGGGTAGGTATGGATAATATTGATGTGGATTATGCTAGAGAAAAAGGATTAAAAGTAATCAACACGCCTACTGCATCTTCTGCTTCTGTAGCTGAACTTGTTTTTGCCCATTTGTTTGGAATGGTAAGATTTTTATATGCCTCAAATCGAGAAATGCCAATGGAAGGAGATACGCACTTTAAGGATTTGAAGAAATCATTTGCCGGAGGTAGAGAATTAGCAGGAAAAACTTTGGGAATTATTGGCTTTGGAAGAATAGGACAAGAAGTAGCAAAACGAGCAATTGGTTTAGGAATGAAAATAATTGCAAATGATAAATTCATAGATAAAGAAAACATCACTTTGGAGTTTTTTAATGGAGATAAAAAATCGTTCACCATTGAAACTGAAAGCTTAAAGGTAGTGCTTAAAAATTCAGATTTTATTACTCTTCACATTCCAAAAGATGGAGGTAAATCCATAATAGGAGCAGAAGAAATTGGGATGATGAAAACAGGAGCTGGAATCATCAATGCAGCAAGAGGCGGAGTAATAGACGAAACCGCCCTCATGTTTGCTTTGGACAAAGAGAAATTGGCCTATGCCGGTTTGGATGTTTTTGAAAACGAGCCCAATCCATCTATTCACTTACTTATGCATGGAGCAGTCTCATTAACGCCACATATTGGTGCTGCAACACTAGAAGCACAAGATAGAATAGGAACAGAACTTGCTAAACAAATTTGCGCATATTTTAATGAACAATAATGGCAATAGTTCGCCCTTTTAAAGCAATTCGACCTACAAGAGACAATGTGCATCTTTTTGCCTCTCGCTCCTACTTGACTTATTCAGATGAAGCTTTAAAAGAAAAATTAGAAGATAATCCTTTTACATTCTTGCATATCATAAACCCTGAGTATAAAAAAAAGAATAAGAAAAGTAATATTGAAAAATTCAAATTAGTAAAACAAAAATTTGAAGAGTTTAAAGCAAATGGAGTTTTAGTAAGTGAGGATAAAAAAATATTCTACTTATACAAACAAAAAAGAGGTCCATATATTTTTGAAGGAATTATTGCAGCCTGTAGTGTTAAAGATTACTTAAACGGAACTATAAAAGTACATGAACATACCCTTACAAAAAGGGAGCAAATGTTTAAGGATTATTTAGATACTACCGGATTTAATGCTGACCCTGTTTTGCTAACCTATAAAGGAAAGAATGATATCAATAATTTGATAGCATCTGTAAGTAAAACAAGGTCTGAATACAATTTCACCACTAATAACAAAGTACAACATCAGCTATGGCTAATTGATACTGAAAAGGAAATAAATCTTATTTGTAATACTTTTGCTGAAATTAATGATATTTATATTGCAGACGGACACCACCGCACATCTTCTTCAGTACTATTGAGTCAACAGAGAAATGCAGCTGATGAAAATAATTGCAATTATTTTATGAGTTTTTTAATTGCCGAAAGCCAATTGAATATCATCAACTTTAATCGGTTAGTAAAAAGTTTGAATGGCTTATCGATAGCTAATTTTATAGCTCAAATTAAAAACACTTATACATTGGTAGAATCTACTTTTGCAAAAGGAGAAAAGGAAGGTGAAATTGGCATGTATTTGGATGGAAAATGCTATCTGCTTATAGCCAAAAAAGGAAGTTATAAAGATGATTGTGTAAATAGATTGGATCCTGCTATTTTATCTCACAACATACTATCACCAATTTTGGGAATTAAAGATGAGAAAACAGATAAAAACATCTCCTTTGTGGCTGGAAATATCCCAATGGCTGAGATAAAAAAAAGAGTAGATAGTGGTGTAAATGCTGTTGCTTTTATTTTGAAACCTATTCCTATAAAAGCATTAAAAGAAGTGGCGGATAAAAGAAAAATTATGCCTCCAAAAAGCACTTATATTCAGCCCAAATTACGCTCAGGAATTACCATATACCCTATTGACTAATGGGAATTGCTGACAACTTAAAAGCGATACAAAAAAACATACCGAAAGAAATTACTTTGGTTGCCGTTTCCAAAACTAAAACCAATGCTGATATATTAGAGGTTTATAATAGTGGACAAAGAATTTTTGGTGAAAATAAAGTGCAGGAATTAGTAGAAAAATCAGCACTTCTCCCGGAAGATATTTCCTGGCACATGATAGGGCATTTACAAACAAATAAGGTGAAATTTATAGCTCCTTTCATTGCTTTAATTCATGGGGTAGATTCCTTAAAATTACTAAAAGAAATTGACAAAAGAGCAGGGCAAAATAAAAGAATTATTGATTGCCTTTTGCAAGTGCATATAGCACAAGAAAATAGCAAATTTGGTTTTGCAATAGATGAAATTCAGGAAGTAATAAAAGATGCTGAACAATTTAAAAATATCAAAATTACTGGGCTAATGGCAATGGCTACTTTTACCAATAATAAAATGCAAATTTCAGCAGAATTTCAGTCCTTAAAAAATGTTTTTCAAGAAGTGAAAAATAATCAAATAACAATTTTATCAATTGGGATGAGTGGCGATTACCAAATTGCTATTGAGAAAGGCAGTAATATGGTGCGAATTGGCTCTGCAATTTTTGGCTCTAGATAAATTAATTAACTACCACACTTTTAATTCTTTTACTTTCCTCTGTTTTTATTTCTAAAAAATAGATACCTTTTGAAAGAGTCCCTCTTTCTAACTCATAAGAAGTTTGGTTTAAATCTTCTTTTTCCAAAACCTTCTGTCCTGTAACATCATAGAGGGTTAAGTTATAGTTGGATTGTATATTTGGAAGGTTTATGATTGTACTTTTTGTAAATGGATTTGGATAAATATTAATGTTTGTTGGTTGATATTCACTTACGTCCGTAGATTGGAAAATAGTAACTCCTAAACTTACCGTATCTCCAACACAACCATTTACATCTGTCTCTATTACATAGATACTGCCTTGCCCTG
>DASCPP010000055.1:0-4674 GCA_036012565.1 Flavobacteriales bacterium | reverse complement strand
GGATGTTTTCTCATATTTATAATGGTAGTAATTGGAGGTATTACCAGATTAACGCATTCAGGGCTTTCCATGGTGAACTGGAATTTAATTATGGGAACAATTCCTCCATTAAATGAAGTGCAATGGCAAGAAACTTTTGAGCTTTATAAAACCTCTCCTGAATACTTAAAAATAAACTCTCACTTTACTTTAGATGAATTTAAATCTATATTCTTTTGGGAGTATTTACATAGATTAATTGGTAGAGTTTTAGGATTAGTTTTCATCATTCCATTTATTTATTTTCTAATAAAAAAGAAACTTACAAAAAAACTGAAAATTCAATCAACTCTACTATTGTTAATGGGGGCTATGCAAGGTGCTATTGGTTGGTGGATGGTAAAAAGTGGTTTAGTATACAGGCCCGATGTAAGTCATTATAGATTGGCTATTCACTTAATTACCGCATTCTTAACTTGCGCATATATAGTATGGGTAGTTCTGCCTCTTATTTTCTCAAATAATAATACTGATAATTCTAAACTTTTCAGATTAAATATTGGCTTATTCATTTTAATAGTAATTCAGATTATATATGGTGCATTTGTTGCCGGCTTAAATTCTGGAATTGGATTTAATACCTGGCCAAAAATGGGAGAAAAATGGATAGCAGATGTCGTGTTTAGTTTAGAGCCATTTTGGAAAAATTTTTCTGAAGGTAGGTTTGGGATTCAGTTTGTTCACAGGACTCTAGCCCTTATAATTGTAGCTTATGTTTTTTTTGTTTGGAAAATCAGTAAAAATTTCACCTTAACTAAAATACAAAAAGAGGCATTAACCTTATCATTTTCGATTGTTTTGTTGCAAACAGTATTGGGGATTTTTACTTTAGTTTTGGTAGTGCCATTTTCACTAGCTCTAATACATCAAGTGACAGCTTTCTTCTTATTGCTTTCAGTAGTATACTCCTTATTTGTTTTTAAGAGAGCTTAAAACAGAAACTTATCGAGCACGTAAACTATTTGCATTAAAGGTAAATATGCAAAAGAAGCAATCATTAATCTTTTTGCTGAGGTATCATCTAAATCTTGTAACAATTTGAATGATTTTATTGTAAACCAGATTCCAAGTAGCAGAATCATTACAAAAGCATAAATTGATAAATTCAAGTTATTAATATAAAAGAATGGAATTATAGAAATTCCTGTCATCAATACTGAAGTAAAAATTGAAATTATTACAGGATATTTGTTTTTTTCTCCTCCAAATAACATCTTAAATCCTGCCTTTTTGTATTCGTCATCAAGAACCCATGCAATAGCTATAAAATGTGGAAATTGCCAGAAAAACTGAATTGCAAAAAGTGTTCCTGCTGCCATTCCAAAATCATCTGTTGCAGCTACATATCCTAACAAAAACGGAATTGCTCCAGGTATCGCCCCTACAAAAATAGAGATTGTAGAAATTCTTTTTAGAGGAGTATATGATAAGACATATAATAAAATAGATATCAATCCGAAAAAAGAAGATTTGGACATAAAGCCATAGAAACTTCCTTGTGGATTTATTTGATTTAAAAGATACAGCCCTATTAATCCTATTAAAGTTGCAAAAATAAAAGCTTGTGTAACTGATAAATTTCTTTGAGGAAGAGGGCGAACAGAAGTTCTCTCCATCAGTTTATCTTTATCTCTTTCTAAAATTTGATTAAAAGCATTTGCTGATCCTGTCACAAAAAAACCTCCTATTAATAAATAAATAAAATGTGTTGAATTAAACTCCGAAAAGCCTAGAAGATAACCCACTACAGCCGAAAAAACTACAGTTATTGTTAGTTTTATTTTAAGAAGTTGTGCGTAAAATTTTAGTAAGTGCATCTAATTGGCAATTAAGCGTTTTGTTCCTTTCTTTTTTGCAGAAAATAAAAGAACCCAAAAACAGCAACAGCAATGTATGGCATAGCCATTAAATATAAGATCCCATCATTTAATCCTGCTCCTTTAGTCCCTCCAGCTTCCAAATTTGCTTCAACAGCTGCTTTACACATAGCACATTGTGAAAAGGATTGAATAAAGGAAATTATTCCTATTAAAAATAATATGACTTTTTTATTTTTCATTTCTTTCTACCTTTGCATCTTCATGATATTCTGCTAATAATGTTTTGATATCCTTAATCAAATTTTTAATTACAAAATCCTGAGTCCCATCATAACTGCCAACGGGATTTCCTATATATGAATGTTCTGTGCCACAATCTAAACAGGCAATCTTTGATCGTTTAGAAGAGCTTCCGCATTCACTACAAATAAAATTAGAATAGCCTGAACGCACTCTTCCCTCTTTATCAATAATTATTAAATATTCTGAATGCAGAAATCCCCCAGGAGCTAATTCGTCTTCAGAAGTATTCACAAAATAATACTTTGCTATTTTATAAATCTCATCTTTATCCCCCGTAACAAAATTAAAATTACTTTCATCAATTCTCATTTTCTGAGCATATCTTTTTAGCACTTTAGGAGTATCATAATTTGGATTTACCGTATGTGACAAAAACTTGATATTTGGATATATACTTAGCTTACTTTGTATATATCTCATGTTAATTGTCATAGTAGGACAAATAGTCGGGCAAGTAGTAAAAATAAAATTTGCTATATAGATATTGCCTTTATAATCTTTGTTAGTAATACTATCATTATTCTGGTTTAGAAACTTAAACTCAGGAATCTTATGCCCCAGTTCTCCAACAACAGCAAGTTTTACAAAATTATTTTCTCCCTTTGATAATAGAGTATAAAGAATATAAGGTAAGACTAATAATACAAAAAGTATTATCCACTTTTTTAGTGTTTTTTGCATACTGCAAATTTACATCATTAAATGAGTATAAGCTCCTTCAACAAGTATTAACCAAAAAAGATAAGGAATTAATATAAACATTGGTAATAATACTGTCCATCTGAAGCTTTTCTTTTCATGACCTAAATGCATAAATACCATTACAATATATCCTGCTTTTACAAGAGTCATAATAATGAAAATATGATTTAATAATGAAGTACCTAAGAACTGTGTGTCCGCAAGGAATGACGGTTTAATAATCCCTAATAATACTTCAACAGTAGTTACAACTAATAAAATCCAAAAAACTTTCCAAACCCACCAGTTACTATTTGTTGTTTCGTTTGTCATAATAATATTTTTTAAAAGTTAAACTAAATAGAAAAATGTAAATACAAATACCCATACCAAATCAACAAAGTGCCAGTATAATCCTACTTTCTCTACCATTTCATAATGCCCTCTTCTTTCATAAGTTCCCTTAATAACATTTATTAGTATTACTGTTAGAATTACAATACCAGTAAAAACATGAAATCCATGGAATCCAGTAATAAAGAAAAAGTAATCAGCAAATAAAGGGTGACCATAAGGATTGCTCACTAAAGTGGCTGGGACTCCATCTAATCCGTGAATAAAATGACTCCATTCCCAGGCCTGAGAACCTAAGAAAATTAAACCCCCAACTATTGTTAAAGAGAGCCATAATATAACTTTGTCTTTCTGCATCTTATGACCATAATTAACAGCTAATACCATTGTTACAGAACTCATAATTAATGTAAAAGTCATTAATGCAACGAAAAGCAATGGATGATCTCCATGTAAAAATGGGAAGTGAGTAAATACTTCCTCTGCTTTTGGCCAAATATCTACATATTTGAATCTGCTAAATCCGTACGATACTAAAAATCCTGAAAAAGTTAATGCATCTGTCATCAGGAAAAACCACATCATAAGTTTTCCATAGCTGATATCAAACGGCCTTGCATTTCCTCCCCAAGCATTTGTTTTTTCTATTGTTTGTTCCATAATTTTTAAAATTATTTAATGTTTAAATCAAAAAAAAGAAAAGATATAACCATAAGATTCCTAAAAAATGCCAATATCTTGATGTTATCTCTAATCCTATAAAATTTTCCTTAGTGTATTTCTCCTGGTATGCACTAAATAGTGAAACCAAAAGTGCTATCAGCCCACCAAGAAGATGAATTAAATGCGCTAAAGTTATCACATATAAAAAAGAACCGGAAGGGTTACTACCTTCTCCTGTTAAATATACTCCCTGATTTACCAATTCCGACCATCCCATAAACTGAGAATAACTAAATAGAACTCCTAAAGCAAGAGTTCCTAAAATAAAAACTATAGGCGATTTATCTGATTTTACAGCTCTAGTTGCGAAATAAAGGATAACACTACTAATTACTATTACAATTGTACTTACAGTAAACCAATCAGGTATTGTAAACTCAAGCCAGTTTCCTTCAGCTTTTCTTACTATATAAGCTGAAGTAAGGCCTGCAAAAAACATTACAATCCCTGCAAAGCCTACCCAAAGCAAATGAACGTGTGTACGATTATTCTTTATAGCAATACTCATATTTTAATGTTCTGTTTCTCCTTCTTTTAGTGGTTCTGTTTGTGGTATAAAATCATCCTCTGATCCTGGTTTTGAATAATCATATGCCCATCTTTTTACTTCTGGGATTTCTCCTGGCCAATTTCCATGAATCCTTTCAATAGGAGTGGTCCATTCTAAAGTGTTTGCTTTCCAAGGGTTTTGTGTTGCTTTTGTTCCTTTAAAAATAGAGTAAAAGAAGTTGAAAACAAACAGTAGCTGAATCAA